>JAYPOA010000015.1:0-27889 GCA_038130705.1 Methanobacteriota archaeon | reverse complement strand
TCTTTAACTATTTCGGACCTTGAAGCTGCACTAACTGACAGAACTTCTGAAATCAGAGAATTGGAATCACAAAGAGATTCTGCAATGCATGAATTAGATGGAGCAAAGCGGTCTGAAAGAACGAGAGAGGTTGTTGGACAAGCGTTTGCTGACTCCCTTTCTCTGGTTAGAACTCATGATGAAAGAGAATTGCGTAAAGAAGTATACGCTAATGCTCCGAATGTTGAAAGAAAGATCTCCTCGCCGAATGCTGATGATATGAAAACCTTGGCTGACGGTGGAACCGTAGATTTGGATAAGGCGTTAGAAGTCATCGAACAAGGGATGAATATTGATGTCGACAGGCCTGCTGCTCCGGGTGGAAGTGGCGATCCTGTTCTTTACGAAGATGAGGATTGAATTCCTTCAACCACTTCGGTTATTCTCTGATGGAGTTCTTGTAGATTGTCGGCGTCTTCCGTTAAAGTGCCAGTTACAACCCAATTTGCACCTGAATTAGCTGCCAAAATTGCCTGTTCTTTGGTTCGTATTCCGCCTCCTACAAACAAACATAGGCCCTCAACCTCTCTTGCGGCTTCTATACATTCTTTGGACACTTGGGTATCTGAACCGCTTCCCGCTTCTAAATACAATATTTTGAACCCGTACATTTTTGCTGTAATGGCATATGATTTTACTAGGCCTGTCTCATCTTTTGTTATCAAATCGGCCTCGCCTACTTCTCCTACTTTACCACCTGGAGAAAATACGAGATAGCCGGTTGGTATTGCTTCAACACCAAATTTGTCTAGATGTGGAGCTCCCTTAAGTTGCTCCTCGATAAGGAACCGTCTAGTTCTTGAATTCATTAGCATCATGAAGGTTATTCCGTCTGCCGCTGGAGATAATGCATGGGCCCCTCCTGGAAAGAGAACAACGGGAATTTTCCATTTATCCTCATCTGATGTTGGGTCTTGGCTTGCAGCGAAGATTTGGAGTTCGAGTGCTTCCTGAATCGATTTACATGTCTCGTGAACTACTTCGTTTGGGGTGTCTGTAGACCCTCCTACAAAGATCATGTTAGATCCTGCTTCTATTGCAGTAATTGCCCGTTTTGTTGCTATTTCTGCGGATTGTTTTCCCGGGTCGATAAGGGTTACATGCCTACAACCTTGGGATGTGTCTTGAATGTAATTCAGCAATCCAAAGTCTGGTAGCATATTAGTTTCCTTCCTGTAGGGATTGAATTGTTTTTTTGGCTATCATTACTCCTTCTAATAATGAATTGTCGGCCCAAATATCATTTGCGTTTATCGGATGTTCCCCTTGGATTATTTCGAGCCATCCTTGAGGAGGGTTTGGTAGTTTTCCTCTTATCCAACATTCAATTAAACCATCAGAGTGTTCAAAACAGAATTTATCATCCTCTAATGTATTCAATTCAAAAACGTCTGGTATGTTGTTCTCTATTGTTATACCACCATTCCAAGTGATTAGTGATTCATCTATTGGGTTTGTTGATGGCCATCCTGGTGCTGGCGTTTTACCACCGCGACAATCTATTGCGTCTGGAGGTGCCTCGGATTTCAGAATTATTTCTCCACCTAAATCAATCACCCTTTCCGCATATTTTTTCTCTAGCCATTCCCTTCGTAGGCACCATCCAAAATCATTCGATTTAGCATTACAAATCAAAATTAAATTTGAATCTAAATGTTTTATTATTCCTGGAGACCTTATTGGATTACCAATTTCTTGTCTAGTTTCATAGACCATTACGTTGTATCCTTCTTCTAGAAGAGTTATGGCGCAATTAAGTCCCCTTAATCCACCGCCTGCTATCGATATCAATTTTGCACATCCTCTATTGATAGTGCAAATACTGGACATGAAGGAATACAATGGTTACACAATGTACAATCATCTTGGGTTACAACCGCTAATCTATCAATAAGATCCAAAGCGTTTGTAGGGCAAAGTCCAATACAAGCTCCACACCCATAACACAATTTTTCATCAACCACGAATAGTTGAGTCTGATGTTGTGCCATGTTTATTCCAGTGGCAACTAACTCAAATTACCTTCGCCAGATTGCCATTGGAAAATATTGAATGAAAAGGAAAAATTATTTTTCGTTGGAAAAAGATTTCGAAAAGAAATGAATTTAACGTGTTTAGACATGGAAACAAACGATACCTAAGACCCCTGCATTTCCATTGGAATCTTTAGAATATAAAGAGTGACGATTGTAAGTATTGATGATAATAAGAGTGACGAAGTAAGCCCCATTGATGTTTAACGCGTGAAGTAAATAATATTCATTGTAAGAAAATATAATTCACCTATCATAAATTATCTCCATAGGAAACGTAGGGGTGGGGTATATTCATTTCTCAGAACTTACTGGAGTTGAATATGGTAATGTATTCTCCTGGCCGGACTTCAAATTATCCATCAAGTCCTCCAGAAAAAGGAACACGTTACCATTATCTTGGTGGGGGGAATGAAGTTGGAAACGTCGGCTGCGTATTTGAAGATCCTTCGGGAACAAAAATGCTCCTTGATTATGGATTAGCTCCAACAGATCCTCCAAAATATCCGAATGAAGCTCCACCAATAAAAAATGCAATAATAACTCATTCACACATTGATCATTTAGGAATGGCACCATGGTTATGTTCGAATTATCGAACAACACTTCATGGTACAGAACTTACCGCAGAAATTAGTAGAATGATGTGGAATGACTGCTACAAAGTAAGTCAGTTAGAAGGATACCCTTTAGCTTGGGATAAGAGAGATATTGATGGAGCAGTAGCTTCTTGGAAAACACACAAATTCGACGAAGAATGGACTGAAGAAGGATGGAAATTAAAACTTACAAGAGCAGGTCACATACCTGGAGCGGCCATGCTAAACGTAGAAACAAATACTCACAAACTTCTTTTTACTGGTGATTTTGATACAAGAGACTCACCACTTACTAAAGGAGCAAAACCAGAAAAATGTGATGTGTTGTTTGTAGAAGGAACATATGGTGGACGCGACCACAAACCAAAAACGGAAACTATAGAGGAATTCATCAAAAAAATCGTAGAGATAACG
This sequence comes from Methanobacteriota archaeon, assembly GCA_038130705.1. Lineage (GTDB taxonomy): Archaea > Thermoplasmatota > Poseidoniia > Poseidoniales > Poseidoniaceae > MGIIa-K1. The sequence goes on along the minus strand of JAYPOA010000015.1, from coordinate 24,804 downwards.
GATAAAGGAGGGACCGCCCTTATTCCAGCCTTTGCAAATGGGCGCACTCAAGATGTAGTAATGATGTTACACCAATATCTCCCAGAATTAGACGTTCACGTAGATGGGATGGGCAAATCTGTAGCAAGACTACAGTTGGAACACCCCGAATCATTAAGAGATCCGGCCAAGTTACAAGAAGCATGGAAATGGTGCAAAAAAGTCTCATCAAAATCAGATAAAAAGAAAGCACTAAACGCAGACTGCATCGTTTCGACATCCGGTATGTTGGATGGTGGGCCTTCTATTTGGTATCTTAACAGGCTTAGGATGGACCCAAGGAACGCAGTATTACTAACTGGATATCAAGCAAAAGGTTCTGGCGGTAGAATGCTATTGGATGAAAAACAAGTACCAATTTGGAACAAAAATACACCAATCGATTTAGATGTACACCAATTTTCATTTTCCACTCACGCAGGACATTCGGAGATAGTTGATTTTGCAGCAAAATGTGAAGCAGAAACAGTGGTTGTGTACCATACAGACGCAAATCACGCAAGACCTCCACTAGTTGAGGATCTTGAGGCGGCAGGGCATGCCGTTCACCAGCCAATTAACGGAGAATCGAGAATAATCGTTTAGAATTGATTTGATGATTTAAGCCGAAGTGGTTGAATACAGTGACATCAAGGGGCTCTCATGGCGACTAAAGCTCCCCCCGGCAAACGTCGTAAGAAGAAAAAGAAAATTCGACTATCTCTGAAGAGTTCGAAAATAAAGAAGACCGACTCATACTCTGATTCACTAGGTTGGTCTACAGACGTTGGTCGAACACTAAACGATCCAGAAAAACCGAAAGAACCAGACACCATCAAACACCAATGTCAGATGTGCGGTAGTATTATGGTGGTTCCAAAACCCAAAAAATCAAGATACACAATCACATGTCCACACTGTGAACACCAGGAACAATTCAACTGATTTAATTCAAGATTTCTATATTAGAATTTTAGTTGGATTGCATTTCAAAAAGAAGGTTTGATAATTTGGAAATGATGACAGTCCTTGCAATATTTTCTTTATTTGTTATTGCAACCGTTTTCAGCCCACTTGGATTAGGGGGAGGAATCCTATTTGTTCCAATTCTACACTATATGTTGGGTTGGGAGATACTAGAGGCGGTTTTAGGTTCACTGACTATGATTTTTATGGTAGCTACTGGAAGTAGTTTAGCGCATTCTAAAGCTGGACATGCAGACAACGAAGTAGCAAACGCAGCACGAATAATCGCTATACCTATGGCAATAATTGGAACACTTCTTGCATCAAAAATGACGGATTTAGTTGGTGATATTGGAATAAAAGTCATTGCATCTATGGTGATTGCGATGGTTTTTGTCAAGACGATTTCAATATATAGACAACAAACAGAGATAGAGGTTGAAGAGACCAACTTCAAGGAAAAAAAGAGCATCTATCAGTTTGGTGCAGGGATTGCTGGAACACTGTCAGGAATATTGGGGATTGGTGGAGGAGCGATATTGGTTACTCTAAACCGAGCGATTTTAAACATGGACGCCAAGAAGGCGGCTGGAACTAGTTTCTTAATCGGGGCAACCATAGTACCAGTCTCTTTAGCAAGCCATATTATCGTAGGCGGCAAAGCATCTGGACTTTTGGATCAAATAGGAATAGTGCCAGTAATTATAATTCCAATTCTGATATTTTTATGCGCATATTTCGGAGCAAAATACTCCATAAAATACGTTTCAAAAGAATTGGTAACGTTGGTTTTCCTTTGTGCAATATCACTAAGTTTGATTCGCTATGTAATAGATTTTACAAGTTATATTTGAGGTGAAAAGATGTCAGAAGTGCCTTATTTTGTTCAACTCGATGAAGCATTGGAAATATGCATGAAAAGAAAAATAAAAACCGAAACCGAAGAACTACCTTTGGGCCTCTGTCACAATAGAATTCTTGCTACAGATTTGGTTTCGAAAGTAGACGACCCACCTTTTGACAATTCTGCAATGGACGGTTTTGCTATGCGATACGAAGACACAAAATCACCTCCTACAACACTGGATATAATCGCAACTATACAAGCCGCAGGCCAAGAAGATGACGTAGTTGTAGAGAAGGGCCAGGCCGTTAGAATAATGACCGGTGCGCCTATGCCAAAGGGCGCAGACTCAATTTTACAAATTGAAATGACAGAAGTTGATGGAAACAGAGTTACTTTACTCAAAGAATCGATGCCTGACTTCATTAGATTCAGGGGAGAGAATCTGAAAAAAGGCCAAGTTGCAATCTCCTCAGGGACTCTTTTGACACCCTCACAAATAGGCATGTGTGCTACAATGGGGTATGATAAATTATCAGTTTTCAAACCACTAAAAATAGCAATAATTTCGACCGGAGACGAATTGATTCAACCTGGCCAAGAATTACAAAGAGGGCAAATTTACGAATCCAATTCCTTTGGAATAGCAGGATTAGTCAACTGGCTAGGGCACGAAGCAGTAAGAATGCAATGCGTAGGAGATACTCTCGAAGACCTTCGTCAAACCCTGAATAACGCCTCAGAATCATGCGACCTAATCTTGACAAGTGGGGGCGTTTCAATGGGTGAATGGGACCTTGTTAGAAAAATAATGGAACAGGAAGGCACACTTGATTTCTGGAGAGTAAAACTGAGACCAGGGTCTCCGCCCCTTTTCGGCCTTTGGAAATCCACACCAATTTTCGGTTTACCAGGAAACCCAGTGAGTTCACACGTTGTGTTTAGAATGATTGTCGCTCCATGGATAAGAAACCTAACAGGTGCAGAAGGCCCGATAGAAAAGCGAGCTTTTGCGAGACTTTCCACTGTCGTCAAACCAACAAAAGACTGCCTAACACTGAGGCGGGTTTCAATAGAAAAAGGTGATAACGAATTAATAGCTTCACAAAAAATCCACCAAGGCTCAGGCAATATCGCTAGTATGGCTCATAGTGAAGCATTAGTGGTACTTCAACCAGGAGAAGAATATCCGATTGGAAAAACCGTTGAAATAATATTTTTGTGAGGACCAAAAATGATAGTGGAATCCGATATTGAATTACTGGTGGCACTTTCTATCATTTATCCAGAATCCAAGAAAAACAAACTTCGAAAAATGCTCACTGAAGGCCGGGTCGAAGTCGATGGAAAAATAATTCATAAAGCCAAAGAAGTTGTAATGAAAGGAAGCGAAATCAAAATTCTTAACCGGAAAAAAGCCGATGAAAAATCTCCAAATCCAAACAAACCCAAGAGGAAAATCAGAATCAAAATCCTCTTTGAAGACGAGGACATTATCGTAGTGAATAAACAAGCAGGGCTATTGTCGGTTTCAACAGATAAAATGGAGCCCGACACACTCCATTCAAGGGTTATGGAATATGTTCAATTTGAAAATAAAAACGCCTGGGCTTACATCGTTCATCGTCTCGACAGGGAAACATCGGGAGTAATGGTATTTGCAAAAGACAAACAATCGAAGGACTATCTTCAGGAGCAATTCGCTGATAGATCTGTTCACAGAGTCTACCATGCCCTAGTTCAGGGCAGGCCTGAAACCAATTATGGCACTATTAGGGAATGGTTACTCGAAGATAAATTCCTACGCGTTAAGGCGGTAAACAACAAACACCCTCAAGCCAAAGAAGCAATCACTCACTGGAGCATAGAAGATCAAGATGAGGTTGCAAGCCTACTCGCACTTACCATAGAGACCGGCCGTCGCCACCAAATCAGGGTTGGATTGGCAAATTTGGGATGCCCGGTAATAGGCGATAACCAACACGGCGCAGAGGGCAACCCAATCGGAAGAATCGCATTACATGCAAGCTCCTTGGAGATACTTCATCCAGTAACAGATGACCCAATGCGGTTCGAAGCCCCAATCCCATTCGGGCCCAACTGATAAGCAAGGACTCAAGAACCCTTGACTCACGACAGAGTGTATGGGGAAACCTGCGGACGATTCATGGATAGAAGTCCGTGGGGCAAGAACTCATAATCTACAAGATATAGATGTTAAATTACCAAGAGGGAAATTTGTAGTTATCTCAGGAGTATCTGGCTCAGGCAAATCCTCTCTTGCTTTCGACACGCTGTATGCTGAAGGCCAAAGACGCTATGTTGAGAGCTTGTCTTCATATGCTAGGCAATTCATCGGCCAGATGAAAAAAGCAGACTGCGATAGTATTGAAGGCCTATCTCCTGCGATTTCAATAGATCAAAAGCAAGGTAGCCACAACCCTAGGTCCACCGTCGCAACCGTCACTGAAATAATGGACTATCTTCGATTAATGTGGGCTAGAATTGGGAAACCTCACTGTCCGACATGTGGGGTAGAAGTCGCCAGAAGAACCGTCCAAGAAATAGTCGATGACATCATTTGGCACATGGAAGGGCACGCCATAGCGGTTTGGAGTCCAGCGATAAGAAACAGGAAGGGAACGCACGCTGACCTATTCAGAAACTTGGTCGAACAAGGTTGGACAGAAGGCAGAATCAATGGAAGAGAAGCATCTTTCGAAGACGAGCATAATTTGGACAAAAACCTTCGTCACGATATCGATGTGCGGGTAGACAGAATTCGATGCACGAAAGACCGAAGACAGAGACTAACAGAAGCCGTAGAATCTTCCTTGAGAATAGGCGGAGGAACTGTAGCGATTGAGAGTATAAAGTCGCCAGAAGAAGACTTCGAGTATGACGAAGGCTCCCGTTCTATGAATACGAAGCAGGGAGACACGATGGCTTGGTCAGAAGAATTTGCGTGTGCCGAACACGGCGCATTCATGCCCGAGATGAGTCCAAGAGTATTCTCTTTCAACTCCCCTCTTGGGGCTTGTCCAGCTTGTCAAGGTCTGGGGGTCCAAAGGAGATTTAGTGAGGACCTATTGGTTGATAGACACTCAACGATATCCGAAGGTTGTATTATTCCATGGAGACAATCAATGTCTCCTCATTGGTATAGGAAGTTAATGGAGCAAACCGCCGAACACTATGGAATCCCTACAAATGTACCATTCGGATCTCTGGATGAAGACGACAAGGACATAATTCTGAATGGTTCTGGCTCCACAATTATCCATTTCGAATTTCATTCCGAAACAGGTTCGTTATACCAATACAGTAAACCCTGGGAAGGAGTTTATGGCAGACTCCAAAAGACATACACTGAGACCAGTTCTGACCGCACGAGAAACCGGTTAATCGCCTGCATGAATGATGAGGATTGCTCCTCATGCGGTGGAGAAAAACTCAACGATGCCGCAAGGGGGGTTACAGTTGGTGGTAAACGCCTTCCAGAGATAGGAGCTTCGAGCGTGTTCGAAGCATTGCAAATAATCCGCTCTTTCAGGGGACAAGGCAATGCAGCAACCGAATTAGATGAGAGAAGCGCATTCATCGGAAAAGAAATAATCAAGGAAATAGAAAGCAGGCTTGGCTTCCTAAACGACGTAGGCCTTGACTATCTAACTTTAGACAGAAGAGCAAACACTCTTTCAGGGGGTGAGTCTCAAAGAATAAGGTTAGCGACCCAAATCGGTAGCAGATTAACTGGAGTGATGTACGTTCTGGACGAACCATCAATCGGTCTACATCAAAGGGATAACGAAAGATTACTATCTACATTAAGAGAACTATCTGACCTTGGTAACACCCTTCTCGTCGTCGAACACGACGAAGAAACACTAAGACAAGCCGATTGGCTTTGCGACCTTGGCCCGGGAGCCGGAGTCGAAGGGGGAGAAATCGTAGCTAATGGGCCACCAAAAGAAGTTATGAAGGCTAAAAATTCAGTAACCGGGGCGTACTTATCAGGAAAGAGATCAATCCAAACACCAGAAAAAAGAACTAAGCCGGAAAAAGGCTTCTTAGAGATTAAAGGCGCTCGCCAAAACAATCTAAACGACATAAACGCAAAGATTCCACTCGGATGTCTCACAGCAATAACCGGGGTCTCAGGATCAGGAAAATCCTCACTTGTTTCTGGAATCCTTGCTCCTGCCTTACAAAGAGAAATCAACAGAACCGACGCCCAACCGGGAATTCACGATAGCATTGAAGGCATTGAAAATGTAGACAAAGTAATCGTCATCGACCAGTCTCCAATAGGTAGGACGCCACGTTCAAACCCGGCAACTTACACTAAAGCATTCGATGAAATTAGGAAATTATTTTCTGAAACAAAAATTTCCAAAGAGAGAGGGTACAAACCAGGACACTTCTCATTCAACGTAAAAGGTGGTAGGTGTGAAGCCTGTAGTGGAGGAGGTTCGATTAAATTAGAAATGAACTTCCTACCCGATGTGTGGATTACTTGTGATATATGTGACGGAAAACGCTACACTCGAGAAACACTCGAGGTTACATGGAAGGGTAAAAATATCCACGACATACTCGAAATGCCGGTAAAGGAAGCGGTTGATTTCTTTGCAAATCACAAGAAATTACACCGAACACTATCAACAATTAATGACGTAGGGCTCGGATATATTCGATTGGGCCAACCAGCTACAACACTATCAGGTGGAGAAGCTCAAAGGGTGAAACTTGCAAGCGAGTTACGAAGACCGCCTCACAAACATACAATGTATATTCTTGATGAGCCAACAACAGGACTTTCCTTTTCTGATGTACAGCAATTGATTGATGTTCTACTAAGGTTGAGGACAACAGGACACTCTATCGTTGTAATTGAACACCATTTAGATGTTGTAAAATCTGCAGACTGGATAATCGATTTAGGCCCTGAAGGAGGCGACCGTGGTGGTAAAATTGTCGCTGAGGGAACTCCAGAAAAAGTTGCTAAATCCAAAAAGAGTTACACTGGACAATTTCTCTCAGAAATGCTCTGACCGAATAAATCTGAGGCTTTTCTCAAGCGCAGTATTCATGGACGGTAGTCTCTGCCGTCCGTCTGCCCCCGAAGGGGGCAGGTGTATCAAGTGCCCTCAAATGTAGTCAGAGTGGAAGCAACTCCTAAACTCGGAGAAGGCATGAGAGACGTTAGAGGCAACTCTGTAAAACGGCAACTACAAGCCGACCATGGAATTGAAATCGCGAACGTAAGGTCTATTGTTGGCTTCTTAATCGACAGTGAAATCTCATCACAAGAGATCGCTGAAAGGGCGGACGATATCTTTGCAGACCCGATAATCGAAGTAAGTGCAACAGACTCCCTTCATCTTACAAATACAGCATTGTTTGCCGAAGCCCCAGATATTGTGGTCACAATTGGATTCAAACCAGGAGTCACAGACAATCCTGGAAAAGCAGCGCTTGACGGTTTCAAAACCATTTTTCCAAATGCCGGAGCCGATGCAAGAGTCTCTACGTACATCACTTACACGTTTAGTGGAGTTCCACAAGACTTGGATGCACAATGGCTTTCAAAACAACTCCACAACGGTTTAATTGAGAGAGCAATTGTATCGAAGAAAGGCGAAGAATTCCCCGTTATCGAGTATGTTCCTGTGTTACCAGCATCGTACACACAACCAGCAACCGTAAACCTCGAGGTTTCAGACGAGGAGCTGATTCAAATTTCAGAAGAGGGATTATTAGCACTAAATCTTGAGGAAATGCAAACTATTCAGGAGCACTATCGCGACCCATCGGTTCAGGAACATCGTAGGATAATGGGGCTACCAGAAACCGCTCCTACAGATGTAGAATTAGAATGTTTAGCTCAAACGTGGTCTGAGCACTGCAAGCACAAAATTTTCGCAGCTCACATCCACCATATCGATGAAGAAACCGGCGAAGACACCGAAATCGACTCATTATTCAAGACACACATAATGAAACCGACTCTCGAAATGAAAGAGGAAGTAGACTGGCTACTCTCGGTATTCCATGACAACTCCGGCGTTATCGCATGGGACGACAACTGGTCGATGTGCATGAAGGCGGAGACCCATAATTCACCAAGCGCACTCGACCCTTATGGTGGCGCAATGACGGGAATTGTTGGAGTAAATCGTGACATATTGGGAACCGGCCTAGGGGCTCGTCCAATCGCAAACACAGACGTATTTTGTTTCGGCCCACCAGATTGGGAAGGAGATTTGCCGGAGAATCTATTCCACCCATCAAGAGTACTCAGGGGCGTCCATGCCGGAGTTAGGGTTGGAGGAAATGAAAGCGGAATTCCGACAGTCAACGGCGCCATAGTATTCGATGACAGATACATCGGAAAACCACTAGTATATTGCGGAACTATCGGAATAATGCCTCGAAAGCTTGCTGACGGTAGAGAATCTCACATAAAGAATCCAGAAGCTGGCGACAGAGTCTACATGGTCGGTGGGAGAGTGGGATATGATGGAATCCACGGTGCAACGTTTTCTTCATTAGAATTAACAGAAGAATCGCCATCTAGCGCAGTACAAATCGGCGACCCAATAACGCAAAAGAAAATGCTTGACATGATCCTTGAAGCGAGAGATGAGGGATTGATCACATGTATTACTGATAACGGGGCAGGCGGACTATCATCAAGTATCGGAGAAATGGCCGAATACACCAACGGATGTCGCATAGATTTAGCTAAAGTTCCTCTGAAGCAGGCAGGACTATCCTCATGGGAAATTTTGGTTTCGGAATCTCAAGAGCGAATGACGGTAGCGGTCAGGGAAAGCGACGTTGCTAAATTCGAAGCACTTGCTGAACTACATGAAGTAGAAGCGACGTGGGTAGCAGATTTTACCGATACCGGAGACTTCCACGTAATGCATGGTGAAAATACAGTCGCTTCATTACCGATTGAATTCCTACACGACGGCGTTCCACAACTCAAATTAAAGAGCAAGTGGAGTCCACCAAAGAATGAAGAATTCATTCCAAGTAATGATTCGAATCATTCTGAATTATTGTTACGAATGTTGGCAAGGCCCAACATTGCATCTAAGGAGACGTGGGTTAGGCAATATGACCATGAAGTTATCGCCCAGACCGCTGTTAAACCATTTGTTGGAGTGGAAAAAGACGGGCCTGGAGACGCGGGAGTATTGGCTCCAATTCACGGCTCAACCCACGGCCTTGTAGTTTCAAACGGAATTTCTCCGAGGTATAGTGACATCGATGCGGGAGCCATGGCAGCGGCTGCAGTTGATGAAGCGGTCAGAAATGCAGTTTGTGCGGGAGTAAATCTCGATAAAATAGCAGGCTTAGACAACTTCTGCTGGCCGGACCCAATTGAAAGTAAGAAGACACCCGACGGCCAATTCAAACTCGCCCAACTAGTCAGAGCAAATCGCGAATTAGAAAGGATTTGCAGGGCCTATTTCGTACCATGTATCTCTGGAAAAGATTCAATGAAGAACGATTACGGAACTGGAGAAAATAAAATTTCAATACCTCCAACCTTACTATTTTCGTTATTTGGAGACCAACCAGACGTTCGCTACACAACAACCTCAGATTTGAAGCCAGGCGAGAGCCTTTATCTCATCGGAGAATCAAAACAAGAGCTTGGGGCGAGCGAACTTGCATTTATGTTGAAAGAGGACGGAGAAGTCTTAGGAATTGGCGGAAATGTTCCAAGTTTACCCGACCCCGAAAAGAAATTACAATCCTACAAAGCACTCTCAAAAGCAATCCATTCAGGACTGGTAAGAACCGCTCATGACTGCAGCGAGGGAGGTATAGCAGTAGCAATTGCTGAAATGTGCATTGGTGGAAGAACCGGTGCTGCAATAGACATCGATGGGCCTGGAGACGCAGATTTGTGGGGAAGACTTTGGGGTGAATCACTAGGGCGAATCATAGTAGGAGTAAAGCAATCCAACAAAGAAGAATTTAGGAATGCGATGAAGGGAACTCCAGTGACTTATCTTGGAGAAACCACAGATTCGGACACTCTTGTGATTTATGACGGAGACGAGGCCATAATCGAATCTCAAATCGAATCAATCGTCAGCGCATGGAAAGGAAAACTCGACATGACAGGAGGTGTACAATGATGGTAGATACACCAAAAGTAGCCATTCTCTTCGGTTTCGGTATTAACTGCGATAGAGAAACCGCCGCTGTATTCGAGTTAGCTGGTGCTTCTAGCGAAAGAGTCCACGTCAATAGGTTCGTTAATGGTGAAAGAGACCTATCTGAATTTCATATCTTAGCGGTACCCGGAGGATTTTCATTTGGTGACCACCTTGGTTCGGGAAGGCTTCTTGGAAATAGGATGCGATTTGCAATGCGAGACCAACTTACTCAGTTTGTTGCTGATGGAAAACCGATTATTGGAATTTGTAATGGCTTCCAAGTATTGGTTAAAACAGGATTACTCCCCGGCAAAGAGATACCTGATTTTGAACAAACCGCTAGCCTAACCTTGAACAATAGCGGGAGATATGAGGACCGATGGGTTACACTCGAATTCGACCCAGATAGCCCTTGTATATGGACAAAAGGAATCACAAGGATCGAATGCCCAGTAAGGCACGGGGAAGGAAGATTTGTTATGCCGTCAAGCGAGGACTTGGACAGACTATCGAGTAATAATCAACTCGTTACAAGATATGTTGACCCTTCCACAGAACCAGGTTCTGGAATAACCGATGAAGACTTACCGTTCCCAATTTGCCCAAACGGCAGTATCAGAAATATCGCAGGAATTTGCGACCCTACAGGGCTTGTATTCGGATTGATGCCACATCCAGAAGCCGCCTATGCCAATTTCTTACACCCTCATCACACTAGAGGTGAAATTAATGAACAAATTTTGGCCGAAGGAATGAAAATTTTCCAAAACGCCGTAAAATACGCTCAAGCAAACCTTTGAGAGGTGGTGCTACATGAGACAAACATGGCGACTGAGAAGTTGTACATGGAAAGCATAGACTCATGTTACCTCAAAGAATTTGAGGCCAAAGTAACATCGACCGATGAGAATTCAATTACTTTAGACAGAACTCTATTTTATCCCCTCGGTGGAGGACAGAATTGGGATACTGGCGTGATAAATTGGGACGGCGGCTCACTCGAAGTAACCGAAGTTAGAGGAAGGGCGGACGTCCAACACTTTGTTGGAGAAGACCACGGACTTTCTGTCGGCGACGCCGTAGAGGGGGCCATTGATTGGGACCGTAGGCACGCTCACATGAGAATGCACACAGCTCAACATTTGGTAAGCGGAATTGTCTACGAAATGTATGACGGGGCGAGAACTGTAGGAAACCAAATTCATTCCGACCGGTCAAGAATTGATTTTAATCCGATAAAATTCAGCGAAGAAATGATTGAGGACTTATTCCAAAAAGCGAACGAGATGGTTGAAGAAGCAATACCAGTTACAGATTGCATTATGACTAGAGATGAAATTAATTCAATCATGCCTCCAGAACGGACAAATATGGATTTATTACCGATTTCAGTAAAGCAATTAAGAGTTATAAAAATCGGCGAAAACGTTGACTTGTGCCCTTGTGCAGGAACGCATGTTAGAAATTTGAATGAGATTGGAGAGTTACAATTTTTGGGAACAAAGAACAAAGGAAGAGGCACAACAAGAGTAAATTATACTTTGGAAGGCTGTGAGTAAAAAATCAATCAAAACCCACTTATTTTAATCAAGAAGAAATAATAATATGTGCTTCTCAAGAAGACTATAAGTCCAAATCATCATCAAGTAATTTTGACACATCAGATTTTAGGGACTCCCACTCTTTCCGACTTCTCTGCCTTTCTGATATTGTTGCCGCTTCTACAATCTCTTTAACGGGATCAGGGGCACTCTGTGATGCTTTTTCAGCTTCAATCTTATCAACCATAGCCCTGTCTTCTCCAAGCCTATCCGATCTGTCTACTGGAGATATTGGCTTACTTGGAACGGTCCTAGCGCCATAATCTAAATCTTCAACCTCAAGGCTTTCAGCCATCGTTTCAAGAACATCTTCGGGAGGGAGGTTATTCTTCCATGGATTCTGATTTGCAACATTTTGAACTATACTTGTTTTATCCGCTCTACTTTGTGTGGTGAAAACCGCTTCTATTTCATCAACAGTTGGTAAAGGCTTAGCGCCCGCAATTGAATTAGCGAGTAACTGTTGCTCTCTCAGTGTTCGTCCATGGACTTCATCATGGTCGTATTTGTGTGGCTCAGCTGCAAGTGACAAAAGTTCTCTTGCAAATTGAAACAACTCGTCTGATTGTGGCGCTTTAGCAATTAAATCTCTTACTTTTGTGTGATGTTTGATACAAGACCTGCACCTTTCGCTACCGGCTATATCTGGAGCATCACAACGAAGACAACAGGCTTGGAAACCCAAGTCCTTCATCGCTCTTCGTGGCATCGCCATGATTTCGCCTGACTATCAAATGACATGAATGCTTTTACACGAGGCTTCAAATGATACTGTTGTGTCATTATTCATATGGCGAGGGATCCGAGGGCTGACATCCTTGAAGATGATTTCTTTCCAAAACCAACACAAAGGGTTCACAGAATCCATGCCCATAAATCCGCTGATGGAACAGTTCACATGAACACCCAAGGCGGTTTTTTTGGCATAAATAACCGACAACCGGTCGAGTTACATCAAGGAAAGTTATGGCATTTTAGTAAAGAAGAGAAAGAGCATCTTATACTTGCTACGGTAGCTTTCACTATTGCATTGGGTTTAATGCGTGTGGGCGGGCTATTTGGGGCATCAACCTTCAGTTCTACCGCTTCCTGGGTAGCAGTTCTACTCCTATCCATGCCAGTGATGTTAATCGCCGTCGGGCCAGCCTTTTTATTACACGAGATAGGACACAAAATAATTGCAAAAAAATATGGATGTTGGGCAGAATTTAGAGCAGATCCATCTGGTCTAAAATTTGGTCTTGGCCTATCTGCAATTCTGGGAATAGTTTTCATGGCCCCCGGGGCAGTAATGGTTGCCGGATTGGTTACTCGAAGACAAAACGGACATATTGCAATCGCCGGCCCTGCAGTAAATTTCAGCCTGTTCTTGATAGGGATTCCACTTGGGGGAGTTATACTCGGACTTACAGGATCTCAAGGCGCAGCAGGAATGGAGTATCTATCAGGCGGGTCAATAAATCTGAAAGCGATGGTTTACGATGGAGTTGTTTTTTGGATAATGGCTAACCTCATTCTTGGAGCATTCAACATGATTCCTGCGGGGCCACTAGACGGGGTCAAGGTCAAAGATTGGAATGAAACAGTTTGGCTACTTTCATTCTTGACGTTTATCGGACTTTTAGCAATGATGTGGACTGGCACCTGGAGCGCTATCGACTTAGCAGTGCAAATTGCGAACCTATTCTGATTCGAGATAGGCGTTTCTAACGGGGTTTTCATCCAAGTGGAAGAATGAGTAAGTTGCCCACCAAGTGATTGTGTCAAGAGCGTCAACAAGGTTACTAGTTCCACTTTGTGAATCACCGTAATCCTTGTTTGAAGTATCCATCCAAGCCTCCATTTCATCAAGAGTGTCGCATGTTTGGTGATAGCACCAATATCCATCAACAAGACCTCCAAAGCCCATTGTTACAGTTCCTAAGTTATCTTGGAAAGTAGCGTGGTCGGAACGAGCGGTTGTATCTTCGTATACGATTATCTCCGGCCTATCTTTTTGCATCCAATCATCTACTTTCCAAGTATCGGCTGGTAAATCAGTGCCAATCAGTGTTGACATTTGCTCTTCTACGCCAATGGCGTCAGAACCAATCCACATTGCTAAGTTTACCATGCCTGGTTGATTCATTACATCGTGGTCAAGGCTGGGGCCGATGTATACCCTCATCGGCCAAACTTCCTCATCCTTTGGATATCCATCGGGATCGATTTCAGGGTTAGGGTCGCCATGTGGAGCGCCTCCACCGCCAGGCCAATTAACACCGGCCATGTCTAAATTCACGTAGTTTGTAACCTCGACATTTGGATTATCTTCCTTGACCCAGTAATCGGTCCAGTAATCACTACCTCGTTTGCCACCTTCTTCTCCAGACCACAGACAGAACACCATTGTGTTTCTCGTCTTGTATCCCGCCATTGCTTCAGCGACGGTCATGACCATGCTAGTGCCAGCAGTATTGTCGTAGGCTCCTACTCTTGTTCCATATGTTCTCGAACCGGTGATGTGAGGGTCTAATGCGACTAAATTTGCGGGCGGAGCGACATCGAAGTGAGCTCCGAAAACCATCCACTTGTCAGGGTCAACTTCTCCCCATCTGTAGCCACATATGTTGTATGCTTCGGGATTTTGCCTTCCAAAGATATCAGTGTACTCGAAACGGTGCGACATAACTTCTAGACCAAATCTTTCCAATTCAGCTATGATGTGCAATGCAGCATCTTCGTAAGCTGGGTTGTTTTGACCTGCCCACCTGTCGAGATACCCAACTGCACCGTCTGCGAGGTCCAACGCGTCTAACGATTCATCAGTAAACATCGAGAGATAATTGTATGTCGTTCTACCGTTCACTACACCAGTTGAATGCCGACCCCCCTCGTCTTCTGGATATCCGGGCTTCATGGGCCGGTCGATTGCAATTCTTGCTACAATTGCCGTGCCGCCATTTGAATCTGAAGGTAGCACAGCATCTAGTGAAGAGTTTGATGAAACTCTCATTATTCCATTATTTGATTTACTCTCGTGACCGTCTCTTGCATACCAGGTTCTCCAAGATTCATCTAAGTCTCGAATCGGCCAATTTTCTCGCCCATATTCTCCAAGAAGAACAACTGCAGTATCGGTTCTTGGTGGCGCTAAGACCGTGATCAGAACCGATTCTCCCGCCTTGATGTCAACAACAGTTGAATTTTGTACAAAACCGGTTTCAGGATTCAGAATTAGATATGGGATAAACGCCGACATGTCAGAATCTGCAGCGATGGTCAAACCCTGGAACGTTCCACCGATTAATTGGGAAGGAGTAATGGTTGCATCATCTACTTTCAGTGAGGAATCATCGGATTCACCGAGACACCCACTCAACGGCGCAAGGCAGAAGAGCAGGACAAGGAACATCGCCATAATCGCTCTCTGCATATACGAGCGTGTATGTTACCCCTTCTCAATGCTACGATTGTTCGATTATTCTTATTTTCAGATTTACATTCACTTTCAATACCGTGTCCTGTGTTAGATATTTCATAATAAGTTCAGCGAGAAAGAGTAATGGGAGTAAATTTACCAAGCCGTTCTGGCAACAAAATCGATGAAGTGCAAATACTCCCACGTAAAGGGGTCCTGTACCACCTTAGGGGCCCGGGGCATTCTGGAAAATCTATGCGTGCGTTTGCCGAAGCTTGGACTGCAATGGTTTTGATGAATGGTGAATATGTACACTGGATCGATGGTGCTTGCAGATTTAATCCAGCTACTATCATCAAAAACTTCCCACATTCAATTCCTGATTCAGAACAATTACTTCATGGCCTATTTGTAGGCAGGGGTTTTACAGTTCACCAATTTGCTCATTTAATCGAAAGACTACAACATGAAATCAAGATAACGCGTGCAAAACTAGTTGTTATAGACGGTCCTATTACAATGCATCTTGACCCGCAAATAAATGACTATGAATCACGTTCTTTACTTCGTAAATCAATGAATATTCTATCTCAAATTGCTGTAAGGTACAACACTAGCCTCGTTGTAATTACATCGAATAAGCCGTATTCACAGAGGCACGCATCTTTATTGACCATGGTTGAAAACCGATGCCCAATTTCTCTATTAGGTAAGCCAAGGAGAATTAATGGGGAAAAGAAATTGTGGCTTTTACATCTACCAAGTAGAAGTTCAGGATACTATGAGCAGAGAAGCGACCAAGAAACTCTGTATGAATCAACAAGTAAAGTCATCCATAGCAGACTTAGTATCGAAAGAATCGAAGAAATCGAATAGAGTGAATTTTTTCTTACCGTTAATTATCTCATCATCAGTCCATCCAAACGGGCCCAAAACCGCCCAAATGGCTCTGATTGCCAATCCCTTGTAAAATTCAACATCAACATTTACCAGGTTCTGCTTTGTTAATTCTTCAGAAAGAATTACTCGCGATGGAGGGTCGTTTGGGACTGGTTTTGTCACGACATACCTCACCTTTCTTCCAGGAGGTATTTCGTGGCCAAGATTTTTAGCACGAATTAATGCTAATTGAGTTGTTGTTGTTACGGCAAATTCGTGTATGCGTTTTGTTACTCTCTTGGTGATAACCAATTCTTTTGGCGAAACCAAATTGGCATTTAGGGCTCGCAAACTATCTTCCAATACGCCAATAATCTTTTTTTGTACTAAAAGAGAATCGAATTTGCCCCCTTCAGATATATTTTGCATAAGGACTTCAAGGGCTCGAATCTGCATTTGACGAACCCATTCGCAAGTCGAGTGCTGTCTTGCTTCAATACCTCTCAGTTTGAATCCATTACCTCCGTGCGCCCAATATTTCGTTAGCGACCCTGAGCCGTGCATTCTGCTTGGAAGGAAGCCAATAATATCATACAGATCTTCAAATTCCAACGGTATTCCAATCATATCTGTGATTTTTTCAGAGAGTTGTAAAGCCCTCTTCACCTTCTCGCCTCTAGATTTGATATCTTTATTCTCAATCCAGATACAATCAACAATTGCGTGAAGAACAGTCCAACCTTCTTCTTCAGCAACTGAAATCGTGGTAAGCAAAATGTCTCTGGCCCAAGCACAAATTGCTTCATGAGCTTCAATCCGCCCAAAACGAGCATTCTTGTAGCCAGTATATCCGAAACAAGTAACTAGTAACCACTTGAGAGCATTTTGTTGTAAGTCAAATAAGTCGCCCTTCTTTTTTCTTAGTTTTTTCAATTGCATTCTTCTCTCAATAAGGGGTGCAACAACCCGCCCTAAAAACCCCTGAATTTGAGCACAAGTGTGCGTTTTCAATCCCGGAACCTGCAAAGCAGAAGGGTTTGCGGAAGGGAATATTTTTGAAATGAAAATGTCATTTCTTTTTCTTTCTCTAAAAGCGCGATTTGCTAATTCTGGGCTCAGTGGCACAAAATTATCTTTGGTAGGATAATCGGTAGTTGTTTGACAACAAGCACAATTCAGGGTTTCAGGAGAGATATTTCGAGTAGCGATAATACTCGGAAAGAGACTTGCAAAATCTAATTCGATTACGTCAGAATATACTCCTGGTTTACTATCGAGGTACAAACCTCCTCTGTCGGCAGCAAGTAGTTCCCAAGCGGTCTTGGTATCTTCTGCCCGATTCTTTTTCCACGGGACTAAAACACCATCCTCCATCGCGATTCTCATTTGAATTGCGCTTATTACCGAGCCAGGGGACAATCTTGAGATGTCTTGAGGCGACTGTCTAGAATGCCTACTGAGTTCGAATAGCCCTAGGATGCCACCCTCTCGCACAATGAAACTGGCATCTAGGTCGAGGTGTAATCGTCCGTGCAAGGGGAAGTAAGAATCCTTGCGTATCACTTGACCATAGGAATGTACGACTCTCGACATCGTTCTTGGGGATAATGATGCCTCTCTTCGACCGAGATTCAATTTTACATTATTTGTGTCTGCTAGTTTACCAAGAACGCTAAAATGGAGCGCATCCCCGCCTTTTGTTACTATTATGTCTGGGTCTATTTCTTTGATAGCGGATTGCAAATTATGTAAAAATTCACTTTCATTTTTGTCATTTACAATTTCACAACGCCTCGTTTTATTTCGAGAAAACCCGTTCCATTCACTAATTTTTACATTTGTAATTTTTGAATCGACAGTGTTGAATCCATTTTTTGTTAAATAATTAAAATTTAATTCTATAATTTTCAATTTAGGCCATGAATCATTTTCTGATAATACCGAAAACATTTGCCCGTCCCACTCCACGAATTCGAATGGAGTGATTCGATATTCGATAAAAAAACGCTGTGCTATGTGTGCATCAATTGAATACAGTGTGAATCTATGATAGTCACCATGTGCTTCAATATGCTGTGCAAGTCGGCGTATGTTTCGAGAATTGGTTACCTCAATTTCCAGAACAT
The DNA here is from genome assembly GCA_038130705.1 of Methanobacteriota archaeon. Taxonomy (GTDB): domain Archaea; phylum Thermoplasmatota; class Poseidoniia; order Poseidoniales; family Poseidoniaceae; genus MGIIa-K1. The sequence continues at coordinate 6,787 of JAYPOA010000015.1, read as the reverse complement.
CATGCTGTTCAAATTCATCTAAGGACAATCTCATTCTAACAATTCGAATATTTCCTATCGTGAACCGTGTCGAAATTTCCGGTAATGATAGCCACGTTCTCAAATTGTCCAATTGAGGCCCTACGGCATGAACGTGTATGCGTGCACACCAAGGTACAGCGATTCTGCGCATTTTATTGTCTACACCAAACATCCAGACATCCATGGAATTTCCATGAACTCCCAATTGGGTATCTATTATCCAGCCCCGCAAGGAATCACTTCTCATTTTGCATCTCATCTAGTTGCTTTTCCAGCCTCATTATTCTTCCATGACATTCTATTAGCATTGAAATCAACATCGGTTTCCACGCATCAATAGAAGGTAGCATCCCGCCCGCGGCTCTTCTGTTACGTACGCCATCAATCAATTCATCAAGCGCTAATTTGTCATTCGTGCTCAAGGCTCTTCTGAATGCATTGAGAGCATTCAACTCCGCTTCGACTCTATTTCTCCATGTTGGTACAGTTCGGCCCATTACTCGAACTGCGCCGAACTACAAGGGTATCTTTTTTCAGAGAGTACGAGTGAAAGTAAAAATGATTGAGATTAGTTAAGAATATACGCCTTCACAAGACAAAGCCAGCCATGGACTACAGGCAGAAATGTCACGAAGTTGCAGAAAATCCGATGTTCCAGAACTTCATTTTACTTTTGATCGTAGTGAATGCGATAACCATTGGTTTGGAGACTTTTGAGTGGGAGAAAGGAATAATCAATACGCTATTCTTAATCGATGAGATTCTATTGTTCATTTTTATCATTGAGTTATTGATAAGAATCGCAGGTAGCGGAATGAAATTTTTCAGCGATTCTTGGAATAATTTCGATTTTGTGATAATTTTGTTTTCATTAACCCCTGCTACTGGAACATTTAGTGTATTGCGAGTGTTTAGAGTATTCAGAGCATTGAGATTGGTATCAAGTATGCCAGAAATGCAGAGAATGGTGGAAGCAATGCTACGCTCTTTAAGGGGGATTGCAGCGATAAGCTGGCTACTTTGTATCGTTCTATACGTATTTTCCGTTCTTGCTACAATGCTATTCTCCAACGGTGGCCCGATAAGCGAACAATATTTTGGCAGTTTAGGGCAATCGTTGTACTCTCTGTTCCAGGTGATGACTCTGGAATCCTGGTCTAACGGAATCGCAAGAGGAATAATTTCTGAACATGGCTGGTGGGCTGCGGTATTCTTTGTAGGATTCATAATCAGTACATCTTTTACATTCCTAAATATGTTCATTGCGGTATTTACAAACACGATGACGATGATCGATATTGAAGACGGGGACGGAGACGGACTTTCAGGTGCCATCAACGAAATAAAATCCGAATTATCAGAACTCAAAGGCATGATCAATGAAGTATTATGGTCAACCAACAACTCAACAAAATAACGAAGGTTTGATAATCTTCTAAGTACAATATAATATTGAGGATAATGGTATTAACAGCACCTCTAATACATGAATTGCTAAGAAAGAAAAGATGTTCAAAAGGAGTTTGTCGCCCAAAAAGAACAACTTATCTTTGGGCTAAAATGGTCCGCACGGATGAAGAAGACAAAACCCCAGTGATTGAGGGCTGACGATCATTCATTTGCCAATTCTTGATTCATCAGATAGAATTGGAAGCTAACGCTAACAAGGATAAGGATAGCGAGGAAGGATGGCTTTGGATAGGAAAATTCCAATAAATCACTTGCGAAGATTACCGCAGATATTTCCGAAATTAGAACGCCAACAAAGCAAAGAATTAGCACCACTAATGAGGTGTGCCAACGATATGTGTATGATCTATATGCCATTTCCTGACTAACGTTGATATCGCTATATTCTATTTTGTGGACCACGTATCTAAACACTAAGTGGCAAATCTGAGAAGCAAATGCTGAGATTATGATAAGCATAAACAGGATACCACCATATGGTAGCCAACCCGCCCCCTCTTCTCCCATTAGTTCAAACCAGCTTGCAGTGTCTGAATACCCAAAAAGAGAGATACTTGCTCCAAAGGGAGAAATCCCAAACATTCCATCAAACCAAACAATCCAGTTACTAAATAGGCCTATTAGAAGTAAAATTCCTGAAATACCGTGAACGAGGTGCGAAATCGAGGTTAATCCACTTACAGGGTTCGAGTTATCGCTTACAATTTTGGTTTTCTTTGGTTTGACATTCCATTCAAACTCACCTTCACAATATGGGCATTCGAATTCTCCGGATGCATCATCGTCCAATTCTATTTCTTTCTCACAATGAGGGCATAGAATTTCAACCATGGCTGAAATCTATTGTGTGTGCAATATATAATTTTGCCCTATGGTAATAGGGGGATTATTTCTGAGAAAAATTATTTTTCATTTTGAAAATTTAGTTTCTACAACTCGTTTGGAACTGGTGTTTGGTCCATATGTAAGAATGCATAAACGGCCCACCAAGTAACAATATCCCAAGAATGAACGAGATTTGCTTCTCCTGTAGCTGTATCTGTTAACATGTATTCTTCCATTGTTACTAACTTGTCACATGTTTTGTGATAACAAGGATATCCATCAACTACACCGTTCCATCCCAAAGTCGCCACACCTATTTCCTGGAATGGTTGGTGATCGCTTCTTGCGGTAGGAGATTCGTAGATCGCTACTACGTCTTCATATTGATTATTCCATAGCGGGGACTCTCCACCTTGGGCCCATTCAGCAGCTCCCCTTTCCATTTGGTAGGCGAGGTCTAGGGCGTCAGAACCTATCCATTCGGTTAAGTGGAACATACCTGGTTGGTCTATCTCTTCTCCAGTTCCATCCGGCCCTAAGTAGACCGATAACGCATAATCACCAGGATAGTTTATTCCCGCCATGTCGAGATTAAGGTAATTCGAAATTGTAACTCCCGGAGGGACATCATTTGCGAATCCAGATGAGCCCCATAGACCTTCTTCTTCACTTGACCACAAGCAGAATACCATTGTTCTACGAGCATCAAATTCAGCCAAAACCTTTGCAGTAGTTAGAACCATACTCGTGCCCGCAGTATTATCATAAGCGCCAGTTCTTGTACCGTATCCAACTTGGTCAGTTCCGGGGATAATTTCCCCGTATGGAACTCCGGTTGGATATGCGGCGATGTCGAAATGCGCCCCGAAAACCAACCATTCGTCAGGGAAGGTTGTCCCAACCTTGTACCCGCAGATGTTGGTTACCCACAAGGTGCCTGACTGGAATTTATGCTTCTGGACATCTAACCCATATCCGCCCATTACCCCTTCAAAGTAAGTTATTGCGTCTCGATAACCAGGACTTTCCTCGCTGACCCACCTATCGAGATAACCAACTGATTGGTCGTATGGGTCGGAAGGGTCAGGAGTTTGGTCGGTGATGAATTCAACCCACTCATATACATCGCGACCGTTGACCCATCCATCACTTGCGCCAACACCATTCTCGACTCCCAAATCAGATCTCTCGGCTCTCTTGGTTTGCAGAAGCTTGACATTGACCTCCCCTCCAGTATCATTTGCAGGGATAATCCAAGGCCACTCACCATTCGGGTCCTGATTGTCTGTGATTTGAATAGAAGAGCCACGAGATGAATCATTTAACCAATCCATCCAGGATTGATCTGCAGCTCGAATTGGCCAGTATTCTCTACCATAATCTCCAATCAGGAATAATACATCTGAGTTTCTCGGAGGGAGCAGGAGATTCACTTTGACAGTATCTCCATCCATGAGGTTGACTACGGTGCCATTCTGTGCCCTCATAGACCCAGGGTCTTGGAGAAAGTACGGGACAAAAACACTCATGTCGGCATTTGCTCGCAGGTCGATTTTCGTCCATTCTCCACCTGGAATCAATTCAGGTGAGACTTTCAGGTCATTACCATCAGGGCTTCCTGAATAGCCATCTTCGCCAAAACATCCAGATAGCGTAGCAAGCCCCATGATCATGACCATCAATAGTGCTCTGGCAACATCCATGTCTCGGCGACATGTATCTTATTGTTGAATTATGTGGTGCGCCAGTTTTCCGTACAACGGAACCTACTTTCCGGTAATGGGATATGGTTATACATGGTCCTTCTGCCGACCGCATGATGGCGACAGTGCGCCTTGACCAAAAATCTCGAGCGCTGGTTCGTTGCGTTTCGCCGGGCTTCATCAATGCTCTTGCTAACTACTTTGGCACCGGCCCTACAGATATCGAATTGGCAAGACAGCAACATACAAACTATGTTTCAGCACTTGCAGATAGTGGGCTAATGGTAACAATCTTACCAGCCGATGTCGCCCATCCTGACTGTGTATTTGTCGAAGACCAAGCTGTTGTAATCGACGGCCATGTTTTGCTTCCTGTGCCAGGCCATGAAAGTAGGAGGGGAGAACAACCACCAATTGCAGATTTTCTAATCAACGCATTACAGGGCCATCAAGTTTGCAAAATGATGGCGCCAGCAATGATGGATGGAGGCGACATACTCCGGCTAGGCAACCTCTTCTTCGTAGGCAGATCTACGAGGACAAATGATGCAGGCATTAAAGAATTGAAGAGTCTACTAGACCATCTTGGATACGAACTTCGAGTTATCGATATTCCACTAAGCGCACTCCACCTAACAAGCATATCTTCTACTCCATCAGACAGCATTATTTTGACAGCAGAGGGGTTCTTGTCACCAGAAGATTTTGGCGAACTCCCAGAAGGCTGTGAGGTAATCATGGTTCCAGAAGAAGAAGTGTATGGTTGCAACACAATTGGTTTGCCTAATGGCAAGGTTATCGTCGCAGAAGGCTATCCTACTGTAGAAGAAGAACTCAAGAAGAGGGGCTTCGAAATAGTATTAGTTGATATGAGCGAGATACGAGCGGCCGACGGTTCACTTACTTGTTGCTCTATTTTCTATTGAGTAGGAATACGCAGTTTGTTATATCATTATGATTTAGTAAAGACGTGAGAAATCGTTGGACAGAAGAGAGACGCAAAAATCGCGTTGAAGCCGAATGGATAGTCTCGTGGTTAAGAGACAATAGTCCTGCTACGATTAAGGAAATGATTTCCGCACTGAATGACAACGGAAGGGATATTAAAGCCCACGTGATTAGAAGGGCGCTGATAAAATCACAATTCGTAAAGTCTGAAGGGTACAAAATAATCGATGGTGACAGACATACTATCTGGACATTCACGAGCGAATAATCACTCTTCCTTTTCATTATTTGATTCAAGAATTTGAGTTAGTAAGAACGCCATGATTACGAGTGATACAATTGCGGTAATGATTGCAATATCCTTTACAGTAATCGATTCAGATTCCACTTTATCTGAAGGGTGAATATCTTCTCCGATTATTACTGAACCGTTGATAGTTTCAGATAATTCCCCATCCGCATATTTGTAGAATACGATATTCCAAGCCCCAACAGCGTAACTTTGGTTGAAATAGAAATCATATCGATTCTCACATTCATCGTTTACCTTACTTCCATTATCGTCAAGCTCGCACTCATAATAAAGCGTGCTTGAACGATGTACATTCCCATCTTTGATAAGCTCAATTTCCAAAGTTGTATTTTCTGTTGAATCTTTCATCCAAAACCACACCGCATCTCCTTCAATTAGGGATCCATTTGGGATGTCCGCAGGTTGTGGGCCACTAGAATTTACCACTACAGTGTAAACTGCTAACTCGTGCCCAGCAACGGGCATCGCGAGAATGATTAATCCAATCAGTGGAAAAACAACTCGCATCAAAGATATCTAAGCGACATTAGAATAAATACAATACCCACAAACATAGCCGGATTAACATGGACGGCAAGATTAGTGCGCTAGCCCTTTTCACGGTAATCTTTGCATCATCAATGGCCGTAATTGTATTTTCAGAGGAAGAAGCAAGCTCTGAATCGAACAAAACAGAGACAATTTTCCAGGCCGGAGATCCGCTATTTCAAGGCGAGGGCCATGACCACATGAATGCAAGCCAGCACAGAGCCGGCTCAGCAAATATCGAACAATTAGCATTCAATCCGCTCACCTCGCCTGGGAATGCTGAAGTCTCCGTTGCAAGGTCCCCAGACGGCAGAGTTTACACCTACCAAGCAGGTTGGAATGACATGCATATTGTTGATGTAACGAACGCTTCAGACCCACAAGTAGTCGGCGTTTACAACGACCCAAACACTCAGGTTTTGGATGTCAAATATTTGGAATATAATGGCAATGAATACATCATTTTACAGAACCAACTGGTCGATTCTGGATATGCAGACCCTAACGTTGGAGAGTGGAGTGACCCTATACAGGTTTCAGTCACGCTAATTGACGTTACAGACAAAACCAATCCAACCTATGTTGATTCTTGGTATGACGCCGACCACCCAAGTGGTCCACACAATTTGTATCCTCATATGATAGATGGTGAATGGTACATATTTGTTGCAAATCCAGATTATGAACAGTGCAACTCTGCAATAGGAGAAGCATGTGGCGGAGTTACAATCGCCCATCTAAACCTTCAGGGAAGCGCATCGAGACTTCTTCCAGGAGTGCCCGCATCTGGACACGGCCACACAATAGTCAAGGTCGGAGAGTATGAAGTAGCATGGGAGACAACCAGGGGTGGATGGATTTACATTCACGATATGACGGTTCAGAAGTGGCCAGGAGAAGACGTAAACGACCCGAGGTATGGAAGGACATTCGTTTACGGCTCCTATTGGGAAGCAGGGCTAAGGATTGGCGATGTTAC
>JAYPOA010000014.1:9122-28514 GCA_038130705.1 Methanobacteriota archaeon | reverse complement strand
AACAGGGATATGATGCTACAGACTTGGCCCAGTTTTGGCTTGATTTCTTCCAATGTCAGTCGACAGATGATCGCCCATCAGTGGATGATTTGACAACCACCGCAACCGAAACACACCAGTGTGAGGTTTCAATCACTCTAAATGAAACCCACCTGATAATTACCACAAATGGACTTCCAAATCACGATTTTGAATCGACATTAGCTTGTTCACAAGCCGGTGATTGCGCCGTACCCCAATCTTACACCTGGTCAATTCCAAGGAGTCCAACAAATGATACAGCTGGAGGCCATGACAGCACAAATTGCCCCGAAGCCGATGGTAACAAAGAATGCGCACCTGATAGAGGTGCTGTTGCAGTTGCAATCAACGGAGTTCCCATTTACGGTCCAGAGGATGGGCCTGGAGGCGATGCCGTTGCTTCTCAACATGGGGTCTACAATGAAGATAGACAGCCTATCGAGTTAGGAATTTGTCATGGACATGCGGCGCAAGGTGGAACATATCATTACCATGCGGATGGAAATTGCATGCATTGGCATCCCGCAGAAGGAGAGTCTATAGAAAATGATTATGATGAATCCACAATTCAAGCCGTAGCTCTAAATACGTATGATGGCAATCATTCTAAGGTGATTGGAGTTGCATTTGATGGCTATCCAATTTACGGATTTTGGGGTTATGATGACCAAATGAACGTAGTTGAGATGAAAAGTTCATACACATTGAAAGCAGGAGAAACTGGATACAATGGAATTGATTCTTATGAATACGTCGAAGGATTAGGACATCTCGATGTCTGTAATGGCCACTTTGGCCCAACTCCTGACTTCCCTCAGGGAATTTATCACTACCACACGACAATGCAAAATGGTGATGGTGAAATGGGATTCCCCTACTTTTTGATCTGTTATCACGGTGAGGCTGACATGTCAAGTGATTCTGGTGGCGGTCAAGGAGGCGGAGATTGCGATGGATATGGTGAAACATGGGGCCCCGGTATAGGTCCTCCGCCCCCAGGTTGTGAAGGAGGCCCCGGTGCACAATCTGAGATATCTCAGATGACTACAGAGTTTGTTTTCGACCCGACAGTTCTGATAATTTTGGGACTTTGCTTGGCAACCGCTTTGTCGCTTCGGCGAAATTGAAATCACCCGTAGGGTGACTTCCTAAGGGCACAATGTATGCAAAATGGTTTAACACTCCGATGTCGACGGTAATTCGGTGCGCATGCTAAATTCACGGATAGCCCCTTTAATTGTGATGCTGCTATTGATGTCGATTGTGACGCCTACTGTGCCCGTATCCCCACTTGAAGAAAATCATACCACGTCGAAAGTTCCTGCTAACTTACAATCGTATAATCTATTCTTGGATGAACCTGGTGATTCAGGGGGGGATGGAATGATTACTACTATCGAACCAGAGGGTTCACATGAAGAAGCTAGCATCCTTTCAGGAGTTGAATTCAGGTCAGATGACTTAATTAGCGACCTGCAGATATATGGGCAAGGCAGTTCAGACCAAGTACAGTTGTATGTTTACCTTCAATTCTTAGGACAAGAAGGTTCCACTGCTGATTTGACATTCACTCTCAATTCAGTTGGTGGACCAACCTACACCGAAACAATGAGCCTCGACGACCCGTGTAACCCTGGATTCATAGGACAAAGTTGTTCTTGGACACTGAATGAAATTTATTTTGATGTTCCTGAAGACGGGTTTAAAGTTGAGAAAGATTCCCAATTAAGGCTACAAATCGATGGGTCGGCATCTTGCGAAGGTCAAGGAGGAATTGGTGCTGGAGATTGCGATATTTTGGTAGCATTCGGAGACGTAGAGCAAACCAATGGTTTCTCCAGAATCGCAATGAAAGCAAACGCACTGCAAGATTCCAGTGTAAGAGTTCACGCACCAGGAGGAGTTTGGACTGATGCGGAAAAATTGGAATGGGAGCCTAATCATCGTCCTGATTTCAGAACTATGCAGTTCTCAGTAGATGTTAGAGACGCTTTTGGTAGAGACGATATCCACTCCGTTAATTTGGTTCTCACCTCTCCGTCCGGCACTCAATCAATCTTCGATAAGGAGTTTGAAGATGATGATTTGAGATTGGATAACAATGGTTTGGTTGGTAACTACACGTGGACATATGATGCAGGTCTTGCTTCAGGAGAGTATAACCTTTCACTGGAAATTATAGACGTTCAAGGACATAATGTGGTATACAATCATCCTGGTATTGAGATTATGGAATATGGAATGTACTTGTCTTTACCAGTCGACCAACCTGACAGCGTATTAATTGCACCAGGGCAAGTTTCCAGTGTGGAGTTCATGGTAGAACACACTGGCTCAGCAAGCACACCAATGGAAGTTGAATTTGAACTCTTCACATCTCTTCCCTCGTCTTGGCCAACCCCTGAATGGGACCAGCCAATGGGATACTACCTGAGCAGTGGAGGCTCATTCAAGATAGCTACTCTAACGATTGAAACTCCTGAAGATGACCTTTCTACGGCCCCTGATAGAATTGAAGTTTGGGCACGAGGCTTCATCGACAACGAAGATGGAATCAGAGAGGAAGTTGTGATTGAGAAAATCGTCCTTGACATCGAGGAAGTAGGAGTTTATGCAGAGCCGAGATTGAATGTCTATGAGGATGAAGATCATCAAATAGAAATCGCAGATTCAAATCGCCCAGAAGCATTTGATGAAACAGTTTCCCATTACATCGATTCAGAATCATTTGAAGGTTCAGAGTTTTACTTAGATCTCTTCAATGCTGGATTCGACACCGATCAATACAGGCTCAGAATCGAAAACCAACCGAGTTCTAACTGGAATTTTGAATTCATTGATAATGATACGAGAGAGCCTCTAACTATTCAAGGGCCGTATGCAATCACTAACGACATAGGATCTCACGAGATTATGCCTCTTCAATTGAAGATATTCCCTCCTGCAAACCGTGACGATGTAGATATTGGAATAGTCACAATTGCATGTTACAGCGTCGGTGATGTCAATTTACAATCAAGTGTTTCTTTCACGGTTCACAGAACCTTCGGCATCTTAGCTGAAGTGATTGCAGATTCAGATGGCGGTCAAGAAATTGGAAAAGTCGGACCAGTAGAGCCTGGCTCTGAAGTTTCTTTTGACGTTAGAATTACCGATAGTACTGATGAATCAGGTGAGAATACGTGGAGGCTAATTTCACCCGGTAAATTAGACAAAAATACCAATGAAGACACCGGGAATCCCTCTTACGGTACCTGGGATTATTCCATGGTGGATGACAACAATAGCGACGTAGTAGCAATTCGCCTTTCATCTGGGCAGACATCAGATGTCGAGGTAACAATAAAAATGCGAGATAGAGTTGAAGCAGGAAATCACACACTGTATCTCAGAGTTACCGAGGAGCTTTCTGATGGTGATGAAGATCCAAGGTATTTTGATTTACCACTAAAAATCGAGGTCAAAGAAAGTCTTGAACCTGGTCGAATCTTTGTTGAAAGGATATCTGGCTTGACGCCATTCTTGCCTAACCAAGAACAGAATATTGAGTTCCAAATAGAAAATTCAAACAATATTGAATTGGATATTATTATCTCAGCCCAATCCCTTCCAGAGGGTTGGTCTGCTGGTTTCAACACCGGTGGCTCCTCTAATATCGGGAACGTTATTCTCTTGACAATCCCTGCTTTCAGCACAAGCGAATTCACAATGGTTCTGGAGGCATCCGATGACGTAGTAGCCGGAAAAGATGTCACAGTCTCCCTATCCGTTGAGCCATTAAGTCAAAACACGAGTACAAGCAATCTAAAACAGACGCCGAAATTCCAGTTCACTACAACTTGTGAAGGGTTTGATTGTATAACCAATGCGGCACTTGACTTCCAGAGTCCGCAAACAGTTGGATTGTATATTGGTATATTCCTAGTTGGGTTAATCGCAGTTTATCGAAGAGGACAAGCAAGCGCTCGTCAACTCGAGGAAGAGTACTTAGAAGAACTTGAGATGGAAAAAATGGAATCCGAACTCGTGGATATCCCTGAACCTGTTCTGGAAGAAGAAATCGAAGACGACCTTGAATTACTCGAGGAATTAGAGGAACTTTGATTGGATTTCCCCCCGAAGGGGGGAATATTTTGTATGAACATTGTTCCATTTCCCTTAAGTGCTTCCAAAGCACGAGATGATTAGTGGTAGCAATGCATATGTCCTCCATCCAAGCATCGGCGCGCCCTAAATTGTTAAGAGAATTAGACAATAATGTGGCTAAGTCCATCGTTTTAGTCATGTTAATGCTATTTTCTTCACTAGCCTCTATTGAATTTGTATCCTATGCGGCTCTAGCAAATACTGACCAAGATGGAGATGGTCTAACTTACGGGCTCGAATACCTCATAAATACCCAACCAAATGATTGGGATTCTGATAACGACCAACTTCCAGATGGTTGGGAATGGCAATATGGATTGGACCCGCTTTCTCCGTCAAACGATGATGGAGCCATTGGAGACCCTGACGGAGATGGTTTCTCGAACCTGCAAGAGTACAACTACCGCCAACCATCAAATTGGGATTTAAGTTCCACAACTTCAGTTCTCGACAACGGTGTTTGGTGGAATGGAACAATTCCAGTAAATAACTGGGATGAAGAAAACGCAATGCAGTATAATCAACCCGCTTGTGGGGATTCTGGTAGCGATGGAACTGGAAATACAATATTGTGTGACGAAGACCCACTTGGTAACATCTGTACTGACGGCATTGATAACGACAAAGATGGAATGGTAGATTCAAATGATAACGACTTCGATGGAGACGCAGATTGTAGCTCCAACGACGATGATGGCGACGGTGTAGCCGATGAAGACAGAAGTGGCTGGGATACTGACGGTGATGGAATGCCAGATGGTTGGGAGGCATCGAACGGCCTCAATGCTACCTCTCCTTCAAACGCAGACGGTGCAAACGGAGACCCAGATAATGACGGTCTGATAAACATCTTCGAATACATCAATCCATCCTGGGAAACAACTTGTGGTGGGCAACCATGTCTTCAACCTGGACCAGATAATCCGTATACTGAAACAATTTCACCGTGCGCCCCACACCAGTTAATCGGGCCAGGAGGATGTGCTACACTAACTGCGGAAACCGACGGAATTACATCAACAAATCCAAACAATGCAGATACAGATAACGACGGCTTGAACGATTCACACGAGGCTTTGACGCTACTTACTGACCCAACAAATGCGGATACTGACTTTGATGGAATAAACGATGGTGTCGAAGTAAACGGGCAGTATGGCAACCCTCCCCAAGCAAGCGATCCTCGTGACAACAACACCGATGATGATGCCTTCGATGATGGTGATGAAGATAAGAACGGAAATGGCTTAGTTGACGCGAATGAAACAGATCCAACCAGGAGGGAGGATTCTGGAGATTTCGATAACGACGGTTTGGAAAACTGGTTGGAAAACCTTTCTTGCACACTTTGGAATGTCGCTGATACAGATTCTGGTGGGGTTAACGATGGAGATGAATCAAACGTAACCCACGGAACTGACCCTTGTGATTCCTTGATTAATTTTGCAACTACAGAAACTCAGTATTCCCCTACTTTCAGTCAATTGACTGTGGCGGATTCAAGTGGATTTAATCCCGGAGGAGGAATCGCTTTCTACAATAATTCGGGGACTTACACGCAATTCTCGTACGCTGGTGTGGTAAATTTAGTACTCTCTGGAGTTAATGTAGCACCTCCTGCCTCGGGAGTAGCTATCGAAACTAGAAACAACTCTTGGTGTCATGATGTCACCGCCCCTTCCTATCCTGTCTATTGTGATGATGATTATTACGATGCAGATGGCGATGGTCTTGCAGATTGGGAAGAGATATTGGGTGTATACGGCTTTTTCTCAAACCCAACCTTAGTAGATTCTGACGGAGATGGGGTCGATGATTATGAAGAAGTTTTGGTAGGTACTGACCCGTTAGAGCCATGTGACAACCTTCTTGATTCTGATAGCGATGGTTTGAACAATTATTTCGAAGTAACAACGGGTTGTGATAATGCATACATCGGGATAACTAATGGTAGTCAAGACATATGGTCAACAAATGAGACAATGTTTGATACCGACCAAGGTGGAATCAACGATAAACAAGAGTATTTCGATTCAACGAACCCAGAAAACGACCCGACTGATGATATTTTGCCTGAAGATTTCGACGGTGATGGAATACCAGACGCAGTAGAAAATTCAACAGGAACTGATTGGAGAAATCCTGACACTGATGGTGGAGGGATGTTAGATGGTGCAGAGTGCCCACAGATGTTCTGGTTTACCAACTGTCAAGGCTCACCTTTCGATCCATTTGATCCGAGCGATGACATAACCAATAACAACAACAATGTTGTATTTTGGGCTAATAATTCAAGTGGCGTCGTTGACCTAAATCGTGAGCACATTTGGAGACTGAATACTTATGACTTCTACACCGGAGGTGCGTATGGTATTGAAACAGGAATCCATGAAGAACAGGAAATTTCTACACCGTACCAGAATTCAACACATTTAGCACCTACTTCATACGCTAATAACAGCGTTTCTTGGATTATTGAATATATGTCCCCTGCAACTTCTGGCTATGTGCCAATTCCTGCATACCAACACAATATCTCATTATGGACTGATTTCACTGCGACTCTTTCTAGAACCAATGATACTCACAACTACAAGGTTTTGACAGGCCCGCTAGACTCTGTCTGGGCTGAAGAGTATGAATATTGGTTTGACTGGTCGACACTATCTGCAAATACAATAGCAGGAACTAATTCCTCCTATTCACTAATTTTACCTGAGTACTTTACAAATAATTCACTTCCTCAGTCCATTGTAAATAATATTACAACGGACGTAATTAATGATGCAGGTGCAGTAGATGCTTATTCCAAAGCAGAAGCCATTGCGACATTCCTACGTGAAGGAAATGCGACTTTTGATTTCAAGAGAAATTACAACGGAAGTGGAGGCGACATTGCAGTTGATGTGGTTTATGACCTTCTATTCAGAGCAAAGGAAGGAACCTGTTCTCAATTCACAACAACTTTCGTAACCATGGCACGACTTGCTGGAATTCCAGCAAGATTTGTCACCGGCTACAAGGGTGGAATTTGGAATGGTAACGGTTACACTGTTTACGGAAATAGTCTTTCTCAGTGGGGAGAGGTTAGATTAGAATTATCTCAATCAGCAGGTGGAGATGACCTTGGGTGGATTCCTTTCGATTCCTGCCCAGAGCCTGAGAATGTGGACATAGTAAACATCACATGGTCTCCAACAAATTACGATAGAGACGGTAGCACAGAGGTCAACGTTACCGGTACTCTTCAGTATACAGACAACACTACTGGAATACAAGGAATTCTACTCAAGGCCTACTTAGTCGACGATGAACTTGCAGCGTTTGTCCCGGGTATTGGAGCAAGCGATGCAAATTACATTGGATTCTTTGAAACTGATTCAAACGGTAACTTTTCAATTAACGGTACGGTATTCGACGCACCTCCAACAGGATTTGGAAAGATTGTTATAGAAACAATTCAAAGTGGTTATGTCTCAAATGACGGCATAGACTTGGGTGTATTTGTCAATGTCACGGATGACGCAAACTTAACTCATGAATCACCTCTAGCAATTGATCAACCTATCCTTGGTGCTGGAGCTACTACTACTTTGACTGGAAGCTTATTGTTTGAAAATAACATGACCAGTGGTACAGACTTACTGAATTTATCTGTATGGCTAGACTTTACTTCATCAGTCGATGGTGCTACGAACCTTTCTGGTACAGTTGGCCCTAACGGACTGTGGGAGATCAACGTAACCTTAGATGAGTTGGAAACCAAGACTAACATATCAGCGACTTTAGGTTTCAGCGGATGGGTCGATAATTCCCAATCCTTCTCCACACCACAATTCCACCTGCGTCCTGTAAGTAAATCATTTACGTTAGATGTCAGAGATGCACCGAATTTGACTGCTACTATTGAGGGTCCGGGTACCAACAACTCGATATTCCAAATTGGACAGTCGGTTTATGTTAATGGAACAGCACAATCATTTGGTGCTTCACCAACAGCCCTATCAGGAAATCTTTCACTCGGTATGAGAAAAGCAACAGGTGGTGGAGATTACTTCGAAATTTTTAATGTCTCAGTGAATGGAAACTTCGCAATAAATCAAACATTACCACTCAACAACACTCCAATTGAAGCGGGGTCGGTTGAATTGGAGTTGATATTCTATCCTGATAACTTGGACGCTACAGATTCAGTTAACACATCTGGTGGTGACTGGTGGTTGGAAGGATTGCTATTCTTCGAACTCGAAGCCAACTCTCAATTGCGAGGTACTGATGTCTCGATTATTGTCCAAGTTACGGATCATTTAGGATTTGATTTAGACCTCAACTTAACAGGAAACTTCACGTTCGATTTCAACGGAACGTTGGTGAACACTACAACAAATCCAACTATCTCACAAATAACACCTACATTTGCAACCAACAGCAACTTAGTTGCCGGTGACTATCCGTTTGACATGAGTTTCGATGGTAATAAATTCTTCATGGCATCGACAAATACCTCTTCTCTTCGAATCATGGGGACGGTTTCTGTGACAGTAAACATAGTCGATGATTGGACGTATCTTGGAAATACTTCCTACATTTATGGTAATATTACAGATGATGTTTTCAACACGCCTGTTTTGAATAACGAATCTATACTCATTGTACAGATGATGAGTTCAGATGGTTCAATGTTTGACGCAGCCGTTGGCAATCTAAACAACACAACAGGTTCTTACAATTTCAGTATCGCTGCACCAACAACATTTGCTTCAGGCGTATATGATGTAACGGTAATGCCAGATTTCACATCACTTGCCCCTGCTGGTGGAGCTTACTACCAATGGGTAGACTCGGCAACTCCTCCAGCTCCTCCATCCATTCCGTCAACAACATGGGGAATAGTATCCGATGTTGAATTAAACCTTGGAGATGATACATTAAGTGATGTTATTGCTGTCATGAACACAACAGTTGACCTTAATGTCAAGGTTACTGATATTGCGGATGATTCTAATGTTTCGAATAAAGTAGTAGAATATATTCTCGACTATGGAGGTGCAAACATCTCAATAGCCAATCAGACAACAGATGCTTCAGGCAACGCTTCATTCCAATGGTTAGTATCTGGAGTTGATCCAGGTCAATATGTGTTGAGAATGGTTGTTGCTGATGACCTAACTGCTGCTAAGACCGCAGGTGCTACAAGACACTATGGGAACTTCACTGAATTAAATGTCACAGTTCAAGTCGAATCTTCGATAAGAGTTGATTCAATTCCTTCCAATGTTACTGCTGGTGTTAATTTCCAGGTAATAGGTCAAATCGAAGATGGTGATAATCAGAGTAGAAATATGACCTCTGCAGTAGCCCTTGAGATGTTCTGGTTAGACAATCCACAGGAGAAATTGATTAACGGAGTATACACAACAAGCAACGGTAGTTTCAATCTTTCAGTGCCTACAGATGTTCTTAACAACGGAACCAAGAGAGGCCCAAGAACATTCATAATCTCGGTAGTTGAAGGTTCCTCACCATTCTACCTCACAAGTTCGAGTAATCATTCGATTTTAGTTAGAGGAGTTACTCTGTTCGAGAACCTCCAGCCTTTGAATCCAATAATCGTGAACAGAGGCGGAGATGTCAACATTAGTGCCAAATTAGTTGAATCATCAGACATGTATCAACCACTACCTAACTTGACTGTGGATGTGTTATTCGATGAAACCTGGTTGACCTCTAACACGACAAATGGGCAAGGAGATACTACATTCGTTCACAATATACCAATCAATCAACCATTAGGATTGATTACAATCACAATCTATTACAATGGTACAGTTGACTTAATGCCAACTCAGAATTCACTATCAACTGTGACTATTAGGTCTTACACTATACTAGTTATCGACCCAATAGCAAGTAATCCAATAGCAGGTGAAACATTCCCGATTACGGGAACAATAGAAAGCGATAATGGAAGTTCTCTTCAGTTGAGAGATGGTAGCTTGCTATCAGCAAATATTTTGTTTGCAATCGACGGTATGGCGACAGGCTTCACACTGGCCGATGGACAAGTGAAGGCAGACGGTACCTGGGCTGCAAACATTACACTTAGCAACGGATTTGCTGCAGGTAACCATACTGCAACTGCAACATATATACCATCCGTAAATTATTACGAAGGCTCTACAGACAACGCATCGTTTGACAGTAGAGGCTACACAGTACTGATCTATGTTTCTCCAACTATGGATGGTCCAGATACACCATCATTGAACGATAGAACTGAAAGAGGTTCAGATGTGAACCCTGTACTTCAACTCGCAGATAACACTGGGGCTCCAGTGGTAGGGGTGAACGTTACAGTGTTCCTAAATGGTTCATCAGTATCAGTTGTAGGATTGACGGATTCTACTGGAAGGGTTGATGTTAATCTAACAATACCAAACGACTTCTCTGTCGGATTCCATGATTTATACTCCGTATTTGATGGAGTTAATGGAACTACGGGATTAATTGGTGATGACGCTGAGATAACCTTCGTTGTGTTAGCTCAAACATCGATCAATATCACTGAGACTTCTGGTTCTATTGTCGCAGGTGATGTCTTGTACGTAAACGGAACATTGCTTGATGATTTGAATAATCCACTTCTTGAGAATGGTGCAAATTCAAGTGGAGTGGTTTATCTCTTGGTGGATGGTGTACCAGTATCCAGTGTCCTTACCGATGCGGATTCAGGATTGTTCGAATTTACATGGAACACACCGGAGAGCATCACTGCTGGCCTTCACAACATCCAAGTTGTATTCAACGGTGGAAGAGATTGGGTAAACCCAATTGGAGAGGGTGACAGTGCGAACCCAGAGTTCTACATGCCAAGTGTTGATTCTGTGAACTTCACGGTAGCAGTACCTACCAAGATAGTCATGCTGACGCAGGGTGGACAGGTTGATAGAGAAGAATTACTAACAGTGGAAGGAATTCTGAATGATATCGTTGATAATTCCCTACCTAATGAAACAGTTGAAATTTGGTTAGCAGGCGAATTCCTGACAAATGTAACAACTGGAGAAGATGGACGCTTTATCGCATTATATCCAGTTCCTGCAGACGCAGAGTTAGGTCCTGTTACCTTGGAGGTAAGATTTAACGGTTCGACAAATTACTTACCTTCCAATAATAGTGGAATATGGATGATTTTCTCTCAGATTGTAGTTACGGTAAATATCGATAGCCAACTAGCAACTGACCAACAAACAGTAATTGATGGATTCGTTGGTGACAATCAGCTAAATCCACTCGAGGGAATGATAGTTCTAATCTCGATAGAAGGAATTTCTATTGGTAACGCAACTACTGATGCAAACGGAAATTTCACCGTTAATTGGACCGTGCCAAACATATTTGCAGACGGAGACCACGTCGTAGACGCTAATGTCCCAGCCCAAGGATACTATCGTGCAGGATATGGAAATGCAACTTTCTTCTTAGCACACAAAACGGGAATCACTGTACAAATACAGGATTCAGGTGCAACAAGAGGCGATTTCTGGTTCATATCTGGTAACTTGTATGACTTGGACACAGCATTGAACGATGGATTGCCAGGAGAAACAGTGAATATTTACCTTGATGGAGTATTAGTAGAATCTGTATTTACTTCACTTAGTGGGGAATTCATTGCTCAGATTAGAGCAGAAAGCGCTTATGCGAGAGGAAACCACCAACTTACATTTGACTTCGAGGGTAGCCCCGGCCATCTACCTGTTGCCACAAACAAAACAGTTGTAGTTTGGTCAGATGTAACAGTACACATTGATTCAACATCAGGCTATGTGGTCAGAGGAGATAGCATCAATTCTCCTATTGTCATAACAGGACGAATCTCAGAAATCGGTGGTCAAGGCGTAGTTATCGATGGTTTAGATTTGATTCTTGGAGAAACAGGTGATTGTGGAGGAAATGAGATTGGTTCGAGGTGTATTAATTCCAACGTAATATGGAACGGAGCAACCTTTACTCTCACTGCTACTGCGCCTACATGGATTAATCCAGGTCAGACCCAGCTGAATGTTCAAATGCCTACAAATTCGAGTTTATACTTGAGAGATGGATATTCTTGGACAGGGATGATGTCGATAGTAATCGATGCTGAATTCGATGTGGATGTTGAACCAATTATTGAAAACGAGCAAGAAACAATCATGGGAGATATACAGGTAACTGCAGTTGATACAGATGAAGGCGTTTCTGGAATTGCGATATCTGTCTATCTCGAATATGAAAATGGAACAAGATTGGATGATCTTATTGTAATGACAGATTCAAACGGAGTAGCTACATTCGAATTCAATGCAGAACCACCTTATGGTGACGCATCTGAATATGGCGAATTAATGCTAAAGATGACTGTAACAAGCAACGGTATCCTATCTACAGACTCTGTCAATGAATTCAATACTCAATTTAGTAGTGGAGTGGCGCCAAGTTATTCCTACGAAGGTGACGCAGAATCAGTACCTTGGTGGATGTATGCGCTCGCAGTCTTAGTTGTAGGTGGTGCTGTTGCCTTCATTATGATGCGAAGAAAGGCTTCAGAAACAGCCAAGGAAATTGCAGACATATTCTCATACACGGCAGAATTACTTGCGGCGGGAGACTCGATGAGAGAAGCAATTTTCCAGTGCTATGAGAGTCTTGTCCATCTACTGATGGGCAAAGGATTCCTGCGAAGAGATTTCGAAACCGTAAGGGAGTTTGAAATGGCAATTAGAGCGGCCCTTCCACAATTATCTGAACAAGCGTTGTCAAGCCTTGATTCAGTATTCGAAGAGGCAAGATATAGTAGACACGAAATGGGTGAGTCTCACAAGGTATTCGCTCAAGAATCTCTAACAAGAGTTGTATCAGAAATAAACCAATTCGGAGATATACCAAATCGTTGATTACCAATCTAACTTCAATATTCTGTCTTCAAGCCTCGCTTGAATGGATGAGATGTCTGAAGGAATTGGTATGGTCCTCTCAAAGTCAGAGTTAACTGTCAATTTCAATAGGGAATGGCCTTCAACTTCGCCTTTGAATAGTTTTATTTCAGATTCGTCAGCACCTAACAAAGGTATTGAAAATCCACGTTCGTGAGTGGAGCCATTTAATTCATCAATTATCCATTTCATTCGCCTTTCAGGCGCAATGTTGGCCATGTGTTCTTCTGGTAATGATCCGGCTTCAACTAAGACCATTTTGTGACGGTCTCTCACTTCTGATAAGTGGTCTCCAGATATCTCGAATGCAGCATGTAGTCGCTCTGGATTAACATCAAGGCCCGTTATTGAAACTTCTATATCTACCTCGTCCCACTTCTCCATGGTTATACCTCACATTATTCATTTAATTGAAACTTTCAGATTCTGGCTCTCTCTGAACTTTTGAAAAGAATCTCTTTGCATACCTTCCTGTTGCTTCGGGATTTGAAACTTGACTCATCATCAAATTATTTGGGAAACATATCGAATATGTCCTTTCTGTATGTCGTTTGTCAAGTAGCAAAATAAGGGCACGATCTCCGATTGCTCTGATTGGCCTACCCATCGCCTGTAGGATTGAATTAATCGCAGGCTGGGAGTTAGCATACCTCCAGAAATTTTGCCGACCAAATTTTTCCTTGATGTAATCTGCGAAAGCGCTTTGGAAAACAGAAGGTGGAGGATTTGGGATTCCTACGCAAGCTACTGCATCCAAGACGCCACCAGAATAATCGATACCTTCCGATAATTTACCGTTGAAGACTCCAGCGAGCAAAATCTTCCTGCCGAATTTTTGGGAGTCTTCAAGGTCAACCATTAGCGCTGATATGTCTTGTTTTGACCAATCTCTAGATTCGACTTTTTTGTCGATTCCCGGTATGAAAAAGTCGTCGAAAATTTCACCTAATATTCTGTAGGAAGGAGTGAATACGGCAACGTTGCCTTGGGTATTTCTTACTAATTCCGCAATGTGCATCTTGATTTTTTCAGTATTCTGAGGACTCCTTTCACGATATAAGGTAGTTACATCACCTGCGATAATGACGGGTCTTCTATTGCTCAAGAAAGGTGAAGGATGTACAGATTCACCTCGTTTGTTTTGTGCTATCCCTAACAAATCTCCGAACATCCCCGGGGGGTCAAGCGTACCACTCATCAATATTGCACCTGAAACTTCGTCAAAGATAGGTCCTGCTACTAACCCAGCATCCAATAGGTGAGTGATGATTCTTCCTTCTCTTCCTTCTCCCTCGAAGACTAAACATAGTGCTGTGCCTTTTCCAAATTTAACCAGTACGTCAATGAGGTGCGCCAAAAGGTGAGCAGATGGTTCATTTTCTCCTTCCTCATCGACTTCGACTTCATTTGTTTCTAACTGCGATTTAAAGGCCTGTAGCCTGTTCTTTTTGTCAGGAATCGGTGTGATACTAGCCTCACCTGTTAACGTAGATTGGGAAATTTCAGCAGCGACCTTGTCAAAGGCTTCTTCTAACCAATTTAGCGCAACTGTTGCGTCAATTCTTACTTCATTTCCATCTCCAAGCGATGAAAGAAGATTCTTGAATTCTCTAGTTAGTATCAATCTATACTCTTTGCAAACTTGTAGCGTCCACGACTTTAGGTGGATTGAAATGCTCATTGCCTCATTTATCGCTCCCAATTTTTGCAATTCACCTAAGTGCTCCTCAACTTCAGTAGAAGCATTCCTTACCATTGTTGGAGTTAATCTTCTTTGCATTCCCATTCTCACTCTATCTGGAAGATTGTGAGCTTCATCAACGACAATTATCAGGTCTTCGAGGTTCAATTCCATTGCTTTTAGTGAAGCATTCCTAACTTCTTCAATGAAAATGTGGTTGTAGTCACAGACGACAACATCAGCAGATTTTGCAGCATTACGAGCTGCCTTCCAAGGGCAGGTTTGTCTCTTTTCTCCGTCTTCCAAGTGAATTTTACTCATCTCAACCATTTCGTCAACGTGAAGTGGGTCACTCAAGATTCTTCTTTCAAAACCGGGGGCATTGGTAAGCCAAGGTCTACACTGTCTATTCTTTCTGTGATTTGAACACAATAAAGAAAAACTTGCACCACGATTGCCAGCAAATGGTTCAACACACATCCCAGATTGTCCAATCATGTCTACAAGAGATAGCTTTCTACTCGTATTCATTTGATTAATCCGCCTTACTGTGTCGACTACGATTCTGTGTTGGCTTTGTCTTGGAGTGAGGAACATAACGGTTTTTTTGTGTTCAAAACTATTAGCAATTTCCAATGCTGCAGCGAGAGATGCAGCGGTTTTCCCAATTCCAGTTGGTGCACTTGCTAAATGTGAATTGCCCTCTGAAAGTGTTTCAAGGCAGGCATCGATCATTTCTGCTTGTCCTTCTCGTAAAGTTGGATGTGCCAGCCATCTGAATTGTGATTTGGCTGGCATGTTACCATGCTTTTGCCGAAGGTATTTGAGGTTGAGCATAATTAAACTGCAGTAGCACTAATCATGTAATTTTGCACCCGGGTGTGGGGTCCGGGTGCTTGTGGAACTAACCCTACTAACAAGCAGGGTTGGAATCGGAGTCCCCCCGCTCTCGCGAGGGGACAAATGTTGGTATGCCAGTTTGTGCTCTTAGAGCACGTAGACGTAGTGCTGCGAACCCGATGTAACCTGGCTTGTTAACATCGACTCGGAAGGTGGAATGATTATCGTGTTCGGATTTGTCATTCCATCGCATTTTCCCATCCCCTCCATTATGTGGCTCTCACCCTGTTTTCACTCAGTGAACTCCTTACGTCTTGTTGTCTTATCTCGGGCCTCTGCCAAACCCTCAGATAGAATCTCATTCAATTGCGCGTCTTGAGCAATTAGTTTGTGTACATACTCTTGCATACCCTGTAGTGCTGCAAATTCTGGTGTTGTCCCATACATTTCGTATAAATCTCCAAGTTTTGCCTTGAGTGATCTGCCAAGTGGAATAGTTACAGTGTCCATATCAGGAAGAAGTGGTTGTTTGTCCAAGAATGCCCTGATTGCTGCTCGAATTACGTCACTTCGATTTCTTGCACCATCAATACCTACTCTTGAGTCGAGTAGTGCCATTTCATCATCGGTTATCCGAAGTGAAATTGGGTTGGTTGGAGTGTTCATCTTGGCCCCTCGTAACATGTCCACATACGATGTAGTATATAATGTATTACATATGATTACAAATTGTATACAAAATGATTACAACTGGATTGGTGACTTGGTTTGATTTGTTAAAATTATCTTTCCAGTGAACTATATTGGGAGAAAATACTCAAACTATGAACGTCACCACTTGCTCATGCCACTAACAGAAAGTCGGGGACTTTACCTATACATCGAAATTATGAAAACGGCCTTGGATGATGAAATAGTTACAGATGACGAGGCCGCAATAATGAAGGTACTTGCAACAGCTTTAGGAATCTCAGATGATGACTTATCAGATGCAATTGACGTCGCAAAAGGAATAGATCCTTCTCCCATTTCAGCATCCAACGATTATGATGAATCGAGGATGGGTGATGCTTCAACTTACCAATCTGCATTGATTGCGGCTTTGGATGACGAAGTTATTACAGAAGATGAATGGGCAATGATTGAAAACCTGCGAACATTATTGAATATTCAACCTGATGAACATGCTCTTATCGAGGAAGCGATTATTGCAATGTCAGAAACAGATGAAAATGGTTTACGAAGATTGGAGCGTCTGGAGCGCTTCAACACTGTATGTCCGTACAATTGAAGCAATTTACAGTGGTAATGCTTGTAAAGTGCATTTAGGTGGGCGGGTCAACACAACAAGTGTTACAGGTGCTAAAAATGAGCGTCGTAAAGGATATTTTCGAGAAAGTAAAAGCAAGAGACCCAGACCAACCAGAATTCCATCAAGCAGTTTGGGAAGTTTTGGAATCATTAGAACCGGTGTTGGAGCAACATCCAGAGTTCGTTGAAGCTGGAATTGTCGAGAGGATTGTAGAACCAGAACGCTTGATACACTTTAGAGTTCCATGGGTCGATGATAACGGAAATGTTCAAACAAACAGAGGATTCAGAATTCAATTTAATTCAGCCATAGGCCCATACAAAGGAGGATTGAGATTCCATCCATCCGTTAACGCATCCATATTGAAATTCCTTGCATTTGAGCAAGTTTTCAAGAACAGTCTTACCACTTTACCTATGGGTGGAGGAAAAGGCGGTTCCGACTTTGACCCAAAAGGTAAGTCTGATGCTGAAGTAATGAGATTTTGTCAATCTTTCATGAGTGAATTATGGAGACATATCGGTCACAACTGTGACGTCCCTGCAGGAGACATCGGTGTTGGTGGAAGAGAAATCGGATTCATGTTCGGTATGTACAAAAAACTCCGAAATGATTTCCAGGCAGGTGTTCTTACTGGTAAAGGATTGACATACGGAGGATCTCTAATTAGGCCTGAAGCGACTGGATATGGTCTTGTTTACTTCGCAAGAGAAATGCTTGCAACTAAGGGCAAATCATTCAAGGGAGCGACAGTATCTATTAGTGGAAGCGGAAATGTTGCGCAATTTGCTTGTGAGAAGGTTTTGGACCTCGGAGGAATACCAGTCACAATGTCTGATTCATCAGGATGGATTCACGATCCTGCAGGAATTGACAGAGAAAAACTAGCATGGGTTATGGATCTGAAAAACAACAGACGAGGAAGAATCAGTGAATATGCAGACCATTTCGATGGGGTCACATTCACACCATCTCAGCCAGAACCTTCCTTGAACGGCCTTTGGGGAGTAAATGTTGACGTTGCACTTCCATGTGCTACACAAAACGAATTGAATGGAGAAGAGGCAAAGATGCTTGTTGCCAATAATGTAATCGCAGTAGCTGAAGGTGCAAACATGCCATGTACTCCTGAAGCAGTTGAAGTATTCCAAAAAGGTGGAGTTTTATTTGCGCCAGGTAAAGCAAGCAATGCAGGTGGGGTTGCAACCTCAGGTCTTGAGATGAGCCAAAACTCGCTTCGCCTATCTTGGACACGTGAAGAAGTGGACAAGAGACTTGATGATATCATGGTTTCAATCCATGAACAAGCACATTCAACTGCAAAAGAATACGGGCGAGAAGGCGACTATGTCTTTGGTGCTAACGTAGCAGGGTTCCTGAAGGTTGCAGAAGCAATGATGGCTCAGGGTGTAATCTGAGCGACAATTGAATAACTATTTATTTTGAATCTTATCCCTCAATGCTATGAAGGGGATAGTGTTCAAAGAATTCTCAGACATGGTTGAAGCAACTTTTGGAGAAGAGATGCTAGATACTGTCATAGAAACTAGTGACTTACCATCTGGTGGAGTTTATACTTCAGTTGGTACATATCCTCACACAGAGTTGGTTTCAATGGTCGTAACCCTTTCTAAGGAAACTGAGATCGCTGTTCAGGATTTAGTCCAAGCATTTGGAAAATATCTATTTGGGCGATTTCTAGATTTGTTTCCGATCTTCTTCAATCACAAGACATCATTTGAATTCCTAGCCTCTATTCACGATGTAGTGCACGTTGAAGTATTGAAATTATATCCTGACGCAGAATTGCCAGACTTCATTGGCAACCTGTCTGATGATGGAAGAACATTACATTTTGAATATCATTCACACCGACATTTTGCAGATTTAGCAGTTGGACTGATGCGAGGTACTTTCGAACATTGGAATGAAGAAGTTGAAATTGAAATGGAAGATAGATCTACAGATGATAAGCAAGTAGTGATGTTTATTTGTAAAAGAATAGATTAATCTAGTTCTAGAACAAAGGTGTATGTATGGATATTTTTGATTTGGCAAAGAAGGCTAAATCTAAGAAAACTGAATTAGAACCACATAAAGAGCTTGAAAATAAAATTGGTCGCTTGGAGCGAAAAATCAATCGAGAAAAATCGGCAAGGCAAGAAGCAGAGAAAACAATTGAAGAAATCTCAAGAAATCTGTACTTAGCCAATCAAGAGACTAATTCCGCTAATGAAGAATTACAAAAAGTAAATGAGGAACTTTCATCCACTATGTCAAAATTAACAAGTGCCGAGTTGAGAAGAAAGTCGATCATAATCACCCTAATAGTTGCAGGATTCTTGTTCATAATTTCTGAATTTGCAATCGAGCCCGTTCTAGAGACTAAAATCGATAACAAGGTTGTATTAATC
>JAYPOA010000014.1:6223-9112 GCA_038130705.1 Methanobacteriota archaeon | reverse complement strand
AATAACAAATTAATTTTGATTTTGTTAAAATTACTCATTCTCGGGATGTTGGTGCCAATTGAAATCATAGTTTCAAGAATATTAGAATCAAACATCACAAAAGATAATGAAATTAACGAATCGATGTATCAAAAAATTCTAGAGGCTGCACATGAGGATGGCGTCATTACCGACATGGAAAGAAGTGTTCTGAGATCATCAGCAAAGCAACTTGGAATATCAAAGAGTAGAGCGAATGAGTTAGAAGAAATAAACTCCAAAGTTTAGATTGCAGTAGGTGCTACATGGCCATCGTTTTTGTCATCTGGCTTCCTAACTCTTGACCAAACTCCACCCATCAATTCTTCATGATGGTCTCCACAATAATGGAATCTCCTATATGCTTCTCTGAAAGAATATGCTTTCTTCCCAGTTGCGACTAAATAACCTTCAGGCGATAGTCTTGAGATAATATCTCCTACCTGATTACACCCCGGATAATCACAAACAGCTTCTTCTCCCATGTTACATCCCAACACTTTACTAATCTTTAACCATTGTAATTTTCAAGAATCATCTTCGGTATCTTCAGGGGTGATTATTAGAAGAGGAACATTAGCCTCGATAGATTGTCCTTCTTCACAATGTATTTCTGAAACTGTTCCTGTAATTGGTGCTTGGATTTCATTTTGCATTTTCATTGC
Source organism: Methanobacteriota archaeon (assembly GCA_038130705.1). Taxonomy (GTDB): domain Archaea; phylum Thermoplasmatota; class Poseidoniia; order Poseidoniales; family Poseidoniaceae; genus MGIIa-K1. The sequence continues at coordinate 8,429 of JAYPOA010000014.1, read as the reverse complement.
TTCAAGAATCATTACTACTTGGCCTTCTTCGACATTATCTCCAACAGACACTTCTACAGTTACCACCTTTCCAGGTATATTTGCTGAAACCTTACCGGATTTTTTGGACTTTCCACCAGCAGAAGCTCTCTTCTTTGGTGCTGGAGCAGCGTCTGGCATTTTTATTTCGAAACTCTCTCCATTCACAATAGCAGTCCAAAGGTCACCATCATTTGATAATTCAACATCGAATTCTTCACCATTGACAATTACTTTTCTCGTCTCAGTCATTTGATTACCTCCAAGGGGATCGGGAACTTCTCTTATGCATTAATGATGACATTCCCATATTCATTCTTCTATGGTCAATAGACCATGATTCACCAGGCTGTCTTCCAATATTTGAAGCATCATCGGCTGATGATGAAGCAGAAATAACAGCCATGATTGCTGCGATTCTTAGTGTTTTTATGTCTGTCATCTTATCATCTCACAAAGGAATATTTCCGTGTTTTCTAGCTGGACGTAATTCCTCTTTTTCCAATAACATGGACAAGGCTCTTGCTAATTTCATTCTTGTCTGATTTGGTTCTATGACATCATCAATGTAGCCAAGAGATGCAGCTTTGTAGGGGTTAGCGAAAGTTTCCTCGAAGTCTTCGATCAATCTACCTCTTTCTCCTTCAGGGTCTCTTGCGTTTTGCAGTCTTCTTCTGTGAATAATTTGCACTGCACCTTCCGCGCCCATCACGGCTAATTGAGCAGATGGCCAAGCAACATTGTAATCTCCTCTGATGTGTTTTGAAGACATTACGTCGTAGGCGCCACCGTAAGCCTTTCTTAGAATTACAGTCAATTTAGGTACGGTTGCTTCTGCATAGGCATACAATAATTTTGCACCGTGTCGAATTATTCCACCCCATTCTTGGTTTGTACCAGGTAGGAATCCGGGAACGTCTTCCAATGTAATTAGTGGAATATTGAATGCATCACAGAATCGTACAAATCTTGCGGCTTTGTCGCTTGCGTCTATATCTAGGCAACCTGCGAGAATTTTTGGCTGATTTGCTACGACACCCACTGTAGATCCGTTCAAGTGTCCAAATCCTATCACAATATTTCCTGCCCAGTTTTCCTGTACTTCCATAAATCCACCATCGTCTAGGATTTCTACGATTACATCCTTCACATCATATGGTTTTGATGGATCATCTGGAATGATACTGTCGAGTTTGTCACACAACCTGTCACCAGAGTCTGATGATTTTTTGAGGGGAGGTTTCTCCATATTGTTTGCGGGTAGTAAATCAACTAGATCTCTTGCAAGGTCTATTGCCTCTCCATCATCTGTGGCTGTAAAGTGAGACACTCCTGATTTGCTTCCGTGGGTAGATGCCCCGCCAAGGTCCTCAAACGACACTTCTTCATTGGTAACGGTCTTGATTACTTCTGGGCCGGTGATAAACATGTGAGCGGTCTTATCGACCATGATTACGAAATCGGTTATTGCAGGAGAATAAACAGCACCTCCTGCACACGGGCCCATGATGACGCTAATTTGTGGTACGACACCGCTTGCTCTCACATTTCTGAAAAATATTTCAGCATATGACCCTAAACTGGCCACACCTTCCTGAATTCTGGCGCCACCACTATCGTTCAGGCCTATTACGGGACGTCCAGTTTTCAGGGCCATATCGAGAACTTTGCATATTTTCAAGCCGTGCATTTCTCCTAAGCTTCCGCCATAAACAGTAAAGTCTTGAGCGAATGCAAAAACTTCTCTCCCGTTAATCAATCCGTGGCCGGTAACTACACCATCTCCTGGAATCACATTTTTGTCCATGTCAAAATCTCTGCATCTGTGCTCAACTAATGCATCAATCTCTTGAAACGAACCGTCATCTAATAGCATCTCTAAGCGTTCTCTTGCAGTCATTTTGCCACGATTATGTTGTGCATCGATTCTTGCTTGACCACCGCCAGCCTCACCTCTTGCTTTTCTTGCACGTAGGTCTTTCAACCTGTCCTCAGTGCCCATCATACTATTCGCCAAATGGAATACTACAGAAGGACGCTCTTATTGGTTGTGTGCGATTTAACTACCGTAAGCCCTTCATACACCTCCCTACACACCACCAACTATGGGAGGCCGACAGCGTATCGTAATAGCGAAACCAGGTCTCGATGGTCACGATAGAGGCGCAAAAGTCGTCGCAAGGGCTTT
>JAYPOA010000014.1:0-6123 GCA_038130705.1 Methanobacteriota archaeon | reverse complement strand
TTCAGTGCGGGAGTTAGAGCAATATTTGGCCCGGGCACTACTTCAGCAGAAATACTACAATTTGTTGATGAAGCCTCAGATAGAAACTGCGGTGTTGGATCTGAAGATGATTGGCGCTGGGGTGTTTGATTGAATAGGATAAAACTCTCTCGAGAGTTGTCTTCTATAGAAAATGGCGACACCGAAGGGCAGGTTGGGGAAGGTCCAATTATTGCTATCACGGGGCCACCTGGAATTGGAAAATCATGTCTAATTGACAGAATTTTATTTGAATTGGCTCCAAAAATGAAAATCGCAGTTCTTGCCGTTGACCCCACGTCCCCAGTAAGCGGAGGCGCGCTCTTAGGTGACCGAATCCGGTTCAATGTTCTCGATGACAATGAGCGAGCTGAATCGATTTACATACGAAGTATTGCGACAAGGTCCTCCGGTGGTTCAATTCCATTAATTGTGCAGGATTTGGCATCCCATCTACTCGCGAATGGCTTTGATTTAGTCATAATAGAAACCGTAGGTGCCGGGCAATCTGAAATGAGGTGCGCCGCTGTTGCTGAGAGAATTATCGTTGTAGAAGGTCCAGCTAGAGGCGATAGTATCCAAGCTGAAAAGGCTGGATTATTGGAATTGGCCGATTTAATTATAGTGAATAAATCAGATCTAGATGGTTCAGAGAAAGTTTTCAACGACTTGACTATTTCATTAATGCTATCTGAAGACCCACCAAATATTGTTAGAACAAGTGCGATCACTGGAGAGGGTGTTAAAGAGGTTGCAAATCTAATGCTGAATTTGGAATCACGTGCATCATCAGCAAGGGCAAGAGCCCGTCAAAAATTATTAATGGCGCACGAGAGTAAAATAGTAACAAACCCCAAGTTTGAGTTGATTCTTGACCGCATCAGTCAAGAAGGGTTGTCAATTCATGACGCTTTGAGGGAACTCGATGAGTGAACAGGTTGCACTTACTGACCCAGTAGAACATTCCGTAGGGGGTGTAAAAGGCCACATCTTCAGAAGGTCATTCCATCTATCGATGTCTTTCATACCATTTGTTTACTTTGAATACGGTGAAAAGATTTCAGAATTTGTTAATCTTGAGGTTGCCCAAGTAGTATCTGGTCTAACCATTTTGTTAATCATGGCTGAAATGATTCGTCTCAAATTAGGTTTCACGATTTTCGGCCAAAGAGACTACGAAGCAAAGCAGGTTAGCGCCCTTGCATGGGGAGGAATAGCAATAGGTTTGACATTCATTGCTTTACCAGATAATCCAGAATTTGTTTGGCCACTAGTCCTGTCGTTATCTCTTGGTGATCCGTTCTTAGGAGAGTTACGAAGAAAGAATTTAGATAGCAAAAATGTAGCAATCATTGGTTCAATTTTTATCGCAGCAATTTGGTTAATCTGTTGGAATTTCGTCGAAACACCGATTATTCTTGCGCTTATTATGGCACCAATATGCGTGGCTTCTGAATGGCCAAGATTAACTTGGATTGATGACAATGCTACAATGTTGTTGATTCCATTATTCACAATTTTATTGGTTATACCTTGGTTGTGAAACCATTATGTTGAAATGGCGAGTTTCGTTGCGTTGCAACAGGTGAGACATTATGAGTGATGAAGAGACATCTAACGACCCGCCTCAGAGTACATATTTGGTGACATTTTTGCTATCTTTTGTCTTCCTTATTATCACATTCTTCGTTTACCCTCTTTGGTGAGCAAAAGCAAGACCTCTTCAAGAGGTAATTTCAGGGATTAATATGTGCGGGATAGGCGGTATGCTTGGTAATCCCGACAAATCAGTACTATCTCGTATGGTCGATTTGATGCAACACAGAGGTCCTGATGGAAGCGGAATTTTCGCCGACGATGACTGTGGTTTAGCCCATGCAAGATTAGCGATAGTCGATGTTGAGGGGTCTCCACAGCCACTGTTTGGCGAGGGTAAAGTTAGTGTTGTAAACGGTGAAATTTACAATTATTTAGACCTAAAAAGTAGCCAATACAACTACACAACTAACGGTGATAGTGAAGTGGTTTTATCTCTTCACGATGGTCTTAGTTCCGCTCAAGAGCATTCAAAATGGATTTCAAAACTCGACGGAATGTTTGCTTTCGCATTATGGTCAGATGGACAATTGATATTAGCAAGGGATGCAATGGGTATCAAACCACTTTTTCGAACAATAGTGAATGGCACATTACTATTTGCAAGCGAAGTTAAGGCATTGCGTTCTCATGAACAATATCGTTCTCAAATGGATTTAGACGCAATTAAAGCAAGAATCGCATGGGAATATCCTCTGGATGCATCTTCTCTGTTCAATGGAGTCTATCAGGTGAGGCCTGGAACTGTGGAAGTTTGGGAGTTAATCGATGGAATTCCAAAATTAGTCAGCTCATGCCGATTCGAGAAGCAAAAGGTAGATCCCGCTGAAAATTGGGATGACCCGCAGAGGTTGCTTGAAAGTTTTACATTGAGTGTAAGCGACCGCTTGATGGCAGACGTACCTCTTGGGATTGTGCTTTCAGGTGGCTTAGATTCAAGCTTGGTTTGTGCTGTAGCAAGAGATGCAGCTGAAATAGCAAATCAACCAGTTCCTGCCTGTTGGACAGTTGCAGAAAGCGAGGACAATCCCGATTGGATGGCCGCCGAATTAGTAGCATCAAGTTTGGATTTAGAACATCATCAATATGTTTTAGATGAAGATTCATTCAATAACAGGCTTCCTGATTTATCATGGCATGGAGAAGATTTTGATGTAACGGTGCTATTTTTCCAACCTCTGTTTGAAAAAATGTCACAATCTGTTACAGTGGGTCTATGTGGCCAGGGTGCTGATGAACTACACGCTGGATATCCAAGATATAGAGACCTTGAAGCTCATAGCAAATTAGTCAGGAATAGATTGGACAACATGAACTTCAACTTGAACAATCTAAAGGATGAAAACTGGTGGAGTGATGACTTAACACCAGAATTTCACACAAATTCTCTACAGGATTTTTTGCAGTTCGAACTCGACCACGGCCAATTAACTAATTTCCAATTAAGGCTAGTTGATAGACACTCGATGGCGCATGGGCTTGAAGTCAGAGTGCCATTTTTAGGTAGTCGACACAGAAAGGAATCGAACCTTCTTCCGATGAAATGGAGATACACAAAAGGAATCGATGAAAAGGCGGCATTGAGAAAAGCTGCAAGTTTAACCGACCTGCCTGCTGAAATAGTAAATCGGCCAAAACTACCTGCGGGCAGGGCAACCTCGCCAAAGTTGATTGACAAGGTAATAAGTGAACTAAATCCACTCGTACCAGAATACGCAAAACGCTATCCTGATTTAGAACGAGAGTTAATTAAACAGCCAGAGATTTGTATCGGTATGGCTCTTTTCGAATCGATGCACATCATCGACGGAGGAAAATCGAAAAAGAGCGGAGATGCAAAATCATTAATCGAGGAAGTGATGTAATTTCTGTGCTACATGACCTAACAAAATCGCTTGAGGATAAGCGAGATGAAATTACTGAATGGATGAATAAAAAGCGAGCAGAAGTTCCAATTCCAATTTACGGAAGTGTAGACATAAGAGATTGTGGCTGGAAAGTCGCTGTAGTCGATGCTAATCACTTTCCAGCAGGTTTCAATAATATTTCAGAAGGAGATGAAGAAGTTCTCTCGCAACTTCTCAAAGAGCACATAATTAGAAAGCATCCAGGTTGTGCATGGGTTCACCTATATCCTGAATCGCACACACGTAACGCTGGCTATGTTGAGAATGTAGCGACAATCAAGAGGCTTGTTGAAAAAGCAGGATTTCGTTGTACAGTAGGCTCTCCTGATTTGGAGGGGCATGGTTCTCTTGATGGAATTTCAAGTCCTTTGATGCTCGATACGGTGTCAATAATAGATGATGAAATCCACGTAAATGGATCAAAACCAGACCTTGTTATGCTAAACAATGACCTTACTGAGGGCATGGTAGATGGATTGAGTGCTAGCAATGTTTCTCCTCCGCCTCACATGGGGTGGCAAAGGAGGCGCAAATCTGAACACTACCAACATTTGAAAGGATATGTCGAAGAAATATCAGAGATAATTGGAATCGATTCGTGGCATCTATTGGCTGATTGGTTTGTAAGTGAAGATAAGTGTTTGGAAAAGGAAACTTGTCGCAGAATGTTAGCCAGTGAAGTGGATGAATTCTTGGCAAGAATTGCGGCTAAATATGAATCACTGGGAATAGACCGTCAACCTGTTGCTTTCATCAAAAACGATAGAGGAACCTATGGTTTAGGTATAATGGCTGTGACTAGCGGTGACCAATTGTTAAATTTGTCAAATCGCAAATTCAAGAAATTAATGTATTCAAAAGGAGGAGTGGATGTTGAAAACTTCCTGATTCAAGAAGGAGTGCCAACGACAATGAAAACAACTGAAGGAGCTACTGTCGAACCAGTTGTTTACCTCGTTGATGGAGAAGCCGCTTCATGGTTTTACAGAATTAATCCAAAGAAGGGAGAAATGGAAAATTTGAATTCTCCTTCAGCAGTTTTTAGTTCATACAGCGAAGTTGGGGATTCATTCGGTGAGCATGCGAGGACTTGGCACGCATTAGTTTCAGAATTATCGATGCTTGCTATGGGCGCTGAATCCAAAGCACAGTTTGACAATTTCAATGAATAATTTCTAAGTGAGGTAGTACTTTGAATAGATTAATTGTCTACGCAATTACTATACTTGCTGGGCTATATGTTTCAGCCAATTATGGGGAATGGCCAGTAAATATTTGGTGTATTGGGTTATTTCTCGTCCTTTATTACAGGGCTGAGAGGCGAGAAAGAATTGAGATGATTACGGTTATCGCTCTTGCTACACCCATGGAACTATTTTTCAGCGAGGTTTGGCTAATATATGAATATCAACGAGATCTAATGCCGTTATTTGTTCCTGTAGGACACTGGTTTTTATTTGATTCAGGAAAGCGGATTGCTGAATATATTAATCCATCAATTGCATTGTATATTCTTATTCCATTCATTCCTTTGGTAATTTATGGGGTGTATGTTGGAACTGATACTTCTGGTGTGATATTATTGGTCCTTGTATTGTTATTTACAAAATTTGGACCGCAACCATCGTTGTATGTAACAATGGCTTGGTTAGCATTATTGATGGAATTATGGGGGACTTATCTCGAAAATTGGACATGGGCCAATGAGGTTCCGTGGACGGGTTTGACTGCTTGGAACCCTCCCTTACTGGTTGGTGCGTTTTACTGTCTTGGAGATTTATTGGTAAATCTATCCGTGGATAAATTTGAAAACTCAAATAGAATAGAGGTGAATATATGACCTCACCTGATGACTTAGCAAAGCGTAGGGCTGCGGAAGCCGAGCGTATTGCTATCGCTCTTGCTCGTCAAAAAGGCGAGAGGAGATCGCAGATAAAAGGAGGAGAGGGAACCGTCGCTTGGGTTACGGAGAATTTGTGTATTGGTTGTGACCAATGTACCATTGTTTGTGATGATGATGCTATTGAATTGTACCACAAAGATGTAGCTTCACCACTGATAAACGTTCCAAGTAATCGAAAAGCGAGAATTATTCGAGATGCATGCACCGGGTGTAGGTTGTGCGTGCTTGCATGTCCTACTGATGCGATTACAATGATTGATAGGTGATAATATGAGTAAACAACCAGAACATGAAGGAGCACAAAGATTTGGTGGAGAGTTTGGCCCTGTAAGAGGTGCAAAGACAACTGGTGTATCATTATCAACATTCAAAACTCTGGTTTGGGTCTCAAATATTGGCGGACTTCTGCTCGTAGTTTTTGCTCTAGAATTTTTGTTTGTTTCACATGACTTTGCACTGGGACTAGGATTTCTGATAGCAGGGGTTATTGTCGCTCTTTTCCCATCTAATTATGAAATCAGAGGAATGGATGATGAATCTGAATCTATTTGAGATATAATTCACATTCACAAACTTGCCTTGAAAGGTTGATTACAAGAAGGACATATTGCCTCTTGATACCTAAGCCTTTAAATTAGCCAATATTATGCTTCAACGCCAATATTGGTTGTAGCAGTTTCATCGATTAGAGACTTCTTA
>JAYPOA010000013.1:0-29278 GCA_038130705.1 Methanobacteriota archaeon | reverse complement strand
AGCATTCGAGGTCCCGATATAGGGTCCATAATTTCCAAAAAATCACCTCTCAAGAGTAAACTTCTGGTCTTCTGGAACTTCTCCCATCGCTTTCAATCTTAATCCCCTGAGAGAGAGAACCGGTGCGTCATCCTCACCGACTATTACCACATCGTGGACTGTAACTCCGGCATCTTCTGATGCCGTCTTTACAGAGCGCATTCGTAATCTTTCATCTTTATCCGGCACCCTTAGCATAGTCGACCATTCTATTCCTATTGGAAGACTTGAGAATCCATCACTTTCCATTGCAGCCAAACCTGCATTCTGGAAACCTGCTTCAATCAGCATAGGTAGAGATTCCAGAAGTACTTCATCTCCTTCAGTTTCATGTAGGAATTGATCTTTTGCCGGTAGTTGATGACGCATAAGAGCAATTCCATCAACGCCCCCATCGATTCCCCTCAGAACACCTCCATGCGATTGGAATCTTGGACCGTGGAAATATCTTAGATAGATAAAACTCGAATGATGTTGTAACTTCCCATCCGCAGGAGTTCCAATATCGGGTAATGCATCTACCTCGTTTTGCAGGAATGGACACACATCGTCGCACTCCGCGACGAGACGAACCATTGCTTCATGATGTAGTCGTGGTTCCCCGAACACTTCACCTTTTGAATTGACTAAGTCTGAAACTAAACGGCATTCGACCCATCGCAAATCGCCTTCACTCTTCGAGAGTTTTGCTTCAACTCTCACGTTCATCGAGCCCTTCATAATCTTTACAGGAAGACCGAATTTCACACCCTCAAATCCTGCTAAGCAGTGTCTTGGAAGCAATAACATAGCATTTTGAGCAAACATCTCAAGCGCCATTACTCCTGGATGATACGGCACTCCATCGATTGCGTGGTCGATAAGGAAAGGATGTTGTTTTGTAGAAAGGGTAGATTGAGAAGTGAGTGATTTACCCTCGTCTAGGTCAAGTAATTTGTCAATAAACGGGAATCTCCTCGGGTCCGCTATCACTTCTGCCATGGTAGGTGGTAGCTTTAGTGGCGCATCTCTGAACGCATTGAAACGGTCCATTAATCCAAGAGAACCACATGCGATTACCCTGCGCTTTCCACCGGCAAGTGCTTCATTGACGAATATCGCAACTCCGTTATCGACTGCGAGAGTCTCTATTCCTGCGGCTTCAAAGACTGCTTCAATTGAACCCCTAGTTGCCATTCCAACATCTCTCCATCCAGTCCATCCAATTGCGACAGCGCGACAGCTTTGAGAAGCGGTCAACCTTGCCATCTCTGCGTCAAGAATTGAATTGGCGGCGGCATAATCGGTTTGTCCTCCGTTACCAAATCTTCCTGCGACGCTAGTGAATGCGCAAGCAAATCTCAGATTTTCATCTGTCGTTGAAATCAATGCTTTCCAGCCATCTACTTTCACTCTAACAATCAAATCGAACTTTGACCATTCTTTGTCAGCTACTAATTTCGATTCTTCAAGTCCAGCACCGTGTACAATACCTGTAACAGTTCTTCCACCTACTGCGTTTTGAATCGCTGTTGAATCACACACATCCGCAGGATGATATTCTGCCTTGTTTCCTGTAGATTCTATTTCGCTAATTGTTTGATAGATATCCTTGCTTCTTGTGAATTTCATCCAGGCATTATTCCAGTCAACCATCGTTACTTTTCCTGATTCGGATTCCGAAATTAACTCCTCTCTGAGAGCCATTTTTCTCTGATTAAGTTGTTCTTCATCCCAATCTAGCCAGCCAGATGTCTCTTCGATCAACTTACTCCTTCCAAGCAAAATAAAGGTTGCACCCGACCCATTACTCGCATTTGCGACACCGATTATAGAGGCGGCTGTTACACCTGAACCACCACCACTTACGACCCACAAGTCATCGCTTTGTAGTGGTTGGACGTCCTCGACTAAATCCTCGGCAAAACAAACCATTGTCCATCTTCTACCATCCCTATCGATTCCGATTTCAACCTCGCCACCGGCATTCAACATTTCGTTCTCGACCATTTCGGCGGCGGAGGAAGAATCCAGCAATAATTCTGGATGGATATCGAGTGCCCTGCATCTTAGGTTCTCTCTCTCAAATGCGTATGACTTTGTGACTCCAGAGGCACCGCAAGCCAAGGAATTGAACTTGCTTCCTCTGTTACCGTGCCTTCCATCCATAGCCGTTACGCTTCCAACAATTCCAGATTTCAGATTTCCGAGTTGAGCATCTAATCCCTTCAACAATCCGAACCATGCTTGGGAGGAAAGCGCTACCTGGTTGGAAGGCCCTTCGCTCTCCCACTTGCTTGTTGTTAGTGACAACGGAGCTAAGTGAATAATACCACATACATCTGTCAACTTGCTTGTAACCTCTTTGATCTGTAACTCGCTTAACGGGTCAAGTCTGTAAGTGTGTCCAGAGTTCTCAACCTGTTCTGTGAGGGATTTTGCGCCATATTCAAATCCAATCTTTGCTACATTTATTCCCTTCTCCGATAGTCTATTAGCAAGTGAATCTGCTACTCCCCATGTATCTTGAGTTAGTACTAGGGTACCAGAAATAGGTAGACCTTCAGCGATTGCTGGACACGGCTCTATTTCTACTTGCCATCTTCTTGTACCTACCTTGGATTGATTTGGTGTTTCCGTCGTAACATGTTCCTCTATATCTTCCACTACCGATTCTGTTACGGCCGTGGTTTGCCCTCCCGTCATTTTCTGAATATATGCAACGAAGTGATTCAAAGTTGGATGGTCGGCTAAAACGAAATCTTCGTCTACGGGCAGGTCAAATATATCACGTACATCAGCCATAATCTCGGCTTGCTTGACAGTGTCAATTCCAAGTTCTCCTTCTAGGTCTTGGTCCATTTCAATAAAGTCCTCAGGATAACCTGTATGCTTCACCACCACGCCAATTAATTTCGGCTGTATGTCGCCAGAGTCTGCAATTATCGTGGGCGTTACTTTGGACTCTACTACCTGTGGAGTTTCTGCTACAGTTTCTTGTTGAACAACTTCAGGCGCACTAACCGGTGTGATGGAGACCTCTCCTCCCGTCATTTTCTGAATATATGCGACGAAATGGTTCAGAGTAGGATGCTCTGCGAGCACGAAATCTTCATCTACAGGCAAATTGAAAATATCTCTGACATCGGCCATAATTTCAGCTTGCTTGACAGTATCAATGCCTAATTCTCCCTCAAGGTCTTGGTCCATCTCTATGAAATCTTCAGGATAACCTGTATGCTTAACAACAACTCCAATCAACTTTGGCTGAATATCTCCTGAATCAGCACTAACAACAGGAGTTACAGGCTCTGGTTTGGGCTCTTCTACTTCCGCAGGTACCGTTTTTGGTTCAGATTTAGCGACTGGAGCAGGTGCTTCTCCGCCTGTCATTTTGTGGATGTAACCTATCATGTGGTTTAGAGTAGGATAGTCAGCGAGGATGAAATCCTCATCAACTGGTAGGTTGAACTGTTCCCTGATATCAGCCATAATCTCTGCTTGTTTGACGGTATCAATTCCCAATTCTCCTTCTAGATCTTGGTCTAATTCAACAAAATCTGCAGGATAGCCTGTGTGTTTAACCACCACGTCGATTACTGCCTGATTTACATCTCCGGACACTGATACAGGCGCCTCTGATACTGGTTTTGCCACAGGTTCGGTTTTTGGAGCCTCTATTACTGGCTCAGGTGCGGATTGAATTACCGGTGCAGAGGGTTGAGACTTGTCTGCTATTGCATAGATATCTCCCTGTACACCACCATGCAGATTGTTTTCCCCATCTACATACGCAACGAGTTTGTTTTGCAGAATACGTAATTCTAATTCCTGTGTACCCGCAAGCGATTGGTTCCAACCAATCAGTTTCTGCTTGTCGATTCTTTCTCCTTGAATATCGAATTTTCTTACGAGAGAAAGCGCAATCTGGCTTCCAAATCCGGCTGCAAATCTTATTCCATATCTTAGATTAGGATATGACCCGCCCTTCGACAAATTCAGATTTCCAAGTTCAGGGTCTACCTCCTTATGATTGGCTATAGGTGGAATTTTTCCAGTCAATAAGCCATAAAACATCGAAGCATCTTCGATTCCTACACCCATTGGGTGACCGGTGAAACCTTTGGTATTTGCAATAACAAGAGCGTCAGCACTCTTACCAAATGTGTCTCTAAGAGCCTTAACCTCTGCTTGAGCAGAGCCTCCTCGTGCGGGAGTATATGTTTCATGAGAAAAGAAAACCGTGTCTTTAGCAATTTGATGCCTATCTATCGACCACTGATTCTCCATTTCTGTCATGAAATTGTCAACTGTTTGCGCTACATGCTCTACATCTAATCTAGTTCCGTGGAATGCTGAATTTGATATCCTCGTACCCAATAACTCCGCAATAGGTTGGACACCCCTAGCGTCAGACTCTGATTTTCTTTCAACTACGAATGCTGCAGCACCCATTCCAAGGATCAACCCATTCCTTCGCTTATCGAATGGTAGTGCAGTTTCTTCAACGACATTATTGGTCGCAGCTGCGCCACTTGAAGCGAATCCTGCACCTATCCATTCCCACAAATCGTCTCCAGTAACATCATCCGCAGAGATAATCACAACCCTATCACAGCGGTCATTAGCAAGCCAGTCTTCTGCTACTCCAAAGGCAGCAGTAGCAGAGGCACATGCAAGATTAATTGTTGTATTTGGACCTCTAATTCCCACATGCTGCGCAAATTGCGAATGCCCCATATTTAGGATTTGGAAAAGGTATCTTCTGTCGAACTTCCCTTCTCCATCATCACCATTTTCCTTGGCGTGTTTAGCTGCCATCTGATGACCTGCGAAACAAGATGCGAATACTATACCCGTTCTTTCTCGATATATGGACGGAACTTCCCAGGATTTTATCAATCTTAATCCGCCCTTGCCAACCTGTTCTACAGGTGTAAGTGGTATCCCAGCATCTCTCAAAGCGATCAAGCCAGATGCGCAAGCAAGTTGGGTTGCAATATCCCATGCTGCTGCGACTTTGGCACTGATTCCAAATTCACCATCAGGGTCAAATGCAGATTTTACTCCAGCGAGTTGTGGTATATCGCCAAATTCCTTGGCCGCTTCCATTCCGACGCTACCGTCTCTTCCTTTGATTAGACGTACCAGATTTTTGTCAAGTAACCTTTGCTTGTATTCATCTGTGACCTCAGAAATACAGGTTTCACCTCTGACTAATTTCTCAAAGTTTCCTTCGTCGAATACCCTTTCACCGCCAGGTAGGCCAAGAGAAATTCCGGTAATAACGAATGGATCGTTTCCTCTGTTATCGGTTTTGATAATTCCTTTACTCACAGATTTTGTTGGCGCCCCAACTATCCATCTCGTGATGTCTGCGACGGTTTTGGCTTGTGAAACATCCCACTCTGGGTCGGTTTGACAACTAGAATGTACTGTTTGTATCACAGATTGAATTTGACTGTCAGACATTCCCAAAACGGCTCTCATGTCAACATTTCCATGGCAGAATTTCGATGGATAACCACATTGTGCGGAAATTAAATCTCCAACGAGTTTCTTCTTTGCCGTATCTGGGTCAACATATGTTTCTGCTGCAATCGTAACGGTTTGAGTTTGAACCGCTCCGCCTTTGGAAGGCAAAGGCCTGCTTCTTTCTTTCAACGGCGAGGAAGGTTTTGCTATTCCATTACCAGCTTCGATTGGTCCTGCTCTGAATGCTTCGGTTAGGTTTGGGCTATCTCTATCCAATTTTGCAGGTATTCTGCCGGCAAGTGCCATAGTCCCAAGTGCGTTCAATAGAGATGAAATTCCACCCGTTTTTGGATGGTTTGTCATCATTGAAATCGAAGGCATATCTTCGAGAATTTGTGTCGCAAAAACGGTCAATGCCCTTTTTGGACCAACCTCAAGGAAGATTCTTGCTCCCGCGGAATACATCGAATTGATTTGCTTCGTCCATTCAACACTTGAAGCCATTTGCGGAGCAAGTTTAGACAATATGGCCTCCTTGGAATCTCCACCATTATCCATTGGGTACCAGCCACCATCTACATTGCTAGTGATAGGAATTTCCGGCCATCTAATCTCAAGACCCTCGAGGAATCTCCTAAGTGGCTCATTTGCAGGAGCGACTATTTTGGAATGGAATGCATGGCTGGTAGCGAGTTGAACACACTGGAATCCTTCTGCTTCAAATTTAGACATCGCTTCTTTTACCGGTGCGGTTTCACCGGCAATCACCGTCATCTTTGGAGAATTTTTGTTGGCGGCTATAACGTATCCGTCAACCTCTTCAATAATTGCCGCAATTCTTTCGTAAGGAGCAGTTACACTAGCCATTAGTCCTTTGTCGTCTATTTCGACACTACCCATTTCGGTTCCTCTGGCAGCCGCTGCTCTAAGTGCCCCGTCCATGTCTAAAATTCCTGCACTCATCAGCGCCGCGTATTCTCCTAAGCTGTGACCAGCAACCATGTCTGGTTTGAAGCCAAAAGCATTCAGGGCAGACTCTATTGCAAGGTCTGCTGTAAGCATTGCAGGTTGAGTGTATTCGGTTTGTTTCAACTTGTGCTCTGCCTCTTTCTTTTCTTCATCTGAGAGATTAGTTCTCAAAACAAATGAGGATAGCGTTTCTCCATCTAAAACGTCAGACATAGTGAGGTCAGACCTCGCCCATACCTCTTGAACCCCTGAAAATCTCTGGTACAAATCAAGTGTCATTCCAACGTATTGACTACCTTGTCCTGGATACATGTGTGCAACCTTTGCGGAGGCAGGAATTGCGTCTTCATCGGTAACTAAGATTCCCTGGCTAGATAAGAATCCCCATTTTTCTTTGTCGTCAACTGCTTTTACCGCTAAATCGCATCTCTTTGATAATTCGGCCCAACTTGTTGCAATTATTGCCATTCGTACCGAATCGCTCGCATTATATGACCAGTGATTTTGTAATTCGAAAGACAACCTGACGCCGTTAGGGTCGTTGTCGAAGTTATTCGCAGGTATGTCGAATTTACCCAATTTGGCCAATACCTCGGCAGTAGAGCCTCCCGAGATTAAGAGGATTCCACCTTCAACGGCCTTAATTTCATCATGAGTCATTGTTGCGTTGAGAGAATTAGAGTTAGTTTCTATTCCAACATATGCTTGCCACTTTTTATCCCAATCGATAGCAAGTTGTGAATGATATTCTGGCACGTAGTCTTCAAGTGCGACGTGGAAATTTGTCCCACCGAATCCAAATGCGGAGATACCAGCTCTCCTCGGGTGGCTATCTGGTTCTGGCCAATCCCTTGCTTCTGTTGGAACGAAGAAAGGAATATCTCCCCATTCCACGGTAGGATTTGGGGTTACAAATCCAGCGCTTGGAGGTATTGTTTTGTAATAAAGTGCGTTACAGGCCTTCATAATTCCAGCAATACCGGCTGCTGCTTTTAGATGACCGATCTGACTTTTCACTGAGCCTACAGCAATGTGGTCACCACCATCTAATCCTGTCCACAGCATCGAAAGCGTGGATAACTCTGTAGCATCTCCAACCTTAGTTGAAGTTCCATGTGCTTCTACTAATTCTACGGTAGAAGGTGCGTATCCCGCTTGGGAATATGCGCGACTAACCGCTTGAACTTGCCCTCTTTGGCTCGGCGCAGTTATTCCTTTTCCTCGACCGTCGGACGAACCTCCAACACCTCGAATGACCGCTTTGATGTCGTCATCATCCCTTATGGCATCTGATAATCTCTTCAGAAGTAGTACACCTGCTCCTTCACCCATTACGAAACCATTTGCCCTTGCATCAAACGGCGTTGAATGAGTTGCGGAAAGGGCTCCAATTGCGCTGAACTTAGCATAGGTTGGAGCCTCCATACATCTGTCAGCCGCACCTGCAAGCATCGTATCGACCTGCCTGTTTTGTAGCAGGCGACAGGCGTCAAGAAGTGCTGCCATCGAAGATGCACACGCTGCATCAGTAGAGTAATTTGGACCTTGAAGGTCGAGAAGGTTAGCAACCCTTCCACTTACGACATTTGCCAATTCTCCAGGCATCGTATCCTCATTGATTCTCGGTTTGCCTTCGCAAATTTTCTCAACCATTGCGTCTGCTTGTTCTGGAGTCGCTCCATTATCAAGGGCGATCTTTCTCATTTCTTGGCTAAACACCCTTAGATTTGATTCCGACCTATTTTCTCCACCAAGTGCATTCGCAAAAATAACGCCGGTCCTTGCTCTGTCGAGGATTTTTCCTCCCTCGCCATAACCAGCATTGTCCAGTGCATCCGCTGAAACGCTAACTGCCCACAATTGACATGGGTCGATTTGCGGTATAGAACCAGGAGGTTGTCTCCACCTTCTCCAATCAAACTCGTAATCCTCAACAAACCCTCCGATTTTCGAGTAAGTTTTACCTTCAGTTACCTGACCAGGCCCGCTTTTTTCCCAATAGATAGCAGGGTCCCACCTGTTCGCTGGAACCTCTTTTATCGATACGTGGGCGTCGATAATATTCTGCCAAAATTTCTCGATTGTTTGTGCGTCGGGCATTATGGCAGCCATGCCAATAACTGCGATTGGTTCGAATGGAGCTTGGTCTAACCCATCTACTTCTTTGCCGTCTTTCGTGGTTACAGCCACTTTCACTCCCCCATAATACTCGATGGAACCATCGTTATCGAGTAGCCTGCATCTACGTGTATGCACTGACCCGTGACTCCCGAAGAAAGAGGACTTGCTAGCCATGTGGTACAACCAGCAACATCACTCTGCGTGACGTTTCTTCGTAAAGGAGCATTCTGAGCAACGTGGTCGAGTATGTTGTCGAAACCTGGAATGCCACTTGCAGCAATTGTTCTAATTGGGCCACTGGAAATTGAATTCACCCTATGTCCTTCTGGACCTAAGTGACAAGCCAATTCCCTTGTCCAGCATTCAAGAGCAGCCTTTGCCATACTCATGATGCCATATGAAGGCACATATCTGGTGGATGCCGCATAGGTTAGAGTAATGGTCGAAGAACCCGGATTTAGGTATGGTAAAGCGAATTTCAAACATCTTTGAAGTGAGTTTGCAGATATTGTAAATGCCGTATTTATTTTATCATCATCGACGAATAAAATCGGCCTGTCAAAACATTCCCTCGGAGCAAACCCAATTGCATGAATCAAAATATCCGCCTTCAAACCGGGATTTTCTTTACTGAAACTGTCAAAGAACTCCTTTGTATCTGCATCAGACGCTACATCGAGAGGGTAGAAGCCTGCGATTGCAGGTAATTTATCCTTTAATTGGAATACTCTTGACATGAATCTTTTCTGATAACCGAGGTACAGCGTGACACCTGCCTCGGCTAAACTCTGACAAATAGCCCAAGCGATTGAGTCTTCACTGGCTACACCAAAAACAAATGCGACTTTACCTTTTAAATCAAGCATTGTAAGCACCTACCCTATAGGGTAGGTGTCTCTTTTCAAACTCCGCCTATGACTGTTACCATTGTTGAGTCACCTTATGATGTGATTCGGAGACCGTTTTTCGATTACGAAATCAATCAGATATCCTCGAAATCGAAGTCGTCATCTTCACCGAGATCTTCAAAGTCGAAATCGTCATCAAATTCATCATCAAAATCCTCTACTGCGGGAGTTACTCCTCTCTTAGCTGCTTTTCTGTCAGCCTTCGCCTGCTTCTTAGCTTCCTTAGCGGCGATTTTCTGTTTGCCTGCTTTCTTTGAAAGTCTTGATATTATCACGAGAAGCATGATTAATCCAAATACCCCTCCAGCAATCATTCCAATTGAGGCAAAGCTATCTTGACTAATCGAATTAAGGTCACCAATTCCGATTGAACCTGTTGTACTGCTTGAAGCCGCAACCACGACTCTGATGCTAACTTCATCTGCATCGGCACTGGTGTCAAGTTTTGAATAAGCCCTAAGTTCGACATTTACTGATATCTCACTTTTAGCAGTTTCAGGGGCCTTCAGAGTAATTGTTCCCTGTTTGGAAGAAGTTCCGGGATTTACTTGCTCTCTGAAGAAAGCGTCAGTTTCGAATTTGAATCCTGCTTGAAGTAATTCATCTTCGTTCAGTACCTCGACTTCCAAATTATCTATTCGGTTTCCATCGTTAAAAATAGTAAACTGAATTTCAGCCAATCCATCAACATCGATATTTCTTGTTGAGGGGTTTGAAACCTCCAAATCAACTCTCGAATAAGGTAGTGATTTTACTGTCCCACCAACCTCGTTCGTTGGTTGCGTCCCAGGAAGGAATAGAGGCGCCCCGCCAAATGTCGTAACCGTGGCTGTAATGTTGAAATCCTCAGTCAGAACTTCAATTCTTGGAGATGCAGAGAATGTGGCAATGAAATCTGCATCTTCACCAGCATCTAATGACAAAGAAGATTCAGATAATATCAAACTGAAGTCATTTCCATCGACGTTGCTGTCTAGGTCTATGTCAGAAGCTGCGCCCCCGGTATTTGTTACAGTGCAAACTACACTGACCGGTTGATTTTGTTCAGGATGGACGTTGATTTCGATTGTTGAGTCGGCGCACTCGATATCTACCCCTGGTCCGAATTGGGCTTCTGCATTCAGTGGAAATGCGAAACTGAGCATGAAAATTGTGAGAATAATTGCTCTTTTCATTCATCCACCAACGCTTGCGAGTAAGAGGTAGGTCAAGAATGCATCGTCACTCGGGACCGTAAATGTGCTCAGGTAAGTCCTTATGACAACGATACAGAACCTCCTCGTCCAAACCAGCCGATAGGAGTTGTTTTGTCCGCTTTGGTACTGTTTTAGGCCCCAACACTGCTCCAGGTCGGCGAAGATCGTCCATGTAATCTGTTTCTAGCATGAAGCCATGAGATGATTTTTCAAAAGTCTCCATTATCACTTCAATCGAGCCACTACCTGCCAGAACACTCGGAGTCAATCCGTGCGTATTCGATGCTGAAACGTCCGGTGGAGCATAGTGGCGAACTAATTTTTCTCTTGCGAGGCCGGCTTTGTCTGCCATCAGCGCTAGTTCCCCATAGGTTTCATCTGATTCTCCCTCGACGTGTAGTTGCAAGGGTATACCTTCTTTTGCAGCGAGTGACATTGTATCCAAAAGAAGGGTGTTGGAACGACTCCAAATTTCCTCTGAGACTGGCCAGTGTGGCCTTCCAACCTCTCCAATCCCGTGGGCTTTACCTTCGTGTACGAATTCGAGTGCAGTCTCTATGCTATTCCAGTAATTTTCTTCAGCCCTGTCCCCAAGTGAATCAAATTGATGAGCGAACGCAGCAGGATGTGGACCTAAAATAACTCTAACACCAATCCCCAATTCTCTGACTTCTGCAGCCATATCAATTGTATTTTGATAGGAGGACTTGTGACCATCTCTCGTGGTTGGCGGAGAGGCGAAATCTGGACAATGGACCATGACAAGATTGGTCCCTCCAACTCTTTGGAAGTCTTTTGCCGCTTCGAGAAATCGTCCGTTTCTGTTTAGATGGAAATGGTCATCGAGGATTGGGCCATTCCAATCCATCACCTACACCTTCATCGATTTCTTATCAGCAAATTTTGCTTTCCAGTGTACCGCTGCCATTGCAACCATGTTTGGATGCCTTGCATTAAGTGCAACACATCTGCCATTAGGCCAGATCAACAATTCGAGGTCGTGACGAGTATCATCTAATCTCATACAACCAAGCCTATCGTCAAAGGATTGCGTCCCGCTTTGCAAATTTGCACGCAAGTTATGGACAGGAACTTCTTCACCAAAGTCAAATGATGCAACAATCGGACCCAATTCAGTAGTTAGGCCGGATTCATCTCTACCCATCCGCAGTAACATTTCCTTTGCAGCGGCCCTTGCTGCACCAATTCTATGAGTCCCGTGAACGATGATTCTGCCCATGGAATCGATTAAAAGTGTAGCACGTGGAGCGTCGAGTGTTTTGATGATAACATCGCCGTTCTTGACTCCACCCAAGCGCTCGACTGCTTCCTCAAGGTCAATAGGTGGACTTACGCTAAACCTAACAAGAATATTTTCGACTCTAACATCGATGTTTCCTGCAGACACAATCACTCCTCCTCTCCATCCGAGAGAGAACTATCTGATGAAACCTCCTCAGGTGAGGGGTGGGAATCCAGCGCTTTCACCATAGCTTCTCTCCATGCTTGTTGGATTGGAACGAGTAGAATTGCATCTTCTCCATGTTCATCTCTTAATTGTTGAAGACCCCCTCGAAGTCTACCTGCAAATCTGAGGTCCTTATGCAAGTTCAATTCCTCATCAGAATTTTCTCGATTCAGTTTCCACCATGTCGCTGCTAAAGCGCTTGCCGCCTGTAAACCATCGGGTTCTCTAGAAGGTTGTGAAACTATCTTGTTTCTTACTTTCTTCGTCGATTTTCTCCACCTTCTGGCGGTGAAAACTATCTTGATTAATTTTCTAATTCTGGTCATTGCGTGGGCTTCTTTTGTTAGAAAATCTGCCCAGTCATCATCATCCATTCCAGGCTCTATGAAGTACACTGGCCGGTCGTGGTTCCTTGCCGCTTTGTGCAATCTTCGAGGCTCCGGATCGGGAAATTTGCCTACCTGTAGGCCTTCGACATAGGTCAGCATCTCGAGATACAAACTGTCCAATCCACCATTTAGAATCGCACTATCGAGATTGATTCCGGGGTCTTTGGCTTCAGAGCGCTCCTCTTCCGCCCAAATCTCCTCTTCTTCGCTTGATGAGAGAAGTCCTAAGCCGTGCCATTGAATCCTCGGGCGCATTCCATTTGGCAGAACCACAGTAGGTAAAATTCCGTGTAATACTATGGTGCCACCATTTGGGTCTTCCCAATGGATATCTTCCCAATCAAGATTCATCTGGAATCACTGATTGTTCTGAACCCAGTCTCTCAGGCTATCTATGTCCCAACCTTGGTCAAAGTATCCCTGGATTGTAGCTTGGTCCCATTGCGGGAATTCTGCTAATGCTGCTGCCATTAACGGGTCTACATTCTGTGCTACAGGTGGGCCCGCCGGTGGCGGTCCTGCTGGAGAAGAAGCCTGAGGAATATCGACGTAATCTTTGTCTTCTTCGTACTCGTATTCATATTCGTATGAGCCGTCACCTGAATTTCTTCTTGCAAGGACTACAACAACCACGAGCAATACGAGAATCAGTGTTCCCAATCCTACAACAATTAGCATACCAGAACCTGCTAAGAATCCATCATCTGCACTTGCGACTGCCACGTTGAATGATTTTCCATTCTCAGAACCGTTCCACAAAACTTCATTTGTTTGTGCGTCTACAACGAGGAAGTACATTCCGCTTGTTGGTGAAGCAAATTCTTCAAGGTCTGTTACGAATACATTCTTCAATGTTCCTTGAGCGATAACGTCAGTGGTAAGAGTGGTTTCAGTAGTTGGGAATGCGCCTCCAACAACCGACTGAATCTCAAGAGTGATGTTTCCGTCTTGAGTACCAATATTCTGAATCGTAATTTCCAATTCAGGAACTTGTCCGACTTCAGGTGCCTTAGGCGTCATCCTAACTTCAGTTACAGAGAATTTAGCCTGCTCATGCACCAATCTGTATTGTGAATTGTGTTCAGGTTCAGACGACCAAATTGAGCTTATTCCTCCAGATGAATCAGGGCCACCGCCCTTGATTGACCAACCCGCAGAGTCACTTCCTTCAATCCACATAACGAGGTCGATTTGAGTAATCTGTGCTTGGGTTGGGTCTATTGGGTCTGGCCACAAATCGACACAATCTGCTGAAACAAGATAGTCACTACCCTGTACCTTGACATCCAATTCCTCAGTCAAAGGTTCGATACCGAATCTTTGACCAAATACTGGCCATGTCAAATTGGTTGTTGTGTCGCTGTAGAATGACCAATGAAGGTTAACTTCCCCTGCAAGAAGAGCCGCATTTTCTTCAACGATCGCCTGTACGTCCACACAGTGCATGGTAGAAGATGGCATGGTGTTTCCAAGTTCTTCACCGTTAATTCCAGACTTAGCATTCCATGAATTATCCTTTACCTCCGGAGGAGTTCCGTCAACTTTGATTGAGAATGAACCACAACCGTATGCGCTGTTTCCAGAACATATTGCATCGGTAGAGTCAACAGCACCATCTGGAAGGTTGACCAATCTGAATGAATATTGATAATCATTAGAGATAGGAGGTGCTGTGATGTTTATGCTGAAACCTCCACCGTCAATTGTGTGCAGAGTAGGTCCGTCTGTCTTGGAACCATCTGCACCACCTGCTGGGTAAGCAAGGTATCCTTTGTCACCATCCATGAACGCTTGAGCTCTGGTAATTTCAACAGTGAATTCACCTTCTGGTAGAACATAAACACCGTTGTTAATTCCGTCTATGTATGCGTACTGTCCTGAGAATGAAATCGTATCTCCAGGGAAGACAGATGCTACTTCAATGTTCGATGAGAACGGTGCAGATATATCAGAGAAGGTAGGAGTTAATCCATTTCTGTAATCGAGTTGGATACCATCGCTGTATACCCATCGCTGCTTGTGGCGACCACCAGATTCAGACATCAGGGAAGGATCTCTATCCATATCCTTGATTCTGAGTTGTGGAACGTATGTTGTGGTAGTTATTCCAGTTATATCCCACTTCATTCTAATCGGTAAATCGAGGTAGAACTCATCTTCGAAAGGATCGATTAGTCTTCCACCGTCCATTCTGAGAACTTCTGGACCATTGCTTGTATTGCTCGCTTCCACGATCTCAATTGCATCTGAATCAGACCATGCGGTTTCGTTTCTTGGCGAGTAGTAAACAACCATGTTTTCTGGACCGAGGTCAATCTCGAAGTAGTTGATATCTCTCCAGCCGTTTTCGTCTGATGCTTCTACGATTAGATGATACTCCTTGCCAGCATACATGGTCATATTCCATGGACCCTGATAGAATGGAGCACCTTCGCTTGGATTATGTAATCTGTTACCATCATTATCTTCAATGAAGAAATTTCTGATATTAGGTGTTTTAGCATCCATTGAAACGTAGGTTACCAAGTCATTGTCAAATCCTGGGCCTCCTCCGTCAATCGGATTTCCACCAAGGTCGCTACCAACCGCATAGATACTCACCTTTCCAGGTGGGTCTTGTCCTTTGTTCGCATCATCACTGAAGGTTCCGGTGTAGTTTGCAATCGGAGCATTGCCGTCGCTATTCAGCGTCACCATAGAGTATTCATCCGGGTCTGCTAATCCATCTCCATCGTAATCGTGGTCGTACTCAATCCAGTAGTACATATCGATAGATGTAGGCGGGGAAGGAATATCCTGAGCGAGGATTCTTACCTTTTGTTGCTGGTTTGGAAGTACCCATGTATCATCCACGAGGTTTCTCCAGTTAGACCAAATTGTTGGGTCATAATTTGAAGCCTTCAGAACGGAGATGTTAATCAGCGTTGGTGAATATGTGTCGATTGACAAATTGAATGGAATCGCACAGTCAGAATCTGCGACTAATGGAGCAGGAGGACATAGAGTGTCTCCACCGCTGTATCCATCAATCAGTACTCTGTATGTTGCTACACCCGCAGCTGTTACACCTAGGTTGACATTCCAATCGAAGTTTCCACCGATAATATTGGACAGGTTGGTAATGTTCATCCATTGAGATACCACGGAGCCGTTAATTGTTTGAACGTCCCATTTTTGCAAGCTCAAGTTGTAAGATGTTGGATCAGGTGCAACATCGAGTCCTTCTAATCTAACAGTTCCAATCATTCTGATGTTCTGATTTGAACTCGCAGAAGTCAAATCCTGTACTGCACCCGCATTATTCTGTAATTCAAAGGACGCAATTACTGCGTCATTCTCGATGGCATTCCCGTTCTCTGGCGCTAAAACAACAGCACCTGGCAATCCCTTTACACCATTTGTTGCGATTAAACTCGCATACATCCTTAGTTCAGGTGTGTCTTCCCATGCGGTGTTAATTCTGAATCTCCATGTTACTTCCATTGTATCTCCAGAAACTTGGTACGTAGAGGATTCCATCGTTATGAGGTTGTCCGGGTCGTATGCCTCATTGAATAGTGATAATTCGGAAAACTGTAATTCAACCAGGCCACTGGAAGATTCCATTCTCAATCTCGCTTCAGCGAAAGATGTTCCAGTGGATTGTTGAACGGTGTGGGTAGAGATCGCCTCAATGATATCACCGTTTGGATATAATCCCTCAGGACTTCCGGTTAGAGTCAGAGTGGAGTCGTATCCGGTATCTGTGGTTAGGGATAGAGATGATAGTTTGACTGCGCCACCACTTGAAGCATCAAGCGCAAATGGAACGTCTACAGTATTACCAGAACCAAGTGCTATACCTTGGTTCAATTCTCTGTCGACATTGTTGGCTGCGCCAAGTGTCTTTTCCCAGTTGTAAAGTATGTCGAGTTCCTTTGCAATAACCTGTGTACCACTTGCAGCATTGACATTCTCAATGTTAAATCTGAATGTAGCATAATCGTTTCCATACTCGTCTGTGTGAGAGACTTGAACCAGTGGGTTGTTCAGTAACGAGTTCAAACCAGCTGTAAAGTTGAACACTGCTCCAGTTGTGTCGTAAGCAATTGTAGTTGTGTTCGGCATTGTTCCAAAGTCATAATTTTGACCGCTGGAAGATAGTTCGATGTCGAAATCACCTGCAGTATTTCCATCGAACACAATTTCGGCCTGTACTACATCTGCGCCGATTGGAAGCATGAAGTTACCACCATTTGCTTGACCGTTTACGTTCAAAATCAGAGTAGCATCATCCATTCCATAGTTGACTCCGTCAGCAGTTCCTGCCCAGAATTTAGTTTGGCGACCAAATGCACCGAAAGCTGGATCGTCCATTCCCCATTCAATGTCTCCATCGTTTGCGACGTCTAGGGTAACACCAGTAGCAGAATGCCCGAACTCAATGTCGAACCAAAGTTCAGACATTCCACATGGATTCTGATATGATGCAAAAGCATTGAATCCAAAAATGGGGTCGTCGAATACGTGCTTAGAATCAACAGTTAGGTTGATCATCTGTCCAGTTCGAGTTATGATTTGGACAGCAGCAGATTCGGAACAGTCATCAAGAACTCTGGGTGTCATTGCGACAATTGGTTGCGAGAATTTATTTGTCTCCATACCGCTTCCCACGTTAGGGTTTACGAGTTTTGGAGAGTATTCGACCAGCATACCCATTCCCGGAGAATTCCAAACTCCGTTAACGATTTCAGGATTGTCACTTCCGTTAAATCCAGTTCCGATTCTGGTCCCAATAGTAATGCCATGCAGAACAGCGGTAGACAACCTTCCTGTACCCGAATCAAAATCAAATCTCAAATCGATTGCAGGATAAACTGAGGAATCGATATCCCACAACTCGATAATTGGACCTTCAAGTCCAGTCATTTGATTTCCATTTGTGTCAACTACGACCTCTGTAGTTCCACTCTTCATTGCAGTCAGAGTCAGTGAATTAGTCGCAGTTGTTTCTTGTTCGATGGTTAGGACACCATATCCATCAGGGAATCCTGGGTTAGGGCTTGACTTTGGCATGAAGTTCTTTACAGTCATCCAACCGGATTGTGGCAAAAGATTTCCAAGTCTGAAATCATCGATGAACCAGCCTGGAAGAGTAGCATTTTCTGGAACCTTTGGTGGTATCTGAGCATTGTGCTCCATAACGAATTTTAGTTGAACATATTTTCCGCTCTGGATGTAATCCTTCAGGTTTAATGCGAGAGTTGCCCAGCCGTCAGGATTGGTTGTTGGATGAGTTGATTCTCCACCAAGAGCGTAGTCTGTTCCTGAAAGGGAGCCACATGTCTGAATCTTTCCATTACCTGAACCAACCTGGTAAAGTCCGTTAGCATAATTCACACCTGAGGAGTTTTGTGCGTCAAATGGAATGAATGTCCAAGTACCCATATTCGGGTCATTGAAGATAACGTCATCTTTCATCGATGACGACTTTATCATAACATATGCACAGTCGTAATAGTAACTTAGCGGGTTAGTGGTGGTGCCTGACTTGTTCCAGTATAGACCGTGCCAACTTTCGAACTTGGCAATGAAAGAGAGCGGGTCTACTTCCATTACCGGTGAAATCATTTCGTACTCGAAGCTGGAATTATCGTTATCGTTTCGATAATCGTTGTCCATATCGAAAGCATTGGTTCCCCAACACTCATTTCCGGAGTAACAATCGTCGTTCAAGTATGTTCCATCATTGTGGATTCCATGACTCCATGTAGTGAATTGAGCATTTGGAGGTGATGCATCAATGAAGCCTCCATCGGTTGATTCGAAATCAGTAGTGAAACCAGTTCCGATTAACTCAATTGATTCTTCGGTGTAGGTAAAATCGTCTTGATTGGAGAAATTGGTTTGTCCGATGTTATAGAAAGGGTCCCAAACATACTGTGCTGTGTCACCGTTTATCGTTGTATAAGTCTCATGAGTAGCAAAGTCTGTTGAAACGGTTACACTTGCGCTGGTTACGGTGTCACCAGAAGGAAGAGAGACAGTACCATCTACGATATTTGTATAATCCGGGCCGTCTCTAACTTCGACAGTGACTTCGGAATCTCCGCCACTAAATGTGGTAATACTTGCCGCACCTGCAATCGGGGAAATTAGCATCAAACAAGTAAAAACCAAGGCAGTTATTGCATTCTTATTTTCATTCATAGGTTACACCCTCTCTTCACCTCCAATAGAGACGGGCATAAAATATCAACGGGAACTCGTCTCATGCTTGAATCCCCCCCTTAAGGGGGGGAAAACAATCAAAATTCAACTATTCTCCGATTCGAATAACAACTCGAAGCAAGTTGCTGAAGCCCACCCAATCGTTCTTCTGACATCTCAAGCCACTCCTTGTTTGAAACGGTTGTGGGTTTCTTTGGGCCAAGAGCGTCGCAAATTTCTGGACCTTCACTAATTTCCAAAGTTCCTAACATTCTTGCCATGCCCATGATGGTAACTTTGTCAATAGCTAAAAGTGGCCTCAATGGCTTAAGGTTTGAGACTATTTCTACACCGCCAAGGTTTCCCAATGTTTGGCTAGAAACCTGACCTAAATTTTCGCCAGTTAACAGATGAGTTGCCCCACATTCTTCGGACACGATATTTGCGATTTCGTTGAACAATCTTTTCATGTGAATGAAATACTCGGGGTGGTTCCATTTTTTGGTAAATTGCGAAAGCGCATCTGCTACGGGGACAACCGTCATTTTCCTTACCAAATTTTGTCTCGCTAAATCTCCTAAGACGCCCTCTCTTTCTAATATATGTTGAAGAGCAGCAATCGCTTTTTGTTCACCCTCAGGCCCAGTGATAGGCTCTTGAGAGGCGTGTACGGGGTAAATCTTCCAACCTTCCATCAACATTCGCGCTACGGCGACGGGAGAGTCTATCCCCCCGCTTACCAAGGCAACGCAAACGCCTGACATGACAACCCGTTTGTATCCTATTTGATGAAATCTCACCTTTTGTCGGGATATTAAGCATGATTTCAAATTCTATTGAGAACTGGCAAAGGTCATGGAACCTTACAGTACCGAACCGGTAACGCTCATTGAAGAGGTCTTTCCCCAAGATACTAATTCATACAATACTCTATTTGGAGGAAGGTTACTTTCTCTAATGGATAAGGCCGCTGGAATAATGTGTGCCAAATTTGCTCATAGAGAGTTTGTTACTATTTCCATAGACACATTAGAGTTCAAAGCGCCAGCGAGGCAAGGTGACCTAATCGAAGTTACTGCAAAGGTTGTCTTTACGTCTAACCGAACTGCGTGTACCAAGGTCACAGCATACGCTATGAGTAAATCGGATTGGTCAAAAACTGAGATTTGTCAGGGCTACTTCTTCATGGTAGCAATAGATTCTATGATGCGCCCGATCCCAATCCCTCAATTTGAGCCAAGTAACGATGAAGAACAAATTGATTGGGAATTAGCAAAGAGTATCAGAGATTTGATGATTCAAAAGAAATCATCATAATTCATCTTCTATTCTCTTAATTGCGTTGACCGCTTCACTTTTACTTCGATCTGAACGCACTAATTCGCCGAAGGTTGCCGGAACTTCTCTTCTTCTTTCGAGATGAGACATCATCCTTTCGACCTCTTCATCGTCGACATTGCCACCATTGCTTCGGGCTAAATTCTGAATGTTCTGAGCAATCTCTTCGTTCGAGGAATTTCTTGCCTGTACTCTAAGGGCCTCTGTTGTCTCAGTAGTTTGATTTTGGCGCTGAGATATCTTTCTCCTTCGCCTTATTGGACGGACTAATTCAGAAAGAACAAAGCCGGATTTCAAAGTACTATTCCTACCTTTTCGCGATTTCAATACCCGGCCGGTTTTACTGGTCATAGCGCTCATTCCCGGATATTTTCGCTTTGGTTGCTCTGGAGTTTCCTCAACTATGTTCGATTCGTCTGCTACCGATTTCCTGGCAGCCGCTACCAAAGATGGTTTTTCTTCATCTAATTCTGGGGCGTTTAGGGGTGCGTCTGGTGAACTGAATGTCTGATTTTGCGGGATAGGCATGTGCGCGGTATTAGCTCCAAAAAATGACGGTAAGAATTCCGATGGTGGTGGAGATGGCGAGGGAACAACATTGGGATGTGCGGGCATGTGTTGCCTGTGGTTCTGTCCATATGTTTCTTGGAAACTCCCACGATAAATCTGATTGTAAGGTTGTTGTCTTTGCTGTTCAGGTTGCCAACCATTTTGCATAACGTTGTTTCTTTGAGTGAATAAATTCTCCCTCGCTCTTTCCATCAGCCCTTCAGATATCTGAGGCTCAGAAACCTCTCCATCATCCCATACGCCAATGTCTAAGTCGTCTATTTTCTGTGCAGGGCTAATGATTTCCGCTTCAATAAACTCATCTTCCTCATTATTCATTGAATCGATGAAGTGAGTGATAACTGGGGATGCTACCAACTCTACAGGTTCAAGCTCAAATTCAATATTTTCAAGCACTCTCGTTCTTGGATAATCAGAATCGCTGACCATGTTGTCAACATTCATTTTTGCTTCATCGAGACTCATACCATTTTGCATGTTCTGAATTAACGAACTCAGTCTGACCATGGAGATATCCGAGCCAAAAATTGTGTGGCAATCGTCAGCTTTGGTGTCTATTGTTATCGTGGGTTTTCTCGTTATGAAATGGGATGCTATGAGAACAATTCCGATCGAGCCAAATAATGCTTGAAGTTTACCTGCAACACCTCTCCATGCGACCCACATGAAAATAGTTCCAACCACTGCTAACCATCCAGGAATCAGCGTGGTGTGGTGATGGTGGACTCGGTGTATTGCGTCTAATTTTATGTCCAAAGCATGTCCTGTTTTGGATTCGAAGGAGAGCTGGTTCTCAGTCAAAGTAGCCCTGACTTTACCCTTTACTCCCCCAAGTGACAAGGAGCGGAAGTTAATCCCCGCTCCTATGACACTGGGCCCATCTGGCCTTGTGTCCATTAGCATCCCTATATCGTTCAGTTTTGCTTGAGGTTAAGAATCCACCGTTTTCTGAAGCCAGAAATCACCCTTTTTTGAGAAGTATTTATTCAAGCCGAGAAAGGGTAGCGCTCCCCATGATTCTTGGATTAGAATCAAGTTGCGCAACAAGTGCAACTGGCGGATTTTCCTTACGGATATAAAGTGGAGAATCCCAAGAGACTATTATGTCATTTTCAATACTCTCTATCCTACCTACAACAAATTGTAAATCCACACTAAGGTGAATGACATCGCCAATCTCTAGTTTCCTTTTTTGGAAGGGAGAGACCTCTAATTTCAAACTACTTTTTTGATGCTTTTCGAGGCAAAGGGGTATGGAAATCCCCTTATTCTTATCTTCAATTGCGGGATGGATAATTATTGACCCACCAGTAAGATGGTCTTCTTTGGTATTCCTGAGAGCGATACCAACTCTGTCTCCTGCAACTGCTTCATCAACATCATCATCCATTACTTGCAAACTCTTGACTGTGCCAGGTCCTGAAGCAGGTAGTAAATGCAGGTCGTCGTGTACTTTTACAGAGCCCGATTGGACATAACCGATGGCCACAAGTCCGATTCCCTTTACGTTGAAGTGTTGGTCGATTGGAACAACCAGTGGCTCGTTTTTCGCTGATTCTAATTCCGTTGAAATTTCATCCATCAAACCGTACAAACTTGAGCGTAATTCTACACCGTCATTTTCTGCCTTATTCCATCCTGATAGACCAGCTTGGGTCATGAATCCCTTAACCTGGTCTTCGTCTATCCAATCGCCGTCTTGGGGATTTATCACATAAATTCCCTTGGAAACACCAGCAGATGCGAAACCAACCAGTACTTCTCCAAAGGTAGCATCGATTTTTGTTACCTCGAGCAATCCCACTCTTGCGGCACAGAGTGAATTGAAAAATGGCCTTATCCTTTCAGGCATTTTTGCCGGCCTTATGATAGATAAAATTCGGGCGCCATCTGGACCACTTTCCTTGTGAACATATGTGTGAACATCTCTTTGGTCCGTAGCCTTAGCAACTGATTTTGCCATTTCATCGCTTCCAATCATTGCGATATTTAGGACCGTCATGATTGCCCGACCTGTAAATCATTATTGAGGATGATGTTCTCATTTAAGATTTGAAATAAATTTGAATTCCTCATACCTAGAGTCATAATCAGAAATCTGTATGTGCCTGAGACTGTTTACTCCAAAATCCTCGATGGTGAAAGACGCTGTAATCGTTGCATGGATTAGTCCTTCAAACAGTTCATCACGAGTTAAACCACCATCTTGCTTTGATAGATGTTGACACAAAGCGCCTGCAAATGAATCCCCACAACCTGTTGGGTCTACGAGATTGCGCGTAGGATATGCGGGTAATGAGATAATTCCATCAGGGTGGAATGCAATAACGCCGTGTTCACCCCTCTTCACGATCAAAATTCCTCCATTTTTCATTTCCAAGACTTTTTGAGACGCAGACAATAAATTGTCATCACTGGCTAACATTCTTGTTTCACCGTCATTCAAAATCAAAACTTCGACCCTCTTTATCACCGCAAGTAGTTCTTCATTTGCTATTTCAATCCACAAATTCATTGAGTCAAGAACGGTCAACCTCGACGGCCTAACCTGGTTGAGAACTGCGGTTTGAATCGATGGTAGCAAGTTAGCACACATCAGTACCTTAGGACTCTTGTGAGTTTCGGGGATTTTTGGCTCAAAATGTTCGAAAACATTCAATTGAGTTTCGTGAGTTATCGCCTCGGCCATATTCCCGTGATAAGAACCGGTCCAGCGAAAGGTCTTACCTTCTGCAGTTTCAATTCCGGAAATATCAATCTTCGATTCTTTATACCATTGTAGATGTTCGGGTTCAAAATCTTCTCCTACGACACCGAGTATTGAGACTCCACTACCCGAATTTTTCCGATTGTGAAATGAAGCGGCAAATCCACCATAACTCGCTGAACCCCCCAGCTCGTTTTCGCTCTGGCCGACAGGAGTTTCGAGAGAATCGTATGCTAAACTGCCTACGATAAGTACGTCCATCAAGATCAACCCAGAAGTTCTTGATGTTCCTCAATGTAAGCAATCGTGATATCACCAGATTTGTAATCACTCTCGTCCATTATTCTGCGATGTAGAGGAATTAGATGTTCAACACCGGTTATGATTGTCTCGTCAAGTGCGGTACGCATTCTTCTTATCGCATCTTCACGGTCGTGACCCCATGTCAATAATTTCGCCAACAGGCTGTCAAAACAGCCCGGCATCTCATACCCAGGATGGGCATGTGTATCACACCTTATTCCAAACCCTGATGGGAAATGACACTCCCATAATCTTCCTGGAGATGGTGCGAAATTGATTGTGTCTTCGGCATTTAATCTGCACTGGATAGCGTGACCACGAATCTTGATGTCATCTTGACTTACGGGAAGGCTTTCACCCTGAGCCACACGTATTCCTAACTCCACCAAGTTAAAGCCAGTGATCAGTTCAGTAACCGTATGTTCGACCTGAACTCTCGGATTAACTTCCAAGAAGTAGAAATCTCCATTTTTGTCTCTCAGGAATTCAAATGTTGCAAGTCCTTTGTATCCAACTGACTCTGCTCCAGCGCATACCAATGCACCGACTTCAGCCCTCTTCTCATCAGAAAGCCATGGCCCTTCTTCGATTAGTTTCTGATGTCTTCTCTGGATTGAACAGAATCTCTCTCCAAAATGTATAGCGTTTTTACCGTCAGCTAAAACTTGGAATTCAACGTGCTGAGCCCCTTCTATGTACTTCTCAACGAAGACTCTGTCATCTCCGAATGCAGATTTAGCCCTGCTTTGACATAATTTGAGAGCACTCTCGAATTCACCAGCCGAGTGGACGATTTGCATACCAATTCCTCCACCACCAGCAGCGGCTTTGATAATCACTGGGTACCCAATTTCATCGGCAAGTGACGATGCAACGTCTGCTGACGAAATCGGCTCACTACTTCCCTTAGCAGTAGGAAGACCTGCCGCTTCCATAGCAGCTCTTGCCTCGATTTTATCCCCTAATAGGGAAATAACATCCGCTGAAGGACCGATGAAAGTTATTCCCTCTTCCTCAAGTCTTCTCACAAAGTTTGCATTTTCAGCTAAGAATCCGTACCCAGGGTGTACTGCGTCGCAATTCAATTCCTTCGCCGCAGAAACTACGGCCTCGATATCGAGGTATGAGTCGAGGGGGTTAGCCCTCATGATCGGATATGCAATATCTGCCATTCGCACTGGAAGCGACAATCTGTCTTCTCTACCGTGAATAATAGCTGCTTCAATACCCATGTCTCGAAGTGTTCTAAGTATTCTCAAAGCGATTTCTCCACGGTTTGCAATCAACACGCGTTTGAATCCCATATCTCTATCCAAGCCGAACTAATCTATGATGAAAGCGGTCGTAAATATTTCTAAAATTACTATTTTTCTTTCCTTTTTCAGGAAAGCAAATGATGCAAATATGCACTAATCGCTCAATTTTTTGATTGGTTTTATATGTCACCCGGTAGTTCTTGGCACATGAGCGGAAGTGTTACAACCGGTGGAGAAAAAATTCGAACTCTTGCTGGTAAGGATTTGAATAGAGACGGTAAAGTTGTGAATTTGGTAATCAGTGGGAATTCAAGATTTTACGATTATGAATGGCTCGAGGAACAACTCGACCAGTGGATAAAGTGGCATGACCATCCAGATTTGATAATTTGCGGTGGTGCAAGTGGGGTAGATTATCTGGCTGAAAGATGGGCTGACAATAATGCAATTGAGATAGCCGTCTTTACTGAAGAGTGGAATGAACCACGAATTGGTTTGGAAGATTCTGGCAGGCCCGAGGCTCCTGAAACACTGGTTGACAAGATGTTAGAACACGCAACACACGTTCTTGGATTCCCCGGTAAAGAAACTAAGTGGACTAGAATCGTATTGGAAAAGGCTGAGGAAAGAGGGATTCCTACTTTTGAGATTCCAACACCTTGAGATCAGTATACGTCTCTCAGGTAGCGCTTTTGTTCTCTCATCATAGTTTTCTCGATGAAGTGAGTTGCATCGTCTTCAGACATTCCACCATGTTCCATAGCAATTTCAATTAGAGCACGGTGTACGTCTTTTGCCATGTATTGCTTGTCACCACATATGTAGAAGTAAGCACCATTTTCAAACCATTCCCAAACTTCAGCTCCATGCTCCTTTAGTCTGTGCTGAACGTAAATTTTCTCTTCTTGGTCTCTCGACCAAGCGGTTGTAAATCGGTATAGATGACCTTCATCCAGCCATGATTCGATTGTATCCTTGTAGTAAAATTCGGTCTTTGCGGATTGGTCACCAAAGAATAACCAATTCTTTCCGTCACCACCATCATGGACTCTTTGTTCCATGAAGGCCCTAAATGGAGCAATTCCTGTTCCTGGGCCAACCATTATTATGTCCGTAGACTTATCTTCTGGTAACACGAAAGATTTTGTTGGTGACATGAATACACCAACTTCTGTATCCTTAATTTTGACTTCATCAGCCATGAAGACCGTTGCGAGTCCACCTCTATCTCTTCCGTGGTGTGAATATCTTACGATACCAACGGTCAATTCAACAAGTCCTGGGTGAGCATCATGACTGCTGGCTATGGAATACAGCCTTGGCTTCAGTTTGTCAACCAAATCAAGAAATTCTTCTGGAGAGTATGACACATCAAAATCTCTTATTACATCGATATAGTCTCTTGACCAAATGTAATCTTCCATCGACTTGTCATCAGAGGTTAGAAGCTCAACACGGCCAAGAGGGTCGTCACCTGGAATGGAAGGTCGTAACTCGTTTTCCAAATTTGAATCTCCGGACATCCAAGATCCTCCTTTCCCCGCAACGGATTCTCTATACCTATCGATTAGTTTGACAGTAATTCTAATTCCGCTGGTGTTTATTTTACCAGCAAGTGACTTGACGAACTTTTTGTTAACCCTGTGTATTTCAAAATCCTTCTTCAGAGCGTCTTGGAGAGTTCTTTCACCGTTGTGAGTTGTTACTTTGTGGTCTTTATCCCACCCTGCCGTTTGAATTAGTAAATCAACGGTTTCGGGAGGGTTTTCTGGTAGGACGCCCAATGCGTCCCCTACCTTGTAGTCCATGCCGGAATCCCCGAGGTCGAAAACAACGTGACGAGTTTCTTTTTTCGAACCCTTGCCGTTCAAGACGTAGCATTCAGTGACTTTAGTCATGTATGGATTTTTTGCGCTCCAATTGGACATGGTACTCACCAGATATTCACGCCCACCTGCATCGGCTTCATGAATGTTAGTGCGATTATCTCATAGGTAGGATTCACCTCCCCTCGCTTATGGTGGAAGTAGAACTACTCGGAAGTGGTAATGCTTTCCTGCCGTCTGAAAGAATGCACTCGTTCTTGTTAATCGACAGACACATCATTGTGGATTGTCCTCCAACCGCACTTGCAAGCCTGCGAAAAGCAAGAGTAAGTCCTGCGGACATAGACACGATTTTGATAACTCACGTACATGGAGACCACGTTTTTGGATTCCCGTTTTTGTTACTGGAAAGAAAGTATATCTCCGATAGGGAGAATCTGAAACCACTAACTGTAGCTGGTTCAGAAGGAGTAAGAGCAAGACTGACCGAATTATGCAAACTCGCATATCCTGGTTCGCTTGAAGAAATTATTGAGACAATCAACTGGGTTGATTTACCAGAATCTGAAACTTGGGAATTCGAGAGATTCAAAGTTTTACACGATGAAGAAGTTGACCCTCATGGATGGATGCTGAATCACAAGAACGGATGGTCTATGTTACACTCTGGTGACTCCGGCCCGTGTGAGGAACTTTGGAGCCGTGTCGATAAGTGTAAATTTGCAGTTGTTGAAATGGGAGTCCCTGATTGGGTTGAGACCGATCATCACCACAAACCAAGGGATATTTTCGTTCTCAGTGAAAGGTGTAAGAATACCAAAATTTTGTTGACTCATACATTTATTGACGATGGATACAAAATTTTGACTACGGATGTACCGCAGTTCCCCGAAAATATAATTCACGGAAGCGATGGAATGAAATTCGAATTCGACGCAAAAGGCGAAATTGTTAATTTTTCTTGATTATAATTAACATCGGATTCGATGTAATAATTACACCAGCCTTCAAAATTCTCTAAGCATTTATTGAATTGTTATTCATTTCTAATTGGATTTTGAAATTTTACATACAAAACTCTCGGATTTGCGTAATTTTCCGACTGGAAGAAAAAATTCTTCCTTCCGGACAAGAAAATATTCTCTCGGGAATTATTAGAAAAATTAGGTTCCCAGTGTATTCTTTTTATATACAATGTCGGCAAATTATCTATTTCTTTTTATACCCCCAATTGAAAATGTAATTTATGGTGAAATCCCCCTCTCTTCTTTTGATTTGGGAGTATACTTATATGGTGGACTCGGCCTCCCCGAAGGCATCACGCATGATGGCGGAATCAGTTGAAACGATTTAGAAAAAATGGGCAGGTGTTATTTTTTGGACAAAAATATTTTCGATGGAATATTGAACCAAAAAACTCTATTTATCCAAAAAGAAGTACTGCGCCACACTCACCAACCTTCGAAGCTTCCTCACAGAAATCAAGAAATTGACCATTTGTCGTTCAATCTTGTTGAAGCCTTGAAAGGTCACATTCCATCAAACATGATTCTCTATGGAGTAACAGGTGCTGGAAAAACCGCTGTCACAAGATACGTGTGCGAGCAACTCCAGATGAAGGGAAGATCGATTGGAAGAGACGCTTTCCCAATAATGGTTAACTGCCGACAAATCGACACTCAATATAGGGTTCTATCATACCTTGGTAATGCACTATTGGAAGATTATGAATTAGATGACATCCCCTTCACCGGATGGCCGACTGACAAAGTGTTCTCTGAACTTGTCAAGAGAATGGACAAAAAAGGTGGAGTTTACGTTCTCGTTTTGGACGAAATTGACCATCTGGTAAAGAAGTCAGGCGATGATTTACTATACAACTTGACAAACCTAAACGCCGAATTGGTCAATGCGCGTGCTTGCGTTATTGGAATTTCAAACGATTTGAAATTCACAGACTTCCTTGACCCAAGAGTAAGAAGTCGCCTCGGCCAACAAGATATCGTCTTCAATCCATATAATGCTGAGCAACTTCAAGATATTCTCCGCTCAAGAGCAAATATTGGAATATCTAAGGATGCAATTTCTCCTGGTGTTATCGAGTTATGTTCTGCATTAGCAGCTCAAGAACACGGAGACGCAAGATGTGCTTTGGACCTTCTCCGAGTATCAACAGAAAAAGCTGAACAAGAAGGTAGCGATGTGGTTGAACAAACCCACGTAAGAATTGCACAAGCTCAAATCGAATCCGACCAAGTAAGTCCGGTGATTAGGACACTTCCAACTCAACAAAAACTGGTACTTGCTTCGGTCTTGATTAACGAAAAGCACGGACTAAGAAATATTCAGACTGGTGAAGTCTACCACATATACAAGCAAGCATGCAACCATGTGAGTCAGCAATTTTTGACTGCCAGGAGAGTTTCTGGATTAATATCAAATCTTGACATGCTGGGATTGATTACTGCAAAGACGATTTCGAGAGGGAGATATGGAAGGAGCAAAGAGATCAACTCATGTATTCCAACCAACATTGACCCTATTG
>JAYPOA010000012.1:0-29898 GCA_038130705.1 Methanobacteriota archaeon | reverse complement strand
GAATAGCCTCTTACAGAATATGCACCATCGCTACGAACAACATCGTGGTACTCCTGGTATTGTTCTCCGGTAACATTGACTTCCAGATTTTCATAATTTTCTAATATCGGTTCTAACTCTGCATCGGGAAAATCGTCACGCATTGAATTCTGAATGTCTCCAATTCCAATCAAAATGAAGATTATCGAACCCAAAATCAAAATGATTGCTATGGTTTTTGGGCCTTTTTTATCAGGCCTCGTTGCGAATAGATCCATTGGAGGAGCACTGCTAACAGAATCACCCATCCTAATAGAAACCTTATCACTCAATCGAATCCACCAAGCCTGCTCTTAATTCATCTGGAATTAACTTTGATTCCATTGTGTCCATGTCGACACACACTGTTACCTGATGGCTTTCCCATAACAACTCTTGCTTTTGATTATGGAATTTGTATACCCACGTGCATGATTTTGATCCTACATTAGAAATCGAAATGGTAGCGGTAATTTCATCTCCATATCTAAGGGGTTTTGCGAAGGTAGATTTTACATCCACAACAGGAAATCCTATTCGCATTTCGTTGATAATTGTAGGATAATCGAATCCACAAATTTCGGGCCAAGACTCTTCAAAAAATCTGTGAGCAAGGTCGTATATTCTAGGATAGTACGAAACTCCAGCCATGTCAATCATTGGAAAGTCAACTCTGCGGGAAAGTTGTACTGCCATGTATCGGGTAGGAGGTACCACTATTCAAGCATCCTCAGGTTTTGGCCATTTTTTCTCCAAAACTTTCGCTAAGTCATCATCCAATTTTGCGTTCCACCAATCACTACCCTGCCAGATAGCATACCTTCCTCTGATGCCTCTAATATCTGCTCCCTCGAATGAGCAATTTTTGAAATTAGACAAGTTTAACCTCGCTTTTCTAAGGTCCGCTCCTCTAAAATCGCAGTTGTCAAAAGCCGATTTCATTAAATCTGCTTCAACCATTGAAGCCCGTGAAAAGTTTGAATCGACAAAATTTCCTTCTGTTAAATCAGCACTGTCGAGGATGGTCCTCTTGAAATTTGAGCGAGGATGATTTCCCCTGCGAAGAAGGGCTTTGGCTTGATTTTGAAATGACCAATCAAGTGGCTCTTCTTTCCTGTCGGTAGCGCTTCCCGACATGACCATTTTTCCACCTCAATAACGACTTTTGTTGTCTAAGTGGCCTCTGCCTTCAGGCGTTAGGATTGCGTAACGGTTTCTTTCTTTAGCAGATGGAGGAGTTACCAAGAATCCTCTTTCCTTGAGCCTGTTTAGGTAAAGTGAAAGATTTCCAGGAGGTTCTAAACCTGCATCTTCGAAAAGCTGGTCGATCACCCTTGGAGGGCTGTCGTTGATGCCTTCGACATCTCTAAGGTAATGAATAGCACCTAAAACCTGGTCAGGTTTTTTGATGAGATTACAATTTTCAATCAGAGCTTTGAATGCTGACCCTCGCTCTGGGAGTCCAGCGGCTTTAGCTGCTTCAACTGCGGCATTAATCGCCTTCTCTCTTGCGTTTCTAATTCTAGACAACGCAATAGACCATGTATCATCATCTCGTATACGGATGAGTCTTTCATCGACACTTGATTGTGCACCAGATAAGTCAATTTCAACATCTCCAGCCCTGATTATTACCTTCGCTTCGTCCTCCAAAAAGCATTCCTCAGGTCGGGCGACAAACAAGTTATAGATAACCTTTCTATTCGTTCGTTTTCAAGTCATAATTTAGTCAATTTTTCATATCAACAGGAATTAGTGTTGCTTTTTGAGATATTTTTATGTTGTAAATTATTTATAAAATATAATAACAATTGATTTCTTAAAATGCAGTTTTTTGTGATAACTTAAGGATAAGCACATGAAGGAGAGCCTCACGAATAGTTGACATGCGTGAGAACAAGCAAGTTGTAACGGCCCCTGTAATTGTGGTATTACTTCTGTTTTCTTTAATGCCGATTACAGTAGTTTCCGCAAATGAAACCCCGACAACAATAGACATGTTTGAAGGAGGGTACGCATCAGTGGATGTTACATTAAGTGGTAATTCTGCCGATACATCAACTACAATTTTGGTTCCGAGAAATGTCACCTTCATTTCTTCAGCATTTGAAATTTCGATCAACTCACAAAACCCAAGTCCTGGAAAGGTAGTAATCGATGTTTCAAACGACGGGTCGAGCGAATGGGAATTTAATACCAGCGGATTTGGAAATTTGGGTCACCAAAATGAATTTTACGACGGAAAAGAATATGCTATGGTAACTAGTAATTCAACTACCGTACAAACCCCAGGAATTTTACTTCCACCAGATGCAAGTCTTCAATCTTCTAAATTGAATGTGAGCTTCTCACCCGACTTAGGAGGGGGCTTTTTCCAAATAGGAGAATATCAAGAAGTCGTTGAATCTGATATAGATGGAGATGGATTGCCTGAACCAGTATTTTTGTCAAATGTAGCATCAAATAATACCACCTCATTTGTTTACTTAGATTACAATTCAAATGGCCAGATGTCTCTCAGTCAGATACACTATACTTGTGACAGAGCCTTTACAATCAGCGTTGGGGATTTGAACGGAGATGGAAATCAAGACATTGTAGCATTTTCCAAAACATCAAATCAGGCATGCGTGCACTTGGCAAATGGTTCATCCTTCTCGCCAGTTCAAAATATCACAATATCCAGTGGTTTAGTCGACGCAAAGTTAGCTGATTTTGACGGTGATGGTTCCGATGACGTTCTCGCAATTCACTCAAATAGCGAAATATCGTTTCAATCGTGGGATAATAACAGCACAACACTTTCGCAATCTATGACTGAAACAATCATGCAAAATGGAAGTTTTGGCATCCCTGCAAATGTTGTTGAGATGCACGTCGGGGACTTCTTCAATAATGGAACAACAGGAATTCTTGTTGGTGAACTAGGCGGGCACTGGACTTTGTGGTTTTATCTCAACAGCGTAATAGCGGGACCTATGCAAAGATTTGATGAAATCAAACAAAACTCTATTGTCACTGATTTAGATGGTGATGGGGACCTCGATTTGATAGGACAAAATGATATCGGATACGCCTTCCAAATCAATAACGGGACGGCTTGGAATACCACCTCTTTCACAGGCCAAATAGGCATGGAAAATTCAACCGTTGCGGATTTTGATGGCGACGGAACTCTTGAACTAATGATTCCGCAAACAGGAGTTTCAGACGGCTCATCATCTACTATTGAAGGGAATATCACCTACAGGTCGATTAACTCAACCTCGGTAGGAAATGTTGCACCACAATTACTTGAACCATGGTCTATGCCTTCAAGCATCATTACAATGGATATGGATGGAGACGGAATCTTAGAGCAAATTATAGCAGCTGGAGAATCATCGAAAGGAGTTTTCGTAGGTGGTTGGCACCAAGTATCACTCGATGCAGATAGTGACGGGACCAATGAAATGAGTGCCTTTGGTTATGCTGGAGACTCATTGAATGGCCTTGACAGTTTGAAGATGACAGATCAATTCAATGGAATAATGGATGACCTAAATCCAATCCTGTTAGGTTCTACAAAAATCTCTTTCCCATATGGGATCGAAATGACAAATAACAGTTTGTCTTTATCGAGTAATGGTAATGGGCAATTCAATCTCACAGACCTCGATATTGGTTATAATTGTGCCTTCATGGTTGATACAAATCCGAATCCAACAGGTAATTTGACAAATGTTTTGAATCTCGAAATGACTCCTGGCGTCGGTAATTTTTCTATTACAATTGCAATAAACTCTACAGATTCAGGAATTATTCAACTGACTAATTTAGCAGCGATTCACATTCCAGGTGCACCTAACCAGTTGAATCCTCCAACTCCTATTTTGTGGGCTAGCTCAATTACTTCAGAAGGCGTTGAACTTGAATGGACAGACCCGGCCGATGCGGGGGCATTCGCAGAAAATTTCGAATTATTCAGAGCGGAAACGGTTGGTGGAATCTCTATAACTTCCCCATATCAAGAGCCC
This sequence comes from Methanobacteriota archaeon, assembly GCA_038130705.1. Taxonomy (GTDB): domain Archaea; phylum Thermoplasmatota; class Poseidoniia; order Poseidoniales; family Poseidoniaceae; genus MGIIa-K1. Next base: position 25,864 of record JAYPOA010000012.1, on the reverse strand, counting down.
ATGATCAATCTAACAATAGATGAAAATGTCACAGTCGGTACCACCTACTGGTACCAAGTAAGGTCTATTCATGAATTCGGCCAAACCTCGAATTTGTCTAATATTCTAGAGGTAACAATTCCCTATCCGGCGGCTCCTGCGAAAATCATCAACCTGACTATTTCGGATGTTGAAGACGATATGGGCGGAGCAGTCAACCTATCCTGGGATGAATCAAATGCTACAATTGACCATTATGCTATTTATCTTGAAACAACAGACTATGATAACGTTACAGGCCTTACACCACATTCAACAATAGGTTCTGGTAATAATACCACAGTTATTTCTGGATTAACGGATGGGGTCTCATACTATGCAGCAATTGTAGCAGTTGATGAATATGGAAACTTTACATCCGAAGTGATAACTGCAGGACCTGCTTACCCGCGAATAGATGTGCCCAGCAATGTCGAATTGTCAATGACAGTATCCAATCAAATTCAAGTTGGTATGCCGTTTGATTTGTCATTATCCTCTACAATAGATGGTGTATCAGGGGTTCCTGAAGGACAAATAATCATCACTATGGTGACTGCTCAAGGAACGTATCCAATCTCTACAAGTTGGGATTCAATCTCTCTTACTGATTTCTCGGAGATAGGGACCTTCGCATCAGAGGTCTATGGCGATGTGGTATTTTATGCAAATTACTCTGGATTTAGTGGTGATTTGACAACAAGACCAATTTCAGAATCCACAACTAATATTTCATCTGAAATTTCGGTCGAAGTACAGATGTCTGCAAATTCAAACTACTACATTCTTGATTCCGATGGCGAATCCGACATACGAATTGATGTTGTATCAGCATTACAGTCCCATTCGAACCTCTTGGAAGGGGCTACGTTGGATTGGACGATAACTAACTCTAGCACCAACAACTCAACCACCGGCACCACTACCGCTTCAGGTGGATTAGCCTTATTCACGCTAAATTTTGATGAGGGTGGTGAACTACATATCCAAATTTCACAACCTGATTACTTGAACGCTGGTCAAGGTTTGACATTGACCATCCATCCATATGGAACCGACGTAACAGAGAATGAAACAAACAATGGAAACAATACCAACCAACCCTGGTCCCCTACTTCGATGGAATTAATTACGATAGATTGCGGTGAGGTAAAAATTAATCCTGATGCAAATGATGAAATTACCTGTTCATTCAATAATCCAAATAACTACACAATAGACATATCCTTGGAGCCAGATGGCTGGTCACAGTGGTCAGATTACATTTTGTTTGAACCAAAATCGGGACAAAGTGATTTCAATTTGACTTCAGGTGAATCGAAAGATATCACGATATTCTTTTCAATCGAAGATGGATTTGAAAATTCAGGATTAGCTTCTGGAAACATAGAAATCGATTTTTGGCAGGGGCCAACTGATTACACGACGATTGGTGATTTACAGCGAACAGTCGAGATAATGTGGACCTTGGAAATTGAAGAAGAACAAAATAATCAACAAAATCAAAACCAAAACAATACAAATCAAAACACGAACAAAGATTCTGCAGAAGGTGGAAGCAATGCCCTTGTGTACATTGGCGCCGTTGGAGGAATTGCTCTTATCGCTTTGATAGCGATAGTTGTAATCAGAATCAGGAATAGCGATATCGAAGATTGGAGTGAGGATGACCTTGAATTTGACCAAGACCTTCCAAAGAAAGAAAGGACAAACAAGCCTTTGCCGATAGGAACCGCCTTAGATGAAATTGAAGTTCGAGAAATAATCGATGAAGCTCCAGAAAGGCCAGACGTAATTTCTGAATTTGATACCAATATTGAAGAATACGAGGAAGAATATGAGGAAGAATACGTTGAGGAATCTTACGAAGAGGAGGATTCAGGGATATCCGTGGACGAGCATGGAACAGAATGGTACGAAGACGAGGTTGGAGTCTGGTGGTACCGCGAAGAAGGTCAGGAAGATTGGGAAGAGTTTGTCGAGTGATTTCGTAAGCAATTTGAACTAGACTTATTGAGGTGTATTTATGGCGGAGATGCAGAAGTACGACCTTGTTTTGCATCAGGATGCAAATCCAAAGACAAGTGGGATTGCAATTTGTGGTTTTTCCACGGTTGGAATGGTTGGAGTAATTGCTGCATCGCACATTATTTCTCAGCTCAAATTACAGCAACTTGGAACAGTTCTCAATTCTGAATTTCCCGCAATGGCTCTGATACATCATGAAGTACCAAAACACCCGGTTAGAGTGTATCAAGGGAACGACGTAGGTGTTTTTACTGCCGAAGTAAGATTTGGCCCTGAAAGAGACATTTTGTTCGCAAACACCGTACTTGAATGGTTTACAAGAGGTGGATTTGAGCAATTAATAATTATCGACGGAGTAGCAAGAGAGAATATTGACGATAGAGACGGCTCCCTTTATGGAGTCAGCTCATCAAAGAAAGGGAGAGGCCGACTTCGAGAAATCGGAGTTGACCCCATAAAGCAAGGAATTGTTTCAGGTATTGCAGGTTATTTAATTGCTGAAGGAGATCGCTTGGGGTTGGATATTACAGCGATATTAGCGGATTGTAATCCGATGTACCCTGATGCTAGAGCTGCAGCAATCGCTCTTGAGGCTGTAAGTGATTATACTGAGATAGAGATCCCACTTACATCACTATTGGAAGATGCAAAGCGAATTGAAGATAGTGTCAGAGAAGTGTTTGAAAACTCACAAACTATGCTACCAGCACCGGAAAATGAAATCGACCCTTCATTCGGCTGATTTCGCAACTTCGAGAACAGTATCCCAATCAGCATCTGTAGCGAACATTGCTTCAGGCATGTGACATCTAGCCATTCTGTGTCCGAGTTTCTCTAGTCCTAATTTTAATTTCTTCATGGATGGAATATGTTTGATTTTTGCAGCAATACCGAGGTCATTAACTGCAACTAGCAGGTGTTCACCTGACAATAGTTCAGCTGAGTCAGAGATGTGGACTACAGACCTTTCAATTTCTCTTTTCGAATGTTCAATGTCGATTTCAGTCCAATCTTCTGGATAGTCTTCCTCCCTTCCTGAACAAAGTTGAATCGCTCTTTGTGTAGTCATCCTTGAAGCAATTTCGGCATCAAAAATCGGACCAGTCCACATAGGACCTGAGTATTTCCCTTCTGGAATTTTTGAAAAGTGATAAGGCGTTGAACGAATTCTGTACCCAATATTATCACTCCATTTTGTTGCTTCATCTTTTGATTTTCTCAACAAAACACTCACCCTAACGTGGTGGCCATCAAAAAGTGAAATTATTGGATGCATTGATTTATCGTGCATTGCAGCAATTCTTGCAATAGTTCCAAGTAATATTCTCGTAGCATCGTCATGCATGTATGAATCTGTGATTCCTACTGAGCCATAGCGCCTCAAAGCGCTTGTTTTCGCAGATCCACAAAGTGCAGCGGTATCGGTTGCAGTAACCTCTAACACTCCTACTCTTGATATTGCTTGGATGGCGGTGTCTAAGAATTTTACAGGAGAACCAAAAGGGTCTATGTCAATCCATTGGAACGGAGCTTGAGTCATGAGATTCATTGCATCACCGTTTATCCAATGAATTCCATCTTCAACCGTGCCATCGATAATTCTTGCAAATCTACCATCTTCAGGAACCCATTCGATTCCATCATTTACTGGATTTTCACGATGTGAATTTTTACCCCAGTCGATAGAATCACTATCAAGGTCGTTAGCAGTTATCCTCAAACGTTCTTGATTAGGAATTTCTTTTCGCCACCTCCTCGGCCTAACTCCGGTTGCGCATAGTGCATCTAACGCTCTGATAATTTTCCCGTCTGAGGTTAACCAATCATTTTCTAAAGCGTCAGCTAATAACATCACAGATCTAGTTCTCGCAGGTGCCATCGCCGGATTTAGAAAACCTTCTCCAGTTTTTGCAGCAGGCCCTCTTGGCATGTGTGATGGCCTAACTTGAGAGTCTCTAAGGTGAACAATTGTTCTTCCTTCAAGCCATTTATGACCCGGCCATGCATTATTTTGCATCTTAACCCCCTCAATAGTGTTCAAATACAATTTCCGGGTTTGAATGTGTCACCTTTCTTCCATTGTCTACAACCTTGCCGATTATTTGACAACCTGGAAGACGCTCGTTTAGCCAGGAACAAACTTCTGTAGCATAATTCTCGGAAACAGCAATTATCATTCCACAACCCATATTGAAAGTTCGATGCATCTCTTTGTCAGTGACGTTTCCTTTCTGCTGAATCCAGTCAAATTCTGGAAGTATCGGTAGTGGATTCTCGATGTGCCATCCTAATGAATCGTGTAATCTTAACAGGTTTGAAAGCCCTCCACCAGTAACGTGACATATAGCGTGAATGTTCGATGAATCGCATGGTCCATTTTGAATCAAGCCTACAATTTCATCACAATAAATTCGTGTAGGATTCAAAAATACCTCTCCAATAGTGACATCACCATCTGCAAATCTTTCGATTCTCGCTACATTTACTTCGAATGGTGCAGTATCTTCCCAATTCGCACCACAGTGATTTACTACATTCCTAACCAATGAATAACCGTTAGAGTGTATGCCTGACGATGGAAGGCCAATCAAAACGTCTCCTTCTTGTAAATTGGAACCAGTGATTTCTTTTCCCTTCGGGAGCCACCCTAAAGCAGTACCTGATAGGTCGAGTTCGTTAACAATTCCAGGAAGACTTGCAGTTTCTCCGCCAGCAAGGGTAACTTTTGCTCTTCTGCATGCTTCCGCTAATGAACGACCTATCGCTTGATGTACTTCTGGGTCAGGTTTTGGTACCGCTATGTAATCAACAAATGCGATTGGTTCTGCACCTACACAAAGTAGGTCATTGACGTTCATAGCCATGCAGTCAATTCCAACTCCATGCCATTGATTCAACTTTGATGCAATCGATAATTTTGAACCGACGCCATCAGTAGCAAGAGCGAGATAATTTTCTCCGAATTCAATAAGCCCACCAAAGCCACCTGGGAGGTCCACTGGAGCGCCTTTAGTTCCCGGACTTCTCACGGATTTTGCAAGGGACGACACCAAAGCGCTCACGGCGTTTCCCTCCAAATCGATGTCTACGCCACTACTAGCATAGTCAAGATTCTCCGCCATGATTTAATCCACCAGTTCCCGACTCATTAAATCAATAGTTGCAGATTTGTTTTGAGACCCAAGGCAAAGATAGGTCCAATCTGTGATCTATACCGCTGTGGGTGCCTTCGAATTCTTCCCATTCGTGTTGGATTCCCAACTCATCCATTCTTGTATGTAATTGTCTCAGACCAAATTGTATGTTATACTGGTCTTTATTCCCAACATCAATCCAACAAGCAGGTAGGTTGTGGTGGTCTTCAATCATGTTTAATGGGTCCCAAGATTTCCATTGAGCCCACTTTTCTTCATCAAAGTTGCATTCAGAATCAACGGGCAATTCTCCATCGCTGAAAGTAGCTGCCATGGCAATTAGCATCAGTGTATGGAAATCATCTCCGGAGAGAGAATTACACTCCTTTACGTACTGCAAAAAGCGATCTTTATCTCCATATTTCGATATGTGAGTTAATGCCGACGCCATCTCTATTCCGAAGACTAATTCAAATCCACAATCTCCCGAGTGACAAGCTACAGCGGACCAGCATTCGTCTAACATTCCTCTTACAAGAGCGCCGTAACCACCGCTAGATTTTCCAATTAATCCGAAACCTGCAACATCATATCTCTGCATAATTTGCTCTCTTAGGTCTGTCCTCAACCATTCTCCCCAGAGCCCCATAATCTCAGAGTCAATGAATTGATTTCCTCCAAGCGAAGTGAAGGTATCTGGCATGACTAAAATCGCAGGAGTCATTTTTCCTTCTCTTACAAGGCGCTCATGACGTTGTGGGAGAGTTTCCGCAAAAGCCTTCCAGTTAGCTCTACCAAATCCTGTTCCAGTGTAGGGCGCCAGATAAATTATGCATGGCAGTGGTCCACCATCGTTGGGCGGGATGTGAACCATAACTTCTCTATTTTCAGGGTCGCCAAGAGAATTTTCAAGATTCTTAGAAGAGAAGGAAAATCTCTCAATTATTCCATGAATGGGTTCAAATGAGTGCTCCGGCATGGTTCTGCGATGGACTTCTATGAAATGTGTTTGGCGGTCCTCCAATGGAAGCCTTTGGAGGTTATGTCATGCGATTAATTTCCAGTGGAAATGATGGGGAAGAACGAATCTTCCTCAATCATTATAGGTGTTCGCCAATCGCTGATTATGTCCGGTTGGAGGTAATGATATGACGATTCAAGAGTTTGACTTACCTGCAAGATGGCGTTCATTTTTATTGGATAATTACAGCGAAGCAATCCATAATTTAGAAGTTTCATGGCCTGATGTTCAATCACTTGAGGTATCTTACAGAGTAGTTGAATCGTTTGACCCTGATTTCGCACTTTCAATTGTTGAGGAACCGGAAAATAATACTCAGGCCGCAAACCAAGCCTTGAGCCTCTTGCTTTCGGAACTAGGCTCTCCAAGGATTATTTCTTTCGTTAGAATTATCCATTTACCATCAGATGCTACAAGAAACGTCAGGCAATTAAGATCTGAAGACCTTGGTACTATGATCTCAGTAGAAGCCATCGCTACAAAGATTGGTAAAGTGCTACCCCGAACTTACGAAGGCGTGTTTGTTTGTATTGCATGTGGGCATTCGATTTCCGTACCGCAACCAAACGAACAGGAATTGATAGAACCGATAGAATGCTTCGAAATCGATGGAGGTTGTGGCAGAAAGAAAGGGCAGACTCGTTTTGTTCAAAGAGTCGAAGAATCAATATTGATAAACACCCAATTTATTGAATTACAAGAGCCACCTGAGAATCTGAGAGGCGGTGTTCAACCAGAAAGGATACTTTGCATCGCAGAGCATGATTTAGCAGGAAAATTAAATCCTGGAGATAGAGTTACTGCAAATGGAATGCTATTCGTAAGGTCACAAAGAAAATCTGGTAAGGAAACTCCAATATTCGATATATTTCTGAGAATTCATAGTATCGAAAGAGATAGTATTCCACTCGAAGAAATTCAGATTTCAGATGAAGAAGAATCACAAATCAAGGAGCTTGCAAGGAATGAAAACATTCACGATATTCTAACTAATTCGATAGCACCATCGATATTTGGGATGAAAAGACAAAAGGAATCTCTAATGCTTCAATTGTTTGGAGGCGTTGCCTCTAAAGCAAAAGACGGCACTCGTCTTAGAGGAGATATTCACATTTTATTGATGGGAGATCCCGGTGTAGCGAAATCGCAATTACTGTCTTACATGTCTCTGATTTCACCTAGAGGGAGATTCACTTCAGGTATGTCAGCATCCGCAGCAGGTTTGACAGCTGCTGCCGTGCAAGATTCAGCCGCTGAGGGCAGGTGGACCTTGGAGGCAGGTGCCCTTGCGCTAGCTGACCTTGGACTCGCCGCCATCGACGAATTCGACAAGATGAATGAAAATGATAGGTCATCTATGCACGAAGCGATGGAACAACAACGAATCTCAATTTCTAAAGCAGGAATCAATGCGACCCTATCTACAAGATGTGCAATTTTAGCTGCGGCTAACCCAAAGGCAGGCAGGTTCGAACCCGTTTCAGAAGTACCATTTACTCAGCAGATTAATTTGAAGCCAGCATTGATTTCTCGATTTGATGTAATTTGGTTATTGACCGACCAGCCAAAAGCCGAATTCGATACGATGATTGCAAACCATATTATGCAGAATAGAGGGGAAGCGACTCCTGAAATCCTGATTGAACAAGGAAGTGAAGTAGATCCCTCTAAGGCAGCTAATGCTGGCGGAATTGACGAGAAAGATGGAATCGTAAATCGAGATTTGATACGCAAGTATGTAGCATATGCAAAAAGAACAATTCACCCTAGCTTGACAGATGATGCAAGAGACGCCCTCGCAAAGTTTTATGTTGAAACAAGAAGGCAAGGAGGAGAATCAAATGACTCAATATCAATATCAGCGAGGGCGATAGAAGGTCTGTACAGATTAGCTCAGGCATCAGCGCGGGTTCGCTTATCTCAAGAGGCGACGATGGATGATGCAGATAGGGCTATTAGAATTACAAAAACTTGGAGATATGAATTGATGGGCGAGAATTTCGATGAAACTACGATTCAATCTGGCAAGAAAGCCACTGCAAGAAATCGCGAAAGAGTAGTTCTTGAGATAGTCAAGAGAATTTACTTAGAAACTGGAGAAATAGTCGATATCAACGACGTATTTACAGAATCCGGACGGATGGACATCCCAAGAGATGTGGCTGAAGATTTGATAGAACATCTGATTCGTGATGGCAGATTAATGCGTCCACGAGGTTATGACACACTACAGCCAGTGTGAACGATGTACTGATAATTATGACATCATACCGGTGAGTACATGGAACCAAATGGTGATGTCGCCACACCCTCCAAATTGGACCCAGAATCGCTGGGCTTCATGTGTGGTATAGAAGTTCATCAACAGTTAGCAACTGGTAAACTTCATTCTCGCCAACCTGGTGAAATGCATGATGTAACCATCGAGTCCGTTCCAGACTCTTGGCCAAGGGTAAAGAGATAATTACGTTCCGCTGTCGGCGAAGGTGGAAATGTCGATATCGCTGCAAGGTTTGAAGCGAAAAGAAACCGTTCATTCATCTATTGTAAATCACCTAATGCCGGACTAATCGAGTTAGATGACCAACCACCTCTTCCCCACGATAAAGAAGCATTGGACATTGCGTTAACCGTTTCAGGAATGCTGAACGCCCATCCTTCCCCACTTCTTCAGACGATGAGGAAAACAGTGATTGACGGGTCTAATACAAGTGGATTCCAACGCACAACATTGGTTGCAACGGGCGGAGAGTTACAAACTGAAGGAGGCCCTGTTGGAATAGAAGTTCTCTGCCTTGAGGAAGATAGTGCAAGAAAATTGGATAGTGAATTAACTCCCGATGGAGAAGTAGTAACCTGGAATTTAGACAGGTTGGGAATTCCTTTAATCGAAATAGCGACTTCTCCAGATATTACGTCACCAGACCACGCAAAGCAAACTGCAATTTCTCTGGGCAGAACACTCAGAGATACAAGGAGAGTAAGAAGAGGCCTTGGGAGCATCAGGCAGGACCTAAACGTCTCAATTATGTGTGGAGACAGGGTTGAAATCAAAGGATGTCAAGACCTTGAATGGATTCCAAGAATTATCCGATGCGAAATGGCAAGACAATTGCATTTTTACAGATTAGCAAATCACCTTAGAAATCAACACGGCCTGCCATTACTACCTCCAGATCGAACCGTAGAATCAGAAAACGTTCGTTCAATAATTGAAAGCAAGTTCGAGTTTTCTCTCAATGACGTCTCGAATTTATTCACCGACTGCGAATCCAAAATGGTGAAGTCCGGTTTCGACAATAATTTCGTGATGATGGCACTTCCTCTTCCTGGATTTTCTGGATTGATCGGTAAGAAAGAATTCGATGAAGAGGGCGCGCAATTGCCAAGACTTGGAAGGGAGTTAGCTGGTGCTGCAAAGCTTGCAGGCGTTGCAGGAATATTTCATTCAGATGAATTGCCGGCCTATGGTTTAGAACAAAGTCATGTTGATGCTGTCAGGAACGCGTTATCAAACGTCGACTCATTTGTGTTATGCCTTGCACCAGAATGGCAAGCGAAGTTGGCACTTGAAAGCGTTTACAACAGAGCTTTACAAGCGTTCGAAAGGATACCTCAAGAAGTAAGGAATGTAGTAGTCAAGAAGGGAGCTCCAGAAGACGGAACGACAACTCCAATGCGCCCTCTTCCAGGCGGAGCGCGCATGTATCCAGAAACAGATATTCCACCATTAACCCTGACCAGAGAAAAGTGGGAAACAGTATTGCAGAATTTACCTATGAATCAAGAAGAAAGACTTCAACGATTAGAATCTTACAATATTAGTAATGACCAGGTGAAGCAACTGGTTTCAAGGGAATTAGATGACCACTTTGTTTCTCATGCAAACGGCTTACCATACAAGGCATGGGCGACTATGATTTTAGAAAACCAAGGTGATTATGGCTTGATGGCACTAATCTTAGCCGCTAAAGAAAATGGTGTGCTGACACGTGAAGGCATAGGTCCAATGATAGAATATTTCTCTGGACAATCACCTTCTATGAATCAAATAGATGCTGCTTCAGAGAAGTTGGGATACAAACCTGCAGATACAGGTGACCTGATGGCGATCGTGGAAAGTGTAGTCGAATCCCGGTTAGAATTTGTCAAGGAAAAGGGAATGGCTGCAATGGGCCCATTGATGGGAATCGTGATGAAGGAATGCAAAGGAGCAGCCGATGGGAAACAAGTAAGTGCTATACTAAGGGAAGTTATTCAGAGGCATGTTTGATGAAAAAAATTGCTTCCACCTTAGCAATTATTTTCTTTTTTACAATCGTTGTAAATGCAGAAACATCCCCAAATTTGGTTTGGAGTAAAGACTTAGACAATGGCTACATATCTACTTCTCCTTTAATCGTAGAGGACCAGGTATTCGTAAGAACATCAGGATTTTGGACAGGAGATGAGAGGCCTCATGTCTATTCATTTAACTTATCATCAGGCGATGAAAACTGGAGATTCAAAAGTCAAACCTCTACTCAGCACGACATGTCACCTTTGCTTTACGTAGATGCAAAGAGTTCAGCATGTGGCGATTGGCCAAACATGCTTGTTGTGGGTTGGAATGATGGAAAGGTCACGGCCTTAAATCCAGAAAATGGGTCTCTAATTTGGGAAATCCAAACCGAAACTCAAATGTTGGGTATAACCGGTAAAATGGCAATAGATGATGACGCATTAATCGTGCCAACCCGAACAGGGATCGGGTCATATTGTTTGGCAGATGGCACTACAAACTTCTATGCTGATTTTGGTGAAATTGGTTGGAGAAACGGCGTTACAGTTACCGCCGAATCATACTTCATTGGAAACGAAAACGGCTCATTGTATAGTGTAACAAAGTCTGGCGAGTTCACTAAACTAAACAATTTCAACGGGAAAATCAGACATGCTCCAATAATCACTACGGCAGGGATATTAATTCATTTACAAACGGATGGTGGCTCAAAGATATACCTTGATGGATTGGAAATTTCCGATGAGGGGAGTTCGCCTGCAATACCAATAAAAAATGCAAATAACGTGTATCTTGCTACAAGCCAAAACATCATCAAAATGGAATGTGAATCTTCTTGCATCGAAATTGAGAGAAAAGAATCAACTTCAAATGGTGAGATTTCATTTATCGAATACAACGGTAAATCTATGGTCAGTTTTCCTATAAATTCCCCTAGTGGTGGTTGGTTAATCGGAGAAAACATAACTACTACAGAAATTACCTTTTCAGAATTTGGAACATATACTACTGCAGGTATTTCTTCTAATGGAGAAGGAGTTTTGGCTTTTGGAAATGATAATGGCATACTGTATGTGGTTTCAGACAGCACCGAATCTTCGAATATAGATCAAGTATCGACAATATATGCAATCGCGATCTCATCAATTTTGTCGATAATTATCTTCCCGTTGGTTTTCAAAAGAAATAAGCAATTAGGATCTAAAATAGGGCTCCTTCTATCATTCATTCTCATGATTTTGATATTTCCTCAATTGGCAAATTTATGGTCGGAAAGTGTGTCAGAACTTAGCCCTGAAGGTACTGATTGGAATGATGATTGGCCACAAGAATGGGTTGGAACTCAAGTCGTTGTAATCGAATTAGAATCAGGAAATGTAGTGGTCGGAGGACTGTCTGGATTCACCAATGTGGAAGAAATTACTACCCATGTTGCCACAGAAAATGGAATTGTTGTAGAGATTGAGAGTTATGATTTTGGTTCATGGATAACATCATTCAATGAGGAATCTGGTGAAGGGTGGGAGTTTACGGTTGACGGGAAATTGTCACCTCAGGGAATGACTGATACGATTATCGATGAAGATAGCGTAGTTAGATGGAAGCCAGCGTGAAGTTCAAGAGATATGTCCTCTCAGGTGTCTTCATGGTACTTACCGATGGTGTCCACGGGCCGGCCTTGGCTCCATCAGAGATGTTACTCCTAAATTCAGGAATAATAGCAATCTGCTACATGCTATTGTGTAAACCATCTTTCACAAAAAAGGGAGAGATATTCCTTCTTTCAGCATTAACAGTCGTAGCGGCTACAAGTAGAATAGTTCTGGAGCCTTTACCAAACGTACAACCCTTGACAGTGATGTGTTTGGTGATGGGAGCAACTTTGGGCGCGAGGAGGGGAATGGCTTTTGCAGTGATGGCTACACTTCTGTCTAATCTATTCTTGTCGCATGGTTATTGGACAATTTTCCAAGCAACTGGTTGGGCTATGATTGCTCTCGCAGGGTCAAAACTTAACCTAGTTCAAAACAAAAAAATAATGATGAAGAAATTGGCTATTTCCAGCGTGATTTTTTCGATTCTATTTGGCTGGTGGGTCTCTTTATCAATATACCAAATTGGAATGTCCGGAGAACAATTCTTCCTATACATCTTGAACGGTTTGCCATTCGATTTCATGCACGCAATGGCGAGTTTGGTAACAGCTGTTTGGCTAGCTCCATGGTTAGTTAATCTGACCAGTGAAATTTCACATTCAGATTACAGAGAAACTTCAGTTGGTGAAACAGATGTCATCATCGCCTGATGAAGTAACAATGGTCCTTGTCGTTAGGGACGATTTGAAATTGTCAAAGGGTAAACTTGCCGCTCAGTGCGCTCACGCTGCAGTGGACTGTGCATTAAAAGCAAGGAAAAAGGCCCCACGGCTTTTTGAACGCTGGAATAATTTCGGCTCTCGAAAAATTGTCGTAAGGGCTGATGACGAGTCTCACATTCGTGAATTGTATGCTAAAGCTATGACTGCAGGTTTAGTCTCACATCTTGTAAAAGATGCCGGAAGAACAGAAATTCCAGCAGGGACTGTTACAGTTTTAGGCATAGGTCCTGCTACAAGGATGACAGTTGATGCGATAACAAGTGACCTGAAACTGCTTTGAGGTATTGCATACTCGAAGGACCATGCGCGAGTATCCATCTGACCGGGTAGATGTCCGCAGTGACACAGTTACTCAACCAACTTCCGGAATGCGCAAAGTAATGGAGTCAGCTAAGGTTGGTGATGATGTATTGGGCGATGATCCAACAGTCATCGAACTCCAGAATCGAGTTGCAAAAATGTTCGGTAAAGAGGCGGCATTATTCGTAGCAAGTGGAACGATGTCAAATGCTATTGCTCTGAAGACCCATACCTCTCCTGGCGACGAAATCGTCTGTGATAAGACCGCTCATATTTACAAATACGAGGGTGGAGGCTATGCCGCACTTTGTGGTGCGTCTATTTCCTTGGTCGAAGGGAAAGGCGGGATCATGACTGCTACACAAGTACAGTCCGCCATTAGAAAGGCCGAAGGTTCAGGCTCCCACTATCCAGACTGTACACTAATCTGTGTAGAGAACACCTCTAACTTAGGAGGGGGCGCTTGTTATACCCAAGAAGCACTTGACGAGATAGCCGCCGTCGCTAAAGCTAATGATTGTGCAACTCATATTGACGGAGCGAGAATATTCAACGCATCGATAGCTACTGGTGTAGGTGTTGCCAGAATGTGCAGAGATTACGATTCCGTTTCAATCTGTTTTTCCAAAGGATTGGGAGCACCTGTAGGCTCGGTTTTAGTTGGCAGTCAGAAATTTATCGAAAAAGCTCACAGATGGAGAAAAATGTTTGGCGGAGGTTGGAGGCAGGCAGGAGTCCTTGCAGCCGCTGCCTTGTACGCTTTAGACCATCATGTTGAACGACTATCTGAAGACCATGCCAGAGCAAGACATGTAGCAGAGGAAATTAACAAAATGGACAATTTCAGCGTCGATTTAGAAGCTGTCGAATCAAACCTCGTTTACGTTAATTACGCTGGTTCAGCGAAGGAGCTGGTTGAAAAACTCAGAGTAAGGGGGATCGATATGTTTGATTTACCTTACAATAGAGTAAGAATCGCTATACATTTGCATATTACAGATGAGGATGTTCAAAGAATTATTCAAGCCTTCTCTGAGTTGTGATTGCTGCAATTATCGTGACCGATAATACAGCAATAATTCCAATACTAGGTAGCCCGTTTTCATCCTCGACCGCCTTTGGTTCTGGAACACAGTCGTTAGTGACTTCACAATCATCTACAATTTCGGGGAGGACTATTTGGTGAATTAGATGTATTTGCAAATCATTTCCATCATGAGCATCTGGTAAGGTGAGGTTCATTGTGCCAACGCTAGCATTACCTAATTCAATAATACCTTTTACAACATGAGGATAATTTTCAACGCCGTTACTTCCGTCAGGGAAATATGCGTATCTCTCTGTAATCCAAACCATACTAATCAGGTCCCCGCCTTCAGGAACTAAATCTTCAGAATGTGAAATTGACCAACTTAACACACCAGTTGAGTTGGTAGTGCTAACCCAGGTCATTGAGGAACTTCCAAGACCCAAATCAAGAGATTGGCCAGCTAAATTGATGTAATCGTTTTCCAAGGAGTCAGATTCAGGAACGCTACCCACTTGTTTCATGCTCCCGTTAAAAACAACGGTAGGAGGTTGTCCACCGTCGTAGCGGTCATTCCATCTTGCTTCACCAGCAGTTGTGCCCCACGGATCCTCTGAGTCCTGATCACGGTGGAAATGGAATTGTTGAATGTTGGTTCCATTATTTTCTATATCATCTAACGCATGTTCAACGTATACACAATTAGTGCACCACGTAGCAGTGTAGTATTCAACAATTGACGGTAAATCTGTAAGGTTGGAAGAAACATTTCCTGAAGCATTCGTGTTGAGTGTTATCCCACCGAATGAGGCTCCGACATCATCTACTTCAACAGCGACTCCGGCACTTGCGGAGTGGATTGATGAGATTGAAAACAAAATTGCAACTAGCACGATATATGGTCGCATTATTCGACCGATAGATTACATGTTATCAAGAGTTATTACGAATTTTTATGCATGGGTTCAAGAACTACTGTCAAAGACGAAGACCGTTACGAGGCTCCGGGAATGATGTCATCTGCAGAATCTGTGAACACAGGAGTTACCATGGAAGAAACTCCTGCCGGAGAGATTATGCCAAAATGGTTGTTTGAAGCATTGATATCAAGAAATAGGATTATGGTGTTGTACCCTACTGAAGCATCCAGGAAAAACTGCATCAAACGGCTTCACAATACCGGGAAATCTGGATTAATCGATACAACATTACACGTCACGCTAAAGAGATTAATTTCGACTTTACATCTTGATTTGAGATTGCCTTCTGTGATGGAAGACGATGGGATTTTGTTTGAGAGGGTACATGAGGGTCTCATAGCTGCGTCAGAGGATTATCGACTGTTAGGGCTGATGAGTAATCCTAATGCAAAGTGGAATCGATCTAAAACCAGAAGACTCCTATCACTTTACAAAGAAATATCATCACTTAGTTCTCCTTGGAATTGGGAGGAGGACCCAGGAGCGAAGGTGTGTGACGATGTCCTGATTGAAATTGGGAAAAAATACAATTCAACTCACCCATTACGAGTCGAAAGAGAAGTGCTAAAATCGTTACAAGAGGCCAAAGACTCACCATTTACAATCTCTGATATTGATGGAATAATTATGCTTGACCATCCTACTGGAATAAGCGAACTCAGCCTTGAATTACTGAGTGAACTATCTCGATTTACAGGAGTCCATCAATTGGTAAATCCCGGTTCACACAGGCTTGGCTACCATGGTGAATTTATCCACGATATTTCTTCGATATCTTCCAAATCAGAATTGCCTTCATGGGTTCCAGGACATGAGGTAAAAAAGCAGTCTAATTCAGGCGATTGGTTCACTACAATAGGTAAAGAAAACGATACTTCAATTCACAGAATTATCGTAGAAAAAGAAAGCCATGAGGTATTGGCATTGGCAAATATGATTCCAAAACTCGGTGTAAATAGCGTAATTATTTCAGGCGACCCCGATTCCTTAAAATCAGATTTGAGAAATCACCTTGAGCATATAGGAATTAAGATTAGTGAAAGTGCCAAGAAATTGATTGAAAATCCATCTATTGCACAATTATTGGAGATAATGAATATTGCAAATGGAGAAGAAGCTTGGTCTCTAGCAAGATTGGCTGATATAAATTCTCAAATTGGTTTACCAATTGACCTCAGTTTCGGCGATTTGACTCATCCACAAAATGAGGAATGGAAACCGAAATTCCATGCCGAGGTAATGACTGAGTTGGCAAGAGGATTCCATTTATTGGGAGGTAAAGGAACACTTTCGAGGTGGCTCTATACCCTTTCAAATGCATCTCCTAGAGCAGGTGTTGACGAAGAAAAAAGATTACGAGAATTAGAGGAATGCCAATGGTGGCTTCTTGCTCTTGCTAACTGGATGCAACCACTATTACCCGACTTCGATAGAGAAATCAATACAGATTTTTTTATTGGATGCTCCACTAAAAAATCGCTACCGGTTAATGAATCTCCATCAAATGTAATCAAATGGTTTAATTCCACTGCAACTAAAATCAAATGGGATAATTTAACGCAACAAGATTTCTCAAATTCAAATAATATCCAAAGCCTGCAAACCCTCTACTCGACAATAACAAAATTCTCACTTGAAGGTATTGAGATTTCGAGTGAAAACATCATTGATTTAGTTACTAGCATCTCAGAAAACACCGAAACCACTGCGTCTAGAGGTAACGATTCTGAAATTCAAGTATTGAATTATTCCCAAGCATACGGCATAGAGGCTGACACAATTATTCTCTGCGGTTTAGATTCTACAAAGTGGTCCATGAAAAATAGACCAATTCCTTGGCTGGATGATAATCAAAGAATGAAATTAGGATTACACAAACCAGATGAGCCATTGCGGATTGGAAGGCATCTTCTAAGACACTACTTGAACTGTGCAAAAACCGTCATAATTATCGATACTACCATAGAAGATGGTGTTGAATTTTCTGGACCTTTAGATGAGTGGTTCAATACGTTGAAACAAAGTGGTAAAATCGAAGTTCTGAATCAGTCACCCGACATAATTTCGCCAGAAGAATGGCACCCTAATACTGCGAATAGAGCATGGGAATGGAAAACAATAGACAAGGAAAATAAATTGTTTTTCAGGGTTAATTCAATGCAAATTGTGGACAATAATGTTACCACTCATCGAAGTGGTGGATTGCCTAGAGATTCCGTTCAACGTGCAGGTTTATCGGTCATTGAAAATAGGGCGCCACAACTTAAGCCAAATAACTACAGAGGAATGCTATATGCTGCAGAAAATGAAGTTCTAAGTGACCAAATCGATAGACGAATTATATCTCCGAATTTAGAAGAAGGAGATATTTTTTCTTTTGATGAGGCAACAAATTTAGTGATTACTTCAGGTCTTAAACTGACTCCTTCCCGATATACCCCTGCTAATGGTAGGAGTTCTCCAGAATGGCCTCATTTAGGCTTGAAGGGTGAAAAACATACGGGGGTTCCAATCGATCCACGTCCAATATCCCCTCCATCCACTCAATTTAGTGAACTTGATTCAATCTTAGGAAGGACTTCTGTTGAATATGGCACTCCAAAATCATGGTCCCAAAGTCGCTTGCAATCGTGGTTAGACTGCCCAAGAAAAGCATGGTATGAGAAACACATGAGGGTTACAAGAGATGAAAATTTGCCTGAAGATTTGGCGGCAATAACAAGAGGAGACATAGTTCATCAGATTGAAGAAACAATACTTTATGCTCATGGTTTAGAGTCAAACAAAATTTCTGCTCAATCAAATCCATTGAATTTAGGACAACTACAAAATCCAGAGAATGCATGGATAATCGCATTGAATAAATTGCAAGAAATTGCCACATGGATGAAAAGAGTTGACGGTGTTGCCGCTCACCGTTGCAGAGATTTAGTTGGAGTGAGTCCTGAAGAATGGAATTCATTTATCGATGAAGAAATACAAATTCCGATCGGGGGCAGATTGGGCAGAATGATAATTGCCGACTTTGGCCTAACAAACGCCTCACCTATTGCTGTTGAGTGGCAAATAAAGAATCACGGTAAATATACTGCAGATATTTCATTACCAGAATCTGAAACATCTGTGGTGGTTAACGGGCGTATAGATAGAGTCGATGAAATAAAGTTGGAATACGAGATGATGGATGATGAAATCGCAGAAACAATCCCATTAGATTTTGACCTTTCTTCGCCTCCAAAATCCAAGAGATTAGTCGTAATCAGAGATATCAAATCTGTCGATGGAACAAAAGATAATGGGGATGAACAACGTCATCTTAATTCAATCTTCAAAGAATTACAACTTGCTCTATATGCAAGAGCTTGGGAAGTTTCAAATCCTGGTGATAGGGTTATTGGAGTTGGAGTAACGACAGTTGGAAATGATACGATACATAGAATTGAATTAGATCCAGAATTTGATGGATTTGTTGAACATTTAAGCATTGGAGAGATAACAAGTCACACACATGGGCATTATCGCTTGCCGGGTTCAGAACTTGATTCGTCCTCGAATCCTTTCAGGGCTTGGATGAGAGAGAGAATAACAACTGCAACGAGAGTCATTGAAGGAATTAAAATAGGAAATATTCATCCTGAACCATCCTCACAAAACTGCAAGTATTGTGGAATTGCTGATGCTTGCCCAAGTTCAAATCGAGGTGATTATTGATGGTTGATTTTAATCGTTCCCAATCACTTGGCCTCGATATTGACCGACATATTGCGATAGACGCAGGCGCAGGAACTGGTAAGACCACAGTCATGGCTAGTAGGTACATACAACACCTTCTTTCAAGGCAGCAAAGAGCGACAATTCTTCTTCCCCCCGCACCAAGAATTCCGCTAAAAGGACAAGGTGCCATAAGGTGCCCTTCCAATGAGAGGTCATCTATGGAACAATGGCCGGGACTTCTACCGACAGAAACCGTGGCCATAACCTTCACACGAAAAGCTGCTGCAGAACTTAAAGCTAGAATTAGAAAAGAAATCACAAGGTTACGGGCTCAACCAGTTTCAAAGCAAGACGATGCGGGAGTTCATGATGTTAGGTTGCGTAATCAAGGGGATGTTGAGATGCTACTTTCATTATTGGACGATGCTCCTATTTCGACTATTGACTCATTCTTGTCATCAATAGTAACTCCGTGGATAGGACTTGTTTCAGAAGATCCGGCATCAGAACAAATCGATGAAGATTCATCGATAATTTTACGCGAAGAAGCGATAAGAGCGGCTTGGAGATTACAAACCCCCGTTGACGGAATAGAACTTGGGATAAGTGGGGACATAGACAATTTCCTTCAATCTAGAAATCGGTTATCAGTTCTACTCGGTGGACAGAATTCTTCATCCACAGTGATTCGTGGTATGTTGAAAAAATCATTATTTGTAGAAGAAGCTTCGAGAAATCTGAATGTTGAGAATAGAAGTCAACTACAAGTTGAGGACTTTGAACATTTATTCTTAGATCCTGTGATTGAAATTTTGGAGGACTGGTATTCTGAGTTTAGAGGCTTAACCACTCAGTGGTGTAATTACTGGTTAGATGCCGGCGCAGGGTTCGTTTTAGGTGCCGATGAACCAATTGGGATGACTCGATTTAGGTATATACAGTATCTCTGTACTCTTGACATCTCATCTGATGCTGAAAAATTACAGTGGATATTCCTTGCGAGTCATGCCATGATATCACATTCAAACCTGAAGAAGTTGAATTGTAAACCCCTCTCGGGAGATAAACCACCTAAGAGTAAAGGCTGGCCATCTGGAATTTTAACTAAACGTGATTGTAATCTAGATAATGATATCAAAGATATGATTATTGAAAATGTTAGAACTGTATCAGCACCTATCCGAGAATTACTCACAACCAATCAGGGATTCTTACTTAGGAACCTCGGTCAAGCATCGTTTTTGTTTAATCCGATAATCAATACCCCAACAGAGGTTCCAGGGCAAATGGCTCATCCTCCAAGGCTTTCTATGCCACTCCCCCAATTATCTCCTGCCTCGGAAATGCGTTTGTCAACCGAATTAGAGTTGCAGGTCATAACAGACCTTTTCACGGTGCACAAAGGAGTGAAGGAAGTCCTTAGCAGGCTCAAAACTATTGAAGGGGTAATTGACCATGATGACATGCATCGCCTTGCTGAGGATTTATTGCTAACAAGGTGTCCATCGGTTTGCAGGAAATGGTATCCAACGACCGTAATTGATGAATTGGATTCAATTGGGGCCGAACCGTGGACAGACGACCATCTAAATCGGGCGATAACGGCTTGTGGTGATAATGCAGAAGTAAAATCTGACCTTATGAAAAGAATAGATTTATTGAGAAATTTAAGGCGACAATTCCGAGCTTTCATCATAGACGAGTACCAAGATACTAACCCTCAACACTTCCGTCTATTAGCAAGACTTTGGGGACGAAGAAAATTGGAAAGTGACGAACCACCACCTCCTGCAGGAGATTGGGATCCAACGATATGTATTGTTGGAGACATGAAACAGTCGATTTACCGATTCAGACAAGCAGAGGTCACAGTTATGAGAAGAGCTGTTGATTACATACGCCGCATTAATTCTGAAGAATTGCTAATGGAAAATAGAATGAATATATTGAGAAAATCAGGTTTTTCTCGCGACCCTAGACCGATTCCAGGAAAAGGTGGAAGGACTTCCACCTTTGAATCAGCCAAAGACTTAGCATCTGAAGATTCAAAGAGAGAGGAATGGATTTCACATAAACTCGATGATTTCGACCATAATTTATCCTCACAATCAGAAGCTAGAAGGGCAGAAGGGCATATTGAGATGTCAACAAACTACAGAACATCACCAAGATTATTGGAAACTATGAACAATATTTTCCAAGACACCTTCGATGAAAGACATCACACACTACCCGGGCCATGGCACGCTGAAGCACAGAATCTGTTAGCAGGTAAGCCTGAAACCGGTGATGGGAAACTCGAATGGATACTTCCGGCAAGAACCAGCGAACTGGATTTGGATTTGAACCCTCAAATACCAAAAAATCCGTTCATACATCAAGGTTCAAAAGATATTGAACTATGTGCTGATTTACTGGCACAGCGCCTATCTGCACTATTGAATAAATCATCTGCAAGAGTATTTGATTCTGAGAATAAATCCTGGATTGATGTCTCAGAACCTGATTCCATTTTCAGACCTGAGGATGTTATGATTCTTGTAGCATCAAGAAAACGAATTCCACTACTAGTAAAAGCGTTGGAGAAGTATGGAGTGCCTGCAATGGCAGACAAGCAAGGATTGCTTTTGCACAGGCCAGTGATAAAACCGCTAATGTCAATGCTTGAACTTCTTATCAACCCATTCAATCGTGTAGCATCTTTAGGAATCGCTCGTTCTGTAATTGTAGGGTTAACAGATGAAGAAATATCTAATTTTATTTCAGATAAAGAGGCAAACCAACTAGATTTGTTGATTGAAAACAGCCCTACTGAAAGTATCAGAATTCTTCTGACTAAAGTAAAACAATTATCTGAACGAGGAAATATTAGAAAGGCGATTGATACTGTAGTCGATTATTCCGATTTACTCTATTTCTATCCAAAAGAAGGAGATCGACAGGATGTTGAAAATTGGCTGAATTTATTTGACCAAATCTCAAAACTTGTTGGAAATGATCCTGCAATAATTTGTAATAGACTAAAGCGACTGATAGAGCTTGAAAATGACGGCCCTAAGAGTAGTTCTCCAAGCGCAAGTGGCGCTGTAGAGATTTTAACAATTCACAGTTCTAAAGGGTTACAATCGCCGATTGTAGTGCTATATGACTTGTTTTCAACAGGAACTCGGGATTCATCGTTTGCATCGAATGAAAATGTCCTTGTTACCCCAAATATCGTAGCCGGTAGAATACACCCCTGGAAGGGAGATGAAAAGCCAGAAAGTGGTTCATGGACTCTTGCAAGTATGTTTGACAATGGCCAGCAACTAGCGGAAAGAAGACGTCAATTCTACGTGTCTTTGACGAGAGCTGAAAAGAGATTGATAATCGCAGGAGGCATTCCTGAAAAGACCAAGACAGACTCATCTGGAGCGGTTGAGATCAGACGTGGTGATGGGCGACAAACGATGGGCACAATGTTCCTCGATGGTTTGGCATATTCAAGCATCCAGGCTGGAAATGAGGGATGTCCTTGGTCAAACGAAGGCATCGAACAAACGAACCAAACCCTAACACTCAATCCGGGTGAACTTTATCAAAATTCATACCTAAGTTCAAATTCTGTTCAATCGATTTCAATTTTCCATCAGCCAGAATGTTTTGAAACAAATGAATCAATTTCTATTGTCGACAAGTGGAGAGCAAGATATGAATCCGTTCAAAATGTAGAAGAGGTGCCAGAAGAATACAGCGTACAGAATAGCAATTTTTCACTTCCACTCGCTTCACACTCATTAGATAATACGTGGTCGTGCAGAAGACGATATTGGTTATCATCGATATCAAATTGGAACTCGGAGAGATTTGATTTCATTCCTTCTGGCGAGGCGAATTCAAATTGGCCAAAAGCAACTGAGTTTGGCTCGCTATTCCATCGTCTCTTAGAGATAGGTTTACCAAATCCTGGTTCAAAAGCGAGCGACTTAGATTCCACATGGGTCTCCAAACAGGAAGATAAACTCAGTGATGAGAAAGTACTCTCGGAAGTATTAGCTCAAAGCACGATTACGGACCAAGAAATACTTGCGAATACAAAACAAAGACTGCATAAATTAGGCGAGATTACAAGGAATGGAAATCTCGGATTACTGACTTTAGGGAAGGAATTTGATGGATTCAAAGTTGAAGGACTACGAACTGAATTACCATTTTATCTGTCGATAACAAATTCTCCAGAAGGGCTTTCGAGACACGTATGGACTCCAAAAGGTGACTTGAAAGTCTCTGATATCCAGACGATAGAGACGATATTCAATGGAAGGATCGATTTGGTTCTGGCTCTTGAAAATCAAGATGGTACCAAGTATTTACAAGTAGTAGATTCGAAAACTACAGGTTGTCTTGAATCTTTCAATTCTGAGGATGCCGATATGGGGCATAGACTACAAAAGATAAGAAACGAAGATAGCCCCTATGCTGAAACTCCTGCCGAGGAAGATATTGTCAGGAAACATAGACTCCAGCTAGCTCTTTATTGCATGGCCCTTGAAGAATCAGAATCAAAAAAATCGCCAAGCCAAAGAAGAACGATTCTTCCACCAGCTATACATGTTGCAGCATCGGGAAGAATGATTAGAATGCGCGACGACGAATATCGAACAGCACTGAATGACTTACAAGACCTCGTCAATTGGATTGGAGAAATTTCTGCAACAAGCGAGAATTCCGCTCCTCCAGAAAGGCTTCCAGCGGAGGAGGTTGAAACCTGTAACCAATGTCCATTCTTCAATGGCAATATCAAGTTGTGTGGGCCTGAAGGGCATCAACTCGGCCAAGCATGACTAAAGTCCCAACAAATTTCTCATTACTTGCCACTTGGTGTAATTCAACATCAGAGAATCCAGCATTTTCCATGTGATTCCTCCATTGTTCAATCGAGTAAGTAGTCATGTGTACTCCGACGTGTTCGGGCCATGTTAGAGAGTCTTCATTTTCGAGATAATGGTCAATTCCCGCTACAAATACACCGCCCTCATTCATCCAGTTTTCTCTTACTAATTTGAGGAAATTTTCTGGCTCATTTAGGTAATACAAAAATTCCATGGTATGAACGAAATCGAATTTTTTATCAGGTTGCCAATCAGGAAGGGTTGCAAGAGAATAAACCCCTTCTGAGTCAATTTCTTTGGCTTTTTTTATCATTTCAACCGCTCCATCAACCCCTTCTGCATGCGAGGCGCCCATCTCGGAAAGGAGTCTTACAACCCAGCCGTTTCCACAACCGATGTCGATTGCTGTGAAGCCATCTGGGAGTTTCGGTAAAGCAAGTTCGAGCATCGCTGAAACAGATGGCCCGTGGCCTCTTTCCATGCCCTCGTCTTTGCCAATTTTAGCCCAATCCGAAAAAACATCAGTGGCCTTTCTTTTACCCATGTTTACCCGAAAAATCCAACCTCGATAAACATCTCCCAAAATAGAAAGTAACATGTCCTTTGGATATCTGCGAGGTTCATGCAAATCTCATCAGATTCAATAGACGATGTGTTATATCCAAAAATCGAGCCTTATTCTAGTGGGTTTTTGGAGGTTTCATCATTACACACAATTCATTGGGAAAGAGCTGGAAATCCTAATGGAATTCCAGTTATCGTAATCCACGGCGGTCCAGGTGGTGGGAGCCAGCCATCATATAGGAGGTATTTCAATCCAGAAAAATTTGACATTATACAATTTGATCAGAGAGGTTGTGGAAAATCGACTCCGTATGCAGAACTGGAAGATAATAATACGCAAGCATCAGTCTCAGACATGGAATTACTCAGAGAAAATTTCGGTATTGATGAATGGCATGTTTTCGGCGGTTCATGGGGTTCAACACTATCTTTGATTTATGCTCAGAATCATCCAGAGCGAGTTCTGAGTCTGACACTTAGAGGAATTTTCATGTGTCGCAAAAGCGAGCTCCACTGGTTCTATCAGGACGGTGCAAGTCACATTTTCCCTGATGCTTTCGATTCATATCGAGACCACATTCCAATTGAAGAGCAAAACAATTTGATAGAAGCTTATTATTCTAGATTAACCAGTGATGATGTAAATACAAGACGAGCGGCTGCACGAGAGTGGACTAGATGGGAAATGGCAACTAGTAGGTTATTTCCCGACCCAGAATATCTCGATAAGGCTGAAGATTTGGATTTCGCTGTAGCGTTTGCAAGAATTGAATGTCATTATTTTATCAACGCCATTTTTGTCGAAGAAGCCTATATTCTAAACAATATCCAGAAGGTAAAAACAATTCCAACTAAGATTGTGCAGGGTAGATATGATGTTGTATGTCCAACAAAAAGTGCCTGGGAATTGCATAAGTCCATGGAAAACAGTGAACTGATAATCGTTCCTGATGCAGGACATTCCATGGGAGAGGTCAGTATAGCAAGAGAATTAGTGAGTGCTACTGATGGAATTTGAATGGTTAAAATATTCGGGTAAAAAAGCCATCTTCATGCGTCGGCTTGATATGTAAGGCCAATGTGGATAATAATTAGGCGTAGCCTAAGGTGAGAATAATGTCCGAAACCGGAACCATCACTCCAGAATCACAAATCAAAGAATTGACGGAACGTCTTGAAGAAGAGACCGACCGTTTGTTGAAATTATATGCTGCTTACGAGCAACAAGAGAAAGAACTGCTTGACACAAAGGCTGAAGTCGAAGTCTTAGAGAAGGAAATCGTCGAAAGAGAAATCGAAAAAGAAAGCCTTGAAGCTTTACTCAACGAGAAAGATGCAAGAATCAGAGACCTCGAAATGAAGGCGAGCAAAACCGGCAAGCAAGTTGAACACCTCGAGCCTGAATTACAGAAAATGGAAGAGAAATATGCCAGAGAGAAAGATAGGCTTGGTAAGGTATTTTCAATTGCAGAAGAATTGGATAACGATTTGAGATTGGCCGTAGTAGAATTGAATACCAGAGATACATGGTACATGGAACACATGTCA
>JAYPOA010000011.1:0-30566 GCA_038130705.1 Methanobacteriota archaeon | reverse complement strand
GCAGTATTCATGTCTCCACTTGATGTACATGTAAATCGGTCACCAATTGCTGGATTGATAACAAGAATGGAACACAGAACTGGTAAGGGCAAGAGGAGAGGGCCTTTCCTACCGGCATTTAGAAAAGAAAGTGAATATAACGAAAGGGTCCGCACACTCTTCAAAAGAGAAGATGGCCTTATAGTTGAAGTTAACCAAATTTCAGGAGCGTTAGCCCGAACGATTATTCCATGGACTTCGGAAGGCGACGAAATGAGAAGAGGGCAGAGGTTTGGAATGATACGTCTAGGTAGTCGCGTGGATGTTAGAGTTCCAGCCGATAAATTCACTCCTTGCGTAATTAGCGCAGAAGAAAATAATAAACAACATCCAAAAGGAGAGTTTGTCAAAGCAGGCTCGACTATTTTGTACAGAGGGATTTAGATGAAAATGAAAAATGAAATATTCCCATTTTTCTTGATGCTAATAGTAATTATGCCTGTGGGTTATTATTTCGCAGGCTCTGTTGTATACAACGGCGTAGCTTTCACCAATACGGATTGCTGGGGTAATTTTGACCAAAACACTCCTACCCAATTCGCTCCACTGAGGAATGAGGTTCCATTGAATGAGTCTGAAAATAGTGAGAATATTTCCGATGAAATTATGACCGGACTCTCACAATATTGGTGGGACGGTTATGAAAATGCAACGATACCAGTCGAGGGTGAAGATATCCATCTTTCAGCTTGGTATCTAAATCAAAATCAATCGATGCCTTGGATTATTTTCGTCCATGGAATCAGAGGATGTAAATCAGATGGCGCCATTTTATTGCCTGCTGGAATGATGGCTAATGCCGGATTCAACGTGATTGTGTTCGATTTAAGGGACCATGGCGAATCATCGATTGATGACAATCGAGTTTCAGGAGGTCAAGATGAATGGGTTGACGTTATCTCAGTCTTTGATTGGCTTATTGACGAACAGGGTGCTGAACCTGAAAAGATAGGATTATTCGGCAATTCGATGGGTGCAGGGACGGTATCAATCGCTTTTTCTTTAGATGACAGAATCCAATCAATTTGGCTCGATTCTGGATATTCAAATATGGGAGATATAGTTGTGGAGGAACTAGAATTTCAGGGGTTGCCAACTTTCTTGGGCGGAGCTGGAATTTTTGCTGGTAAGATATTTGCCAATCAAAATTTGATTGAATATAACCCATTAGATGCAGGAACTGAAGTTGGCGATAGGCACATTTACGTGACACACGGCAATCAAGACAAAAGAGTTCGCCAACACCACGGACAAAAAATGTGTGACGAAGCACTTGAGAATGGAATTGATGAAAATATTGAGTGCTGGTTCAAGGATTCAGTAATTAGGTACGATGTTGGTGAAGGTATGGCAAGCGATGAACATGTTACTCTAATGTTGACTGACACGCTTGAGTATGAATCAAGGATTGTAGGTTTCTTTGAAGATTCTCTGATGTAGAATTTGTATTGAACTTGAGGAGTGTTATTCATGCCAAATCAAAAACTCACTATGGTCGGTTCTGGAGATGAAAAACCACTAAAAATACACGATTTGATCAAGGCTCCTGCCAATGCGCCATGGGCTCAAGAAAGGAAAAACTCCTGGGATGCAAAGTACCCTGCGACAGTTTATTACACTCCAGAAACGCTCGCAGATGGCACTCCAACGACTGCATTAACAGTCATTTTACGAACAAAAGGCTGTCACTGGTGGTGGTCTAGCGGTTGCACGTTTTGTGGTTATTTTAACGATACAAGAGATGATGTAACAAGTGAAGATTTACATTCCCAATGGGAAAACGCCCTATCAAAATTTGATGATTTTGAAGATATGGGAATGGTGAAGGTTTACACATCGGGGAGCCTCCTTGAAGATAGGGAAATACCAGTGGATTTTCAAGAGCGAGTTCTCAGAGATTGCCATCAACTTGGGAAAGAATTAGTTGTTGAGAGTAGAACGGAACAACTCACTATTGAGAAACTCGAATGGGCGACATTAATCAACCCAAAATTTTCTGTTGCGATTGGATTAGAAGCTTATGACGACGAGGTTTTGAAGTTTCATGTCAACAAAGGATTCAGCGTAAAGAGTTGGGATAGGGCTGTAGAAAATCTGAACAAATTTGGTTTAAGAGTAAAGACATACTTGATGTTCAAACCTCCTTTTATGAGTGAGGGCGATGCATTAAATCACGGCGTAAAATGGATTTTAGATGTCGCTGAAAAAAGCGATGAAATAAGCGTAAATCCGATGAATATACAGAAAGGTACCGTCATTGATAGATTATTCAGAAACAATGAATATCGCCCACCTTGGCTTTGGTCTCTTGTAGAATTAATTCATCGTGCACACCCTCACATCCATCCTACGAATTCTGGTAACGGTTCTAAAGATCAAGTTTCTAGACTAATCATTCATCCCACCGCAGGTGGGAAAATACGAGGTTCTCACAATTGTGGCAGATGTGATGAAGAGGTTGTTGCGGCTATAGAGAGATACTCAGTAAGCGGAGTAATCGAGGAATTTACGGGACTTGATTGTGAATGTAAAAAGGTGTGGGAGACAGAGATTTCTCTCGATGAAGAATCACCGATACCTCTCGGCGTAGGAATGAATCGAAGAGGCAACGTGATGATTCATCTCCGCTCACCATAACAATTTGCTGGTCAATCTTTATGACTCTACCACTAGTGGGACATTTGACCCCTATGGGGGTCAAGGTGAAAAAATGGCCAATTCTACAATTTTGCCAGATGTTTCCGAAGGTGTTGCTGAACCATCTTCGTCAAGAATGATTATCGTGATTATGTTTGTTGGATTAGCGGGATTACTTGCAATGTACAGCAATATTTTCGGTTGGAATGAAATGCCAGTCATAGGAGAAATTGTGCCATTGATGGAAAACCTTGGCGGTTCTGGAATATGGTATTACCTAATCGGAATTCTTGTCGGAACAGGAATGATCATTTCTAACTTAATCGGAGGAGTTCTTTCGGACTGAGGTGGAATTATGTCAGGAGCAGTTACAACAGGTGCAATAATTCTCGTAACCTATTTGCTATTTTCAAACATAGTCCAAAAGGGAGTGGGCGGAATGACCCAGCCACTCCGACAATTTGGATTGTTTTTGCTTACAAAAGCAGCAGGGCCAGCTACTGACCTTTTCCAAGAGAAGGAAGGTAACGGAGCAAAAACTTGGATGCAAACCGGCGTATTCTGGTTAGTATTGGCAGGTATTGGAGGCTTCTTGTCGGCTTGGCACACCTATGATCCAACAGCATTAGATTCCCTATCCAATATCGGCTGGGGATATGATGATGGAAGCGCACTTGCTTACTTCAATTCTGTAGCCATGAGCACTGCAATTTTCGCAATCCTAATCGGAGGTGCATTGGTCGCACACGCAAGAACCTGCAACGCAAAACTAGCAAGCGAAGCAAATGCGTCGTTTATTGCTCTAGCTTGGACAGGCCAAGTCTTCATTGGACTTGTTCTAACTGTCCTTGACCACTTTGATTTTATCACCTTTGAAACTACACAGATGGCGTTGTACGGCATAGTTTCTGCACTGTTGGCACTGAGTCTGATGGTCAACTCTATGATAACATTGGGAGACAGGGGAACTTCTCCAATCTCAGTACCATCTTGGTTCCTTTTGCTCGCCTTGCTGACTGTAATATTTGGCAAGATTAGCACAGCATTAGGCCAGTCTTTAGACTGGACTTCAACTGTTTGGGTGGCAGATATCATGCTGTCTACATGGGCGCCATTGGCACTAATGTTTGGAGTTGGATATCATATCCTTTCGCACGTAACAGGGCAACCAATCTGGTCTGGAAGTTTGACAAAAGCATCGATGTTTTTGCTATTTGTTACAATACCTCCGTTCTTCCTTTCAGAATCAAACCACGCAGACAACTTAACTCAGTCCATTGGAGCCATCTTGGTTACCCTCGGACTATTCCCTGTATTTGCAGCATCTTCGAACATGATTGCTACTATTAGAGGAAACGCAAGTGCGGTCGTCGACAGTCCAGGTGCTACTGCGGTAGCAGCGGGGGCAATCATGCTTCCATTATTTGCAGTGATAGGTTACTTCACAGGATTGAATGTGATGATTGGAGACGGTTCAATGGCTAATGTTGCAGACGCAATAAATTCGTCATTCATGTATGTTACTGGAGGATTATTCTGTCTTGGTGCACTGTTCCATTCTTATCCATTGTCGGGCAGGAAAAAGCTCACTGGCTCCGCAAGCATGGCTTCATGGTTTGTCATAGCAGGCGGGCTAATCTCAACCATTCTCTTCTTGATGTATGGTTGGTCAGAAAACGCTCTTATTGAGGCAGAGGTTGAAGACCCATCTGCAAGCATCGCAGGATTTGCTTTGGTAGGAGCATTCGCTTTCTATGGAGTTGTACTTGGATTCATTATGGCAGGCAACTGCGTGGTTAAGACGCTTTTATTTGGAGAAAATTCCGAGACTCCGGTTTCCTCAGTCAGCGATATTTCAACTTACAACCTAGTTGATGGAACCACAACGATTCGCTCTCTACTTGGAAGAGGCGTGGGTGTTGACACAACATTGGTAATCGGTGAGAGCGATGAAGAAGGCGAAGGTGGCTCGACTGTGATAGAGGTCTCAGCGTCTCTTCACAATGACGAGATTGATGAATTCCCAGTAGATTTCGATACAGATTTGGTAGAACTAACCAAGTGGCTTTGCGGAAGAGGAACTACAACAGCTCAATTCTTTGCATGGGCAGATGTTGATTCATCCGGAGAGTTAGACCTCTTCGAATTCGCAAATGCGCTAAGAGTCGCTGACATTGCAGATCTCCCTCCTTGGGACATCGAGAAATTAGTAAATGTGATGGACATTAATTCAGATGGTAGGATCAACCTACCTGAACTTGATATTACTCTAATGAATATTCGCACCACTCTAGGAATCGAATTCATTCCCTATGTAGAGGAATCAGAGGAAGAAGATGAAACCCCAGAAGAAGTCGAAGAGGAATCAGAGGAAGAAGTCGAAACTCCAGAAGAAGTCGAAGAAAAGGCATCAGAAGCTGATACAGCCAAAAAGCCAAATCTGAAGGGAATGAAGAAGGCAGAATTGGTAGAACTTGCAGACTCAATGGGTCTAGAAACATCGGGCACCAAGGCTGACTTAATTGAGAGAATAAACAAGGCGTGAAACCGATGCGAATTGGCTTAGTAGGTAAGCCAAACGTTGGAAAATCGACATTTTTTAGCGCAGCAACTTTGGCTAAAGTTGACATCGCAAACTATCCGTTTTGTACTATAGAACCCAACGTGGGGGTAGCGTTTATTCAAGCTCCACAACAATGTCCATGCAAAGAATTGAGAATGAGATTAGAGTCTGAGGGTAGAATGTCACCTGCAGATGAGAGTGATCCAAGGAAAGGAAGCATATGCGAGCCAAGAACTGGAACATGCATCGGTCACAACAGATTTGTCCCCACTTTCTTAGTGGACGTTGCAGGTTTAGTACCTGGTGCGTCTGAGGGAAGGGGCCGAGGGAATGCATTCCTATCGGATTTAGCAAATTGTGATGCTCTGATTCAGGTAGTCGACGCAGCTGGTATGACTGACATGGAGGGAAATCCGATATCCCAAGTTGATGATATCGAATCATCTATATTGTCAGAAACAGATTTTCTGACCTCTGAATTAGATTCGTGGATATTTGGCTTACTAAACGATGGATGGTCACGAGCATCGAAAAAAGTGCAAGCCGAGGGGGAAAAGGGATTTAGCAAATTCCTGCATGAAAGGTTCACTGGCTTAGGTGCCACCCTGCCACAAGTTTTGCAAGTATTGGACTCTATGAGAACAAAGTCTGGCGATATTGATACCCCGTGGATTTGGGAAGAATCTAAAATTAGGTTATTGGCAATAGAGATAAGGAGACAATTATTTCCAATCCATATAGCTGCAAACAAAGCAGATTCAGTAGAACAAGAAACTTGGAATGTTCTATCCATAGAAGGCATCGTTCAGCCTACAATGGCAGATATGGAATTGGCTCTTCGAAGAGCGGATTCAAGTGGACTGATTGAGTATAATTCAGGTGATAGTGATTTCAATATTATCGATGAATCAAATCTCTCTGATGCTCAACTTTCTGCCCTCTCAACCATGAAGCAAAAGTTAGTAAATTTAGGAAATACAGGAGTATCAAAATTGATTTCTGATGTTTTATTCGAAGCCCTTGACCACGTGGTTGTTTATCCAGTGGCTGATGAAAATGCGTGGAAAGATGGAGATGGTAGAATATTGCCAGACGCATTCGTAGTGCCAAATTTGTTAGCTGCGAAATCACTAGCATACAAAGTTCATTCAGACCTTGGTGATGGATTCATCAAGGCTGTAGATTCAAGGACGAGAAGGGTTGTAGGTGCAGATTATGAGTGCAAGAACAACGACGTCATTAAAATACATTCAAAGAATTAATTATGCTTCAAAATCTTCTCTGGACGCGATTAAATTAGAGTTGTAATATACGAAAGAATCGTTATCGTTAGGTGATTCCACATTCGGGTTTGGAGATACCAATACTCCATAATCGACTAGAAGGCTTGGCCCATAGTCGAGCATGTATAGGAAACCTCTTCGGTCTCTGGAATCAGCAGGTGTAGGTGATTCCATTGTTGCACATTCTCCAGTACAACCATCTGCAATTGCGATGTAAACACGCCCTTCTCTATCGATATGAAGGTCATTGAAATCAAGGAGGTTCCTATTTGATCCACCTTGATCACTTCTACAATCTCCGCTGTTAAGGCATATAGCTCCAATTTGGATAGGGTCACTTGAGATTCTTCTGGTGTGGAAAACTGGGTTTTCATCTAACGCATTGACGCTGAATGTGACATAAAGGTAGTAATGGACTTCGTTAGGGGCATAATGCCCGTTTCCGTCCCAAGGGTTTCCATCCAGGTCTGGTGTTTCAAGAAGTGATGCGTTTTCGCTTCCAAGGTAGGTAACTGCAAATCTGCCAGGGTCGCCAGCATCCGTTTGAGGGAATGCAGTGGAGATAACCTCAATTGGGCTAATTCTGAGACTTTCTTGCTCCCATGTTTCTCCTGAATCGACACTTCTGGCAAGGTAAATTCCTTCATCAGCGCCGGTCCAAACGTGATATGCATTAGATTGAGTGTCGGTAGATACCTCGGAGTTTTTTCTTGGATATGGTGTACTAACATCTTCCCCCATAGTTCTCTCAAACCAAGAAAATCCGTTATCTTTGGAAACGATTACAGTTGGTGTTTCAACACGAGGAGTGACGTATACAGTTCCATCTGGTGCAGTTGTTATTGCTCCATGCAATCCTCCGTTCGTTGTTGCCAAACCAATAATTTGTCCTCCGGCTTCGAAGGTTGCTCCACCATCAAAACTTGTGAAACAGAATATTCCTGCTAATTTATTGTAGCAATAATAGACAGCAGTTTCGTATATAGTACTGCCAGTGATTTGACCAATACTGCCATACAAGCCGGCATCAGTCCAAGGCCCGGTAGCTAACTTGATGTGGTCATTGATTGGAGTAGTGCCAGAATCGTGTGGGTTTCCTTGCCAGGTTTCACCATCATCATCACTCCAACAAATCCAAGAAGTTTCGAGACCTATCATTTGAACTCCGAAAACTCTGTCAGTTATCGGGTCTACCCATCCATAAGGGTCACTCGTAGTTGGTGAGCATGCTGGACCCTGGACCTCTTCCCAAGAAATTCCACTATCGCAGGACCGCATCACTTTCTCAAGTGCGATGAAAAATACGCACCCTGTCGAAGTGATTCCAACACTGGGTTCAGGTGCGTCCTCACCAACGTCACTTGCGATGAAACTCATTTCGATAGGTTCGATGTCAACTGGATAACCATCAGGGCCAGTTACGAAAATATCGCTTCTATTTTCTTCCTCCTCACCAAAAAAGAGCAAAGATGAGTTATCTGAGTCTGTTGCAAAGTATAGGACAACGGCGGAGACCATTAAGGTCGCTAAAATGATTGCGAGAATCTGTTTTTGGCTATTTGTCTCATCGAAAACAATCGCATCCAAAATGCCATCATCTGATGAATCATTAGACACAAATTCACCAGCCTATCTTAATCAGTGACCTTTCGGTCTTTCGTAATCAGGGGTAAGTCTTGACATTATAGCCAAATGCCTTGATGAATAAAATATCATGTAAACAGGTACGATTAATGTGAATGCGCCAAGAAGAATTAGTGAGTACAAACCCCATGGGTCTACGTCGCCAAGATACATAATCCACACAATCCAAAGAATGCTTAACCACATTAATGGAGACCATCTTCTAGCAAGAGCGGAAAATCTTGCATTTGCAACCGAGTCGTCATAGTAAGATGCAATTTCGTGTTTAGTGACGAGCCCCTTTTCAAGACCGCATCTAACGCATACTTGCGATTTTGGACCGTTACCGTGTATAAATTGTTCACGCGGATATGTACTGTAGCAATGGCGACAGGTCGGCATGTATCAAGCGATAAAGAGACCCCACTTCAAGAATGCGCTACTATATGCAAAAATCGCCTTAGGATTTCAATCCCGTTTTCAGACCCGATTGACTCAGGATGAAATTGTATACCGAATGTATTGCCATCCTTTATTTCCATAGGAAGAGTGCCGGTTTCATCAGTTGATGTTATGTCTAAATCTCCATTTCCAGAAAGAACAAGAGAATTATATCTCGTCATGAGGTGTTTACCTTCATCAATCAAACCCAAACCGCTCGAATGAATCTCAGATGGGACTCCGTGAACTGGTCCAAATGGGCTTTCAACAAGGTCCATCCCTCTCGTCATACCGATTGCTTGATGGCCGAGACAAATTCCTAAAGTAGGGATTTCAAGATTTGCAGCGTGCAAACTGATTGGTGAAATTTCTGGTCTCCCTGGCCCCGGTCCTATGATTACAGCGTCATGATTGAAATCTCTTATTGGCCCTCTACCATCGATCACTTCCACTTTACATCCTAAAATTTCTAGATAGTGAATGATATTGTAACTAAATGAATCAAGGTTGTCAATAAAGGCAACTTCGAGGTCAAATTTGTTCAAAACCTCGGGTAACTTCTGTTCAAGATACAGAGGATAAATCCCCAGGTCTCCTTGTGGCACGGATACGCTATCGGCCTTCAACCAGCTACAAGCTCGCCTGAGGGCTGACGCTTTCCATGTGGCTTCAGCAACCTCGGAGTTTGGATTGCTATCTATGGTGATGCCACCACCAGCCATAACATTACCTTGCCAGACATTATCTTGTTTTCTTGCCTCAAGGGTTCTAATCATAATATTCCAGGTAGAATCGCCAGAGTGAACATCGATCCACCCCATAGAACCAGTCCAAAACGAACGCGGTTTACCTTCCAGTTCGTCTATTGCAGCGCAAACTACAGTTTTCGGACATCCTGTTATACTTCCACCGGGGAAAAGTGCTTGCAATGCATCCATCCCGTCACAATCATGTTTCAGAGTTCCAGATATTTGTGAAACTAAGTGTTGAACATTCGAGTATGCCTCGACATCAAATCTTGTTTGTTTTACAGTACCTGGTTCGCAAACTATTGAAAGGTCATTTCTTTCTAAGTCAACGAGCATTCTGTGTTCCGCTCTCTCTTTTTTGTCATACACTAATTCTTGCCGGAGAAGTGCCTCTTGGTCTACATCTGCCCCTCTTGGCCTTGTACCTTTAATCGGTGCCGTCATAACATGCTTACCTTCTGTTTGAAGCAGTATTTCAGGTGAGGATGAAACCAATGCGATTCCCAAATCTGAGGCTTCGATATAACCACTGAACGGTGCAGGATTACTAATCGCAAGTCTATGAAAAATGGTTGCTGGGTCTTCCTGTAAGCTACCTTTCCAAGTTCTCCCGAAGTTTAACTGGTATAATTCTCCGGCATTAATTGAACTTCGAATTTGGGACACTATCTTTGCATGCTCATCGTCAGAATGTGAGGTTGTTTCGTCTTCAACTCTTTGAGAATTATCTATTTCTGGTATGACGCAATCACCTTCAATCCATTCATCTACCAACCATAAAATTCCCAAAACGGAGTCTTTTTGGGGGGGATATTGAAGTTTAATTGGTTGTGTCCATTGAACCAGATCATAAGCTAATGCACCTGCCCATTTACTACCAAATGGGGTATGGGGTATTAGTTTGCGAAATAATTGATTTAATTTTGATTCAGTAAATGATTCGATAGCTTCCCATCTATCACCGATTTTATTTTGCAATTCAACATTAAAATCTGGTTTATTACTGTCTAAGATAGTTTCACCATTTAGAGGAGAGTGTGTTCTTTGCGGGGAGATCTCGGGTTGTCTAATTATCACGCGATAGTTAAGGTCTGATGCAAACAAATTCTTTGTTGCAAGATGAGTTTTTGGGCCACCAGAAAGGAATAGAATCCTATCCCCTTTTGTAGAAATTAATCTGTCAATCATAGCCAACCCTCACCTAAAGCCTCCATGCAGATAGTTTGGAGGTTATTGGATCCGTCACCGATTTCTACATCATCCAGCGTTACAAGTCGCGCCGCACCCATTCCAGAACCAAGTAACACTATCTCCTTACAGTTCGCAACTAACTTTTCATTTAATCTTCCTTTGGATATTACAAAACCGGCATTCTCGATGAATGGTTTACAGACGGTAAAAGTAACAGAATCTACCCCGCCAAGCGATGGTTCACTAATCCAAACAACGCCATCATTATCCAAGACAATAGGAGTGACTCTGTCGCCGTCGATTATGCAATGATCATGGATTAAGATGCCAACATCTGCCCCTTTTTGGAAAACTTGAGTAGTAATCTCTCGATAAGGCTCCCAATCTCCGTGCTTTGTTCCGTTAATTTTTCTTGTCCATCTGGGTGCAGGAAATGAAATTCCTTCAGCTTCCATGTGCGCCTTCTGGTAGAACGGTTTTACTTGATAACTGAATCCATTTTCGTCGATTTGAATTCTAACCAAACCTTCAAGATCATTAGGAATTTCAATTTCTGGCATTTTTAGGCCTAGAATTCCTGCATGCCTTTCAAGCCTTTCAAGATGTAATGGATAATGAAACAAGGTCCCGTTTCTGGCTCTCACCGTGGTAAAGACAGCGCTTTTCGGGCCACTCATTGGTACATCACAGCAGGTCATCCAAGAAAGAAGTGTCTATCTCATTCTGCCGAGACTGCTGTTGTTGTGGTCGCTCAAAACCGAATTGTGTTTGATTTTGTGAAGGTTGTTGAATCCTTTCCGCGGCGGCATATATGTCATTTTGTACAACTGGTTTGATAGCAGGAGGCGGTGGTGCGACGGGGGTTGTGTCCAATCCTCCAAATGTTCCTACGTCGTCCCATCCTTGTCTTGCTTGTATGCCCCAGGTTGCTTCTTGTAATTCGTAATCTTTGTTCCTTCTCGATTTTTTGCTGCTACCGCCACCTCTCACGACGAGAACTAACAGTACGAGAATGATTAATGCCGCCATAGCCATCAGAAGGTTATTTGTCGTGAAAATTTCACCTAATTCGTTGGTCGGTTTTTCTTCTGAGTCAGGTCCGACGCTAGAATCACTTTCTGCAGCAATCATTACCGATTTTACATCTTCTTTGTTTAATACTTCATCCATAGCGGAAACTGCGACCCACCATGCAGATTCATTTGTTAGATCAACATAATCTAAACTGGAGATGGTGAAGGAATTTGAGACCATTTGCTCTCCAACAAAATCAGCATCATTAGTCGATGTAAATTCGTTACTTGAGATGTAAATGTGATATCCTCTGACGGATGAATCATCAGTGTGTTCCCATGAAACGATAATGTCTCCATTATCCCAAGATAGTTCAATTCCCGTTATGTCAGGAAGGTATGCTCCATCGCCAGCAATTCCATCATCTATGGAAATTGCTGTAGCCGTAACGAGGTCAGTTCTGATTGCGTTACCTGCCCAGTCAACTGGAACAATAGCAACGGTAACTGGTAGGTTTGGAACAACCAGCGTATCGAATGCAAGAATCTCTATGGTGAGGGGTAATTCTGGGTCTCTATCAACAGTCATTATTGGCAAAGTAGGACCATCAGCTCCCCCCTGTCCGACTGACGTATAGGAGTAGGCCGCCGCATAAATTTCGTAATATGCAACATCACTATCTTTCGATAATGCGAATTCTAACATCACTGCAGTACCATCATCATTTGGTCGGTCATATAGAGAAATATCTTCTAACCTTTCAGGCGCCTGGCTATCTATTTGATTGTTAACTGGAGTAACAACTGCAGTGTTCAAATCATTAAGGTAGACATTGCCCTTGATGTCATGTACGGTAACCGCTACGTTGAGTTCAACATTTGGAATGATTTGACTCGGAAGACTTTCTTGTAGACTATCGCCTCCATACAATGCTGTGTTGATAGTCAGTTGTATTGGACTCTTCGAGGTGTCAATCCACTGTTTGTCCATTACAATGCAACCACAAATACCTGGCTCGGTTCCAGAAATTTGCCAGAAATCGCTGATGTCAGTGAGGTCATGTTCAGATACCCATATCACATAATAATCGAAATCATCAACCTCCGATGGAGCCCAAGAGACGTCAATTGCGGTACCGTCATCTTCAGGGTGGTCCCATGCGTTCAATTCAGTTATTCTCTCTGGTATTGATGCGCCATTTATGTTGTTGACGTATGGAGTGACTTGAAGGATAGTTACATCCCCGGTATCGCCGTTTAGCCAGTTATCGAAGGCTACTGCTCCAATCCAGTAATCTTGCCCATCGACGAGTGGGAAATCGTTTAGTGAGTCGATAATTGTCATATTTGTTACACAATCAGGCACGATTCCAGCATCCGAGAAATCATCAACATTTGTCGGGGGAGTTAGCTCATTATCTAAAATCGGTCTCATGTAAACACGTACGAAAGCACAATCGCTCTCAGATGATTCTGTCCAACCTATTTGGACTCTACCGCCGTCATCATTTGGAACATCTTCTGCCCAAACCCCTGATAATTTTGGAGGAGGGACGCCATCGTCAATACCCCCATTTGGTACAATCGGTCCGATAATAGTGGCATTTGCGAGATCTTCTTGACCACTGTTGTCGTAACATGTCAATCCTAACCAAAATACTGAATCAGATTCTAACATAATTGTAGAAGCATTGCCAACTTGAGGTGAAAGTTCAGAGTGAACTTGTAAGCCAATTACATCGTTAATATCTGTCTTTGAAGCATACACTCGAGTGCTAGAGAGGTCAATAGCGGTACATTGAGACCATTCAAGGAATACCTCTCCATCCTCTGCAACGTATTCTTCACCGGTGTAAGCGTTAGCCCACTCTGGAGGGGCGGGGACTTCATCTGTTGGAGTTGCGGGACCAAACGGTGCTGATGGAGTTCCAAATCTTCCATCATTATATTCCACAACAACAACTGCATAATACTCCACTCCATCTTGTAAAGCAATATTGTTCAAAGTTGATATTTCAGTCTGTAGCCGAGAGTGGATACTTACCGAAGCATCAGGAGTTCTTGGCTGGAGGTCAGCTATCGTTGGTTGGGAATCCCATGGTCCTTCGTTGAGGAAGACAAGGTATCGTGAGAAATCTTCATCGTGCACTAAAGTCCAATTTGCAATTAAAGTAGAACCACCATCATCTGGCCTATCCCACAGGGATATGCCTTGAATCGGCGTTTCAGTTCTGTACCAATCATAAGACAATTTCACCCACATGCTACTGTTAACTGTAGATTGAAGTCTCAAATTTACGTGTCTTGTACCGTTAAGTAAAATTCCGTTATCAACGATATATTGTAAGTTGGATTGTAAATTAGGGTCTGAAGAAATATTTAGCGTAGCATTCCACTTCATTTCAATTAATTTTGCCCATGTCGCAGACCCACCAACCGGTGATGAAATTGTTAGTGGAGCAGTTTGCATCATTACGCCATGCAAATCTGAAAATCCTTGTTCGGAAACATTGATTGTAGAACCTTGTTCAACGAGATTAAATTGCATGCCAGGGTGCGTGTAATTTGAAACATCTTGGAATTGCATTTGGAATCCGAGCGAAAGAGGGTCAGCTCTTCTCAAAGTAGTAGTTTCGTACTCGCTTCCGCTATTCAAATCATATATTTTGAGCCCGTCTGAAGTTGCGATTACAACCAGTGAATTGGATGTGACACTTCCGCCGTTTGTATCCAGTTCTGTGTAGGTTGAATATATCGATGAAGGGTTGAAACCATTTCCAACAGACAAAACAGTAGCCCCATCTGTGCCGAATGCTATCAGATAATTGCCGTCTGATCTCATTGAATAAATTGGCCAATCTTGCATTAAGGCTGCATTTGCACTTGAGTAAAACAGGTTTGTTCCCCTAACCCACTGAGTTAGAGGGCCTGTGTCTGTAGCAATGTGAACTCCCCAGAGGTCAGAAGTCACAGCAGTAACAGAGTTTGAAGGCAACTGGTCAAATTGGTGTTGTGCTGAAACCGAATTTGTGCTTGGATTTATCTGTGAGACACCAGGTCTGTCCGTTCCTCTACCGTCATGGGAAACAAATACGTATTCTTGCGAGCCTTGCCCTTGAATGTTTATGGTGGAGGTGGTCAGTCCCCAAGTAGATGTTCCCATCAAGCCACTTGCAGGGTTCAATGTTGAAATTGCCATTGTGGTTGGGTTGTAACTTGACAAACCTCTGGGTGTGGCAATCCAGATTATTCCGTTTCCATCTTCAACAATGTCTTCTGTATAGGAGATGGGCAATCCGTCAAGAGCAGTAATTGACGTTTCCCATTTGAATCCGCTACTGTTCCATCTACCGATTCCGTTGTCTGTTGCGATGTAAATCATTTCTTGACCGCTTGAAGAAGAGCTCGAAACAAAACCATTGATATTATCAGAAGGCAAACCAGCAATCAATTTTCCACTGGTGTAGTTGTTGGTGGTAGTATTGTAGACTTGTATTCCTGCTGATGTTGATGTTGTACCTTGCAAACCAATGAATAAATCATCACCTATTTTCATCATTTGGTCGTGGAAACTGTGTATTCCATTGGATAATTTTTGTAGAGTTCCAGAAGTCGTATTCAGAACACTGAGTCCGCGATTATCTGTTGTAATGTATAGCATTTCACCAACTAATTCCATGTCATAAGGGTCGGCACTTGCAGGAATAGTCCAGCCTTTTTGCCACGTCACTGAACCATCTGAATTTCTAATCCCTTGTAATAATCCACTTCCAGTGTTTTGCCAGGAACCTGAAGCCGCCCAAAGGTGAGTTGAGTTACCGGCAATTGCGGTGATTAACCCGCTCACGAGGCTCGGATAAGAGTAAATCACATTTTGTCCAAGTTGATTCAGTGTATCTACGTGAGAATATCCAGATGTTCCCCCAGCTTGCCCAATTAGTAAAGTCGCTCCCATCCAATCAAGAGATGTTACTGCAGAACCTGTTGAAAGTATACTTGCCATGCCGGCAGTAGCTCCGTTGGCGGAAATTAAGGCATAACCTCCACCAATTACATTATCTCCAGTAGAACCTATGTCGTATCCGATAGCTAATTTTCCGTTTGAATATTCCATTGCACCCCACCATAGTGGATCGCTTGGTATGTTGTGCGAGGATGAAGTCAGGGAAGACAACCAAGTATTTGTGTTGTAATCATATCGTGATATTGGTTCCCCTTGGTCACGGTAACCAATGTATAGAATGTTATTTGCATCGTCACAAGCGACAGCTGCTGCTGTGCCGTCATCTAATCTTTGAACTGTAAATGATGTCTTTATGGTGTTATTTCCAAGGTCAAATCGTGCAACTCCGCCGTTGTTTGCGGTGATAGCGACGTGAAGCATACCATTACATTCCGTCATTGCTATTGGATAACCGTTTGGAATTCCATTGCTACCCCCATCCCACGAGGTCCAAGTTCCTGTGGCATCAAGGTGTAATATTTCACCATCTATTCCGTTCCAACCTTGAGGCGCAGCGGTCCCAATAACGAGGCTACTTCCATCAGTCCACATTTCATACACGATGTCATCTGCGCTATTTGGAAGACCAGAGCCGGGTTGCCAAATTGAAAGCCACTGCATGG
Source organism: Methanobacteriota archaeon (assembly GCA_038130705.1). GTDB lineage: Archaea > Thermoplasmatota > Poseidoniia > Poseidoniales > Poseidoniaceae > MGIIa-K1. The sequence continues at coordinate 14,401 of JAYPOA010000011.1, read as the reverse complement.
ACGATTCGTCATATCTAGCGACTCCATCCTCCGTTGCGAAGAGAGTTTCTCCGTCATATTCGACAATTTCTCTGATTGGGAATGCGATGTCCGTGTCATCCCACTGCCCAATCTTTGTACCGTTGGAGTAAAACGCTTCCAGTTTTTCTTCTCCCCATGAAACCCATTCAATTCCATTCGAAGATATGTGAGAAGTTACCCTGTTTACTGAACCTTCAGCAAGTAGTTCGATCTCCCATGTGTTTGATGTAAGGTTGTATATTGCAATACCACCACTGCCCTCTGTGTTCCACCATTGGCCACTTGCGACTGAAACATGCAGTAGGTCGTCGATGATATTCAAGGTATACACGTCGCCACCATTTTCGTCAACTTGAGCGCCTGCGTCCAAGATAGATTTGCTCGTGAAATTTACGATATCGATTCTGTAAACGCTGTCCGAGCTGAATTGTTGATGGTAGTATAGCGTGTCACCATAGATCATCATGTCATACGGGTCTCCAGAACCAATGTAGAGAGAATTTGTTTTCTCTATATCATAAACTTCTGCACCAGTTGAGATATTGATTAATTGAAAACCATCGCCTCCGCCAACCCAGATATGCCCAGGTCGGATATCGGCCACCAGACCGGTGATGTCTTCATTTCCAGCATCAAGGACATTGTTTTCTGTCCAAGTAGTCAGCCAAGCATCATTTGCAATATCATACCTTGCAACCCCAAGTCCATCTAAACCAATGAAGGCTATTCCGTCAATAACTTCGATTAAGGCATTATTCGAGACAACTCCCGCAGTCCAAGTGCCGGTTACGGTTTTTGATGACTTGTCAATTAATCCTACTCCTGAATTAGTACCTCCAAATACAGTCGTACTGTTTATACCGATAGAATATACGCCCCAATTTGGCATTCCATCTTGGGCATTGATACAATCTTGGATTGTGGTTGTCGAATAGTAACAAACCCCAATATTGGTGGCGGAATAGGTCGTACTTCCATCAAACACGAAACCAAAATGTTGTGAAGGGTTTGTCGCCCATCCGCCATTGAATCCGCCTGTGGTTAATTCTGTAGCTCCGCTACCGTCCCACATAACGGCACCATCTGTAGTCCCAATAAAGAGAGTGCCTTGGTTTTGGTTTGCTCCGATTGATAGAATGAAGTTGTTTGGCAAGATTTCGTATTGACCAGGGCTACCTCTGTCTGGAACTTGAGTGAAAGGCGTTAGAATTTCTCCAGTTGAAAGGTCTTTACGGGCAACACCGTAACCCGGTAATCCAAGGTGAAGAATTTGTGGATTTGTTCCAAATACAGCTACTGGCGCATAGTCTACGTCGTTTATTCCAGTTGAGACCCATGAACCAAGGAAAGTGTTGTTTCTGATGACATACCTGTTCAATCCATCATCTGCAGTACCAATGTATGCAACTCCATTATGAATTGCAACTCCGGTTGGTGAGTTGGAATCGATTTCGCTATTTCCGGTGGCCAAATTGATTACCGATGCAGGGTCTGATTTGTTGAAAACTGTAGCACCATCCTGTTGGTGAATGACCGCAACGTAATCCCCCTCAACATCAATTCCTGTTATTGAGTTTGCAGCGAGTCCATCATTTGTATCCCAAGTATCGATAATGAGTCCCTGCTGATTCACAATTTTGACACCAGCATCTTCTGTAGCAACAAATACGTTTAATCCATCATTTACTAACGCTGAAATTTCTGAGCCGACATCTACAGATGGTAGCCATCTAGCCTGGTTTATTGAATACCTATCGAGGTAGTTTGAGCTTCCAACATAAACAACTCCGTTGAATTGCATTGCATCACTCATACTTCCAGACGATGGTCCGCTTCCAATGACTAAATCTCCCGAGTATACTGGACTATTAGCTGGTTCAAGTTTTGCCATAATAGCGCTACCGTCTGTAACAAGAACAGTGTCAGAAGTGGGGCTCCTGCTCCCCGATGTCGGCCAAAATAGTATGTCTGACCCTTCGTTGAGGAAACCAAGCGAGGATAGTGATGTTGAGGAAGTGAAGGAACCGGAATTTGTGTTGTAGTATTGTACTGCATCCGTGGTTAAAATTTGCACTTGATTGTTTGTAATTGTCATGCCCACTACGTTATCAGAGGTAAGCCAGTTACCGCTATTCCAATTTGCAAGCCAAAAATTACCGTTCAAATCATGTCTGGCAATTCCGTTATCTTCAGATGAAATGAATAATTGATTTCCAACCAATAAGAAGTCAGTTACATAATCTGAATGTAGAACATTTGCTGTTGTCCAAGGAGATAGAGGTGTGTTCGACGATATGTCCCATCTAGCAACGCCTCCTCCGTTTATTGCTACATACAAGATGTTGTTGTTTTCATATGAAGTTGAAGGGGTCCCAAGAGGCCAATTTGATGGGTCTACAGCCTGTTCCAAAGTCCATCCAGTTCCAGCGGTGTTTATTCTGAAAATACCAGATTCGCTAATTGCCATTAGAACTCCTGTTGATGTAATGTGAAGTTCCGTGAAAATCTTACCCGAAGGTTCGCCAGGTAGGTCAGTGTTGTACGAGGTATCAGACAGATTAACTGATTTTATGCCATTGCCAGAGGTCGCAACTAACATTCGGTTGTTACTTGCATCAATCTCAAGATCGTAAATTATCGAATCAGCATCAGCGTTATCTATTCTAAATAAGTCAATGATGTTTGGAGAAGAATTGGCATCAAGAATAAGGATATAATCTTCAATTGCGAGATACATTCTACCATCGCTCGGATGAATTGCATAATCAGAAATGTCGATATCGACCGGCATTAGCGAGGTAAACGGGTCTGCAGGAGAGAGAACTTCGAGGATGAAGTCTGTTATTTCAGCACCAGAGGGAAGGGTTACAGTCGCTCCAACATCGGCATTCGGAGATAGTCTGCCTTGATGGGGATTGTTTGAATCGAATTCAAACGTTTGCCCAAGCCAACCATTTCCATTCCAATCGAATAGAACTTGACCAGTATCTGGTGAAATCAACATTGGGTTATATGCTGTTACATCGTCTGAACCATCTACACGTATTTCCATTGTAATATTCTCTAGTTGGGCGCCTGGTGCAAAATTTAGCATCCAGTCTGCTATGGCTTGAGAACCATTGGAAGGATTGGCCCCAGTGGCATTTAGGTAGTACCACCCAGTGTCTTCTGAACCCTGTTTAGGCCATATTGTTTCATTTGGTCCATCATGAGCACTTACGATAGGTGAAGTAAGTAATGGAGATAGAGTCGCGATCAACATTAGCGTTACTAGCGAGATTGATTTTGACGATGCGAGGCCGTCATCATAAACCCTGCTACGCTTTTTCATATTGCGTTATCCGCAATCAATGGTATTTGAAGTCGTGTCTTGATTGTGAGGTAAAATATCATCAAATTTAGTAATATGGTTGTGCATTTTAATTAGCTTTATCCCACTATTTTTCCAAAAAAACACACAAAGGTCAAACGCCTTATGATATCGAGAATCATTTTGAGGGAACGCTATGGATAATGACTGGCGTGAAAATACACTAAAAAAAGAATCTTTAGATTATCATGAATCTAATCCAAGAGGTAAGATCAAGGTAGTTCCAACGAAGCCACATTCAACAGCCCAGGAACTATCGTTAGCTTATTCTCCGGGAGTGGCATATCCTTGTCTTGAAATCGCAGAAAATCCCGATGACGCATATCGATACACATCAAAAGGGAATTTAGTTGCAGTGATATCAAATGGTACTGCAGTGCTAGGTTTGGGTAATATTGGTGCCCTAGCGTCAAAACCAGTAATGGAAGGAAAAGGATTACTTTTGAAGACATTTGCAGACATCGATGTATTCGACATTCAAGTAGGTACCGAGGACCCGGAAGAATTCATCAAAACGGTTTGCAATATCGCACCTACTTTTGGCGGTATTAATCTCGAGGATGTAAAAGCCCCAGAGTGCTTTGAAATCGAAAGACGCATCGCAGAAGCAACTAACATTCCGGTTATGCATGACGACCAACACGGTACAGCAATAATATCTGGAGCCGCTTTACTTAATTCAGTTGAACTGCAAGAAAAAGATATCTCACAAATCAAGGTCGTAGTCGCAGGGGCTGGAGCATCAGCTATTGCTTGCGCAAATCACTATGTGGCATTGGGAGTGGATATCAAGAATATTTTGATGTGTGATTCACAAGGAATTATGACAAAAAAACGATTAGATGCTGGAGAATTAAATGAGTACAAAGCACGTTATGCCGCAGATAGACCTGAAGGAGATTTAGCAGATGCGCTGGTTGGGGCAGACGTATTCCTTGGGCTGTCAAGAGGAGGATTAGTTACAGGTGAGATGGTTTCAAAAATGGCTGAAAAACCAATAATTTTTGCCTTAGCAAACCCAACTCCAGAAATTATGCCCGATGAAGTACTTGCTGTAAGGAACGACGCAATTATCGCTACAGGAAGGTCAGATTTCCCAAATCAGGTCAATAACGTTCTTGGGTTCCCCTACATATTTAGAGGTGCATTAGACGTTAGAGCTAGAGATATTACTCAAGGAATGAAAATGGCAGCCACTAAAGCATTAGCGGCACTTGCAAAGGAACCAGTTCCAGATTACATAGCCCACGCATATGCTGGTGAAGTAATGCAATACGGACCAGAATATATTATTCCAAAACCATTCGATAGAAGGGTATTGATTTGGGAAGCAGCAGATGTTGCAGAAGCAGCGGTGAATGAAGGTATTGCCGCCCTAACTCCAGAAGAATTTGACAAACAACGATACAGGGAATCGTTGGAAGCAAGACTTGGAATGTCATATTCAGTGATGCGAGGTGTATTCAACCAAGTTAAAGGAAAAGGAAAGAAAATTGTATTCCCAGAAGGTGATAATGAAAAGGTTATACGAGCGGCCGCCCAATGTATGGAGCAAAAGATATGCGAACCCATTTTGCTTGGTAATTTAGAAAGTATCAAATCAAAAATGGATGAATTAGGGATAGAGATAGATTGCGAAATAATCAACCCTAGGTATGATGATAGAAGAATCGGAAATTACGACATCGCCTTATTTGAAAATAGATCGAGAAAAGGAATGACAATCGTTGATGCTCAAAGACTGCTCAAGAGTAGGTCATATTTCGCAGCGCAAATGGTAGAATCAGGAGATGCAGACGGATTCTTGGGAGGGGTGAGTAGGAACTATGCAGATGTACTGCGACCTTGTTTAGAAGTCATTGGTTCAGATGAGGACAGTCACTGTGCAATCGGATGTTACATGATGGTAGTCAAAGGGAGACTGATTTTCTTAGGTGATGCTACAGTCAACGTGTACCCCGATAGTCGAGCTCTTGCAGACATTGCGGTTCAAACAGCGAAGGTCGCTAGAAGATTTGGTGTTGAGCCCAAAGTAGCAATGTTGTCATTCTCTAATTTTGGTAGCAGTAGAAGTCAGCGTTCGGAGAGAATCGAAGATGCCGTCGAATTGGCAAGGGAAATGGACCCTTCCTTGATTATTGATGGGCCAATGCAGGCGGACACTGCCTTAGACATGGATGTACAAACAGAATATCCATTCATGGAATTTGATGGACCTGCAAATGTATTAATTTGTCCAAATTTAGTTTCTGCTAATATCGCTTACAAGCTATTGGAAAAATTGGGAGACGCTGAAATGACGGGCCCTATTCTCGATGGATTGAATAGACCTGTTCAACTATTGGCTAGAGCAGATGGTGTAAGGCACATACTAAACATGGCCGCAATCTGTGCATTGGATGCGATTCGCAAAGAATCTTACTGGTCTAATCTTTCATCTGACTAACTTGGTCGTTATCATCAAGATACCAAGTTGGTCTTTTTGGTCTCCAAAATGCTCCAGATACAAAACCAACACATAGGCCTCCGAATAGTAGATTTGCCCACCCGTCAATCGCATATGAGCCAAAGCCCCGAATGATTGGGATACAGAAACTTGGAATAATTCCAATAATGGAAATCCAGAAAATTTCGCTTTTGATGTTGGCTGTAAGATTTGCATTTTCAGGGACACGCTTGACATCTCCTTCACGCAACGGAGAAACCACCACTCTGAACCCGACCTTTGGAAGAGGCCTGTCTCCGGGTGTTGTGACCTTTGCGTAGATTCCCTTTTTTGTTGGGTGAGCTGATTGAGAGGTTCTGTGACCCGATAGTGGACCGATCATTTCTCCAGTTCTTGGCCTCCCGTCTAGAGGAGCACCTCTGTGATTGCCAGTTGCCTCATCTGCGAGTAGTTCGGTCCAACCAGGAGGTAGATGCAGATTTTGTTTAGCGGCTTCCCATTCAGACTGGGAGGGTAATCTGACCTCATGTTGATGTTCAGCTGATAATTTATTGCAGAATTCTGCGATCATATCCGTTGTAATCATGTCTTGATAACCATCTTGTGAATCTCCAATTCCCATAACCGAGTTGAACTGTTTTTTTGTGATTATGTCGCTTGAGATTTCAAATGTAGGCAGAGACACCTGATGTCTAGGGCGCTCATTTGCGTGCACCCACCCTCCCTTATTCGTTCCAAGGAATATTTTGCATGATTTGATAGGGAGCAAATTCAGGTCAACTGACCCGTTATCTGGTGTCATTTCAAACCCTCATTGTTTGTTCTACGGCCCTATACCATTCCATACCATTTTTGTGTTCTTCAATCTTTGAAAATTGTGGATAAGGAGATATTGAACGAACATATCCAAAAGCGGCGATATCTACTAAATTAGGTGAATCTCCTCCAAAAAATGTTTTTCCATTGAATGAATTTGTCCACTCTGTTAAGAGGTCATGCCACAATTTTTTTGGAGTTCGACCGTCGTTTTTGACACGTTTTCTTGCAATAATTCCCCACATTATTGGGAACCCTGCCCAGGCGTAAATCCTCTTAGAAAAGAACCCAAATTTTTCTAATTTTGAAACCCTTCTGGTCGTGGTTAGTGCTGACGTTATCGAACCGTACAATATTGGTATAGTAGCCTTCGAAAGCTTGGTATCCACCCAGTTCATCCATTTGTCACGGCGTTTTTCATCATCGTCTTCCCATAATTGGCCAGCATTGTGTGCAGAATCAATTTGCTTCATTATTGGTGTGGAGTCTACATGTATATTTTCACTCGAATCAACCCAAACTGGGACTTTTTTCCATTCTGGCGCACTCGGCAATTTCTTACTTTTCATAGGATTTACCTGAACCGCCTCATATTCTAAGCCCAAGTGTTCAAGAAGGCTTCTAACCTTCCAACAGAATGGGCAAGTATACAGCATGTGTAGCTTTCCAACGCTCCCCATGTTCTACGCCAAATAGGTCTCCTTCATGATTCATCCGTATCTTTAAGTCCCTCTGGGCGCCAGCCAGGTTTCCAAAAACTAAGGTTATCCAACCAATCGTTAAATTCGTCATCTTCACAATTCAATAGCCTGTATGCTCGCATATTCAATCCTTCAAATAACGAGTCGTCCATTATTCCTTCATCATTGGCGTCTTTCCATTCATTTGCCATTTGTCTAATCTGACGCCTTGCCTCTTCAGGGTTGTCGAAATTTTTTTCACAAAGTTCTTGTAAATCAGTCAACCAAGTACGAGTATCTCTTCGAATTACATCAGGAATTTTCCTGCTGTGAGACTTTTTTCCAAATGGCCACCAACCCATTGTTACCCCTAGTAGGTCGATGTCAATAGTCTTGGGGGTGAACCTGTTGGGCAGGTTATGGGGCGCATCTTCGTTCATTTTCATGGCAAACCTTCTGACAGGAGAATGTCAGATATGATTGATGACTATTCTAAAAGGCTCGGAAACAAAATAAAAATTGAGTACCATAACTCAAAACTAACAACAGTAGAATACCTAACAAAACTCAGTGAAAACACAATTTTGTTAGATGAGGGAGGTGATATTATGACTTCTCGAAAATTTGCTACAAAATTCAATGAGTGGCAATTATCTTCTGATGACATCCACCTTGCAGTTGGACCTGCAAGTGGTTTTCCCAAAGGACTTCCAAATCAAAAAATATCTCTGTCAAAACTAACCTTTCCGCATGAGTTAGCCTCCGTGATCTTGATTGAACAGTTATACCGCGCATCTGAAATTTTGAAAGGTAGTTCATACCATAAGGACTAACAAAGTATCAATAATGCAACAGGACAGGCTTGGTTATGGAGACATGGTGGTTCTTATTATTGGAATTCGCCGTTGCAATCTGCCTATTACTACTGAGTCCCCGTCAACCCTTCCCAGGGCCTTCCAGAAGATTTGGTCTCATTTTGGTAATGATTGCATTTTTGTTTGCAATCGGTGAAACCGCACCTCGGCCAACAAGCGTTAATGCACATATCGTAGTTTTGTTGATGCTCGGTTCTTTCGGACTTTTTAGAGGTGTAAGAAATATGTTAGTTACAAGGGAAGAGGTAATCGTTGCTCCATTTGCGGGAGTTCTTTTTTCCGTTGCAGCTACAGCATTTATGTCAATTCAATGGCCAAATTTATCGACGTTGGAAGAAATTTTTGCCTTTGTTATGATAGTAATTATTGGTCTTTGTCAAGTATGGTTGGTATTTAGAGGTCTGCTGATCGGAAGGCTTCCACTCGCTTGGTCAAAAGCGGGTCTTTTCGCACTACAAAAGGGGCAGATCACAAATGAAAGGGGTGCCATTGCATGTTTTGAAAAAGCGTGGGACCTAGAAGAAGAACACCTAAACCCAATGGCTTGGTTAGCATTGAACAAAATTCACCAATTTTTGAACAACTCGGATGAAGCAAAACACTATGAAAATCGTTTGAAAGAATCCGGTGGTGAGGATGCATTAGCACCAGAATGGATTCAGGCGATAGACTCGGCGCTTAACGATTTAAGCGGATAAGCATTGCACATTGATGAAATTTTACCATATTGATACAATAAAACGAACCATTTAATATCTTTGAAGACCATGTAACAGCGTGGAAAGAGATACCCGGGTAGATGACTGGCCTTTAACAACAATTTGTTGGTATGCGATTTTCGTATGGTTTGGGGCATCATTATTCTCACAATCTGTGTACATGGCGAAATATGGCATTCCTTATGATGCCAACGTTATTCTTGATTCGTTGGGGGTTTTTGCTTGGATTGTAATAGGAATTGAGATTATAGTTTGGGTTACTCTACTTGGATTACTTGCTTTCAAATTCTCTGACCGTTTTTCAAATATTGACGAGAAAACAACATCTTCTGATACGATTCAACCACATAATTGAATAAGTCTCATTGAAAGTGTGCAACCATGGATGACGATTACCAACTTCCTCCACTTGCTGGACAACCAATGAGTCTAACAGAATTGTTAGACGAAATGGCACTTCTTGCAATTCCTGAAGGATGTAAAGTTGTCACAATTGAGGAAGCGAGAAATGAATTGCCAATCGCTAAAAAGCATCTTTTTGAATTACAATCACTACAGGATCAAGCTCATGATTTAACAGAAGAATTAGAGGTGATTGTTGAATCGCTTCCTCCTTTTCATGAACACGTTCAAGAGTTAGCAAACCAACTTAGCAATATTGTGAAAGAATGGCAGTTGATTGGAGATAGGCTGGAGCCTTTGGGTGCAAGAATTGCCGGTTTTGAGCCGGGATTACTGGAATGGCATGGTGTTGTTGATGGCTATTTAGTAATGTATTCTTGGTGTCAAGGTGAGGAAGATATCGAGTGGTGGCATCCAATGGATACGGGAATTACCGGCCGCAGACCTCTTGTTGAAGCATAGGTTCGGGTAGTTATGGTCCGAATTACAAAGGTACACACTGGCGCCGGCGATGGTGGAGAAACCTCGCTTGTCGATGGTAGCAGGGTAGAAAAGAGCACTTCGCGAATTGAGATAGTGGGCTTAGCGGATGAATTGAATGCGACTGTCGGAATGGTGTTAATGGAAATAAATCGACTGGTCTCGACTCACAATGATGGTGGAGAAAGAATTACTGTTCGTCGTGTGCAAGATGTTTGTAACTCAGCCTTAGGTCGTATTCAAAGTGAATTATTTGACTTGGGCGCAGAACTAGCTTGTCCTTTGGAAAATATCCCAGAGTATATGCAATTACTCGACCAAGAAGATTCAGATAGACTCTGTGAAGAGATGGATACTTGGAATGAGGAATTAAGTCCTATTGAGAGTTTTATTTTGCCAACAGGCTCAGGTCCAATTGCTACATTACACTTGGTTAGAACAGTAGCTCGAAGGCTGGAAAGGTCCATGGTTGGAATGAAGAGTGAACTCCGTCCACTCTCACTACAATACGTGAATCGTTTGTCTGATTGGGTTTTCGTAATGACTCGTTGGATCTCATTTAGACTTGGAGAAGAAGAGACGTTATGGATTCCAAAGGGAAAAAGAAGCAAAGGGACCGTTGAGATGACCAAACGTCAAAGTCGGAATGTTTAATCTAATTTTCCGATTTCAGACATATGTTTCATAACCGCTGCGAGAACACCTTTACTCTCTTCATGAGTGAGTTGGGCCATAGCGCTCTCCCATTCCAACCAAAGGTGTTCTCGGTGTTCATGGCTGATATTAACAGACAATGTTTCAGTTTCGGCAATGAACCAAAACACCTGTTTGTTCACAATCTTTCCTTTGTGTCTAAATGAATATGAAGTCCTATATTCGAAGTCCGGGATGAAAGTAATATCTGAGATTCCAGTTTCCTCCCTAAGTTCTCTTTCTGCAGTAGCAGTTTTTGATTCATCTGAAGCCTCAACATGCCCTTTGGGAAAATCCCAGTGCCCTTGTGGATATTGTAACAGGAGTATGGAACCAAAGTTAACCAATACAACACCACATGATGTTTCCATAAACAAAACGGATTGTTACTTATTCTTATGCCCTCCGATTTCAACAACAAATTCATGAAACTGATTTTTTTAGACGAAGACATGTCAGTCCTCGAAAACATCGAAAGAGTGGTCGCGGATTCTGACTTAGATGGTTTGATGGCGGCAGCAGTCCTTAAGTCAAGTAAACCCAGCTTGGCGGTTCATTTCGCACACCCTGCACTTATCAGAGCGGGAGTAGTAGACCATTTGATAGATGAAAATACCGCTATTTGCGATTTACCATTCCACCCGGATTGTGGACTATACTTAGACCATCACCTCACAAATAAACCATCAGAAAAAGAAGAACGGGCCTTCGTTGAAAATGGAGGCATTTGCCATTGGAAAGACACTCCCTCTGCAGCCAGAGCCGCATATGAACTCATGAAAAATGAACTTGATCTTTCACATTTGGAAGAAGTAATGCCAATCGTAGATCAATTGGATTCGGGAGGAATTTCTCTTGAAGACTTCCTTGCTGATGGTCCAATAATTAGACTATCTCGTTCCCTTTCACTAACTAATGAAGGACACATGCAGAGAGTTTTGAATCAATTCGCTGAAGGAATGAGTTTACAAGATATCTTAGATTCCCATTCCCAGTTATTGGAAGAACTAAAAGTTTCAAGGGTAAATAGCGAAGAAATCGTTAAGCAAAATTTGAAAATAATAGACAATCTTGCAATATGTGATCTTTCAGAAACCGGACAAAGAGTGAATGGATATCTGGTTACCGCCATTGCTGGCCCAGAAGCAATAGCCTGTTGTGTCATACATGGATATTACGAGGGTTCTATCGAGGATGCGAATAAACCAGCTCTTGGAGCATCGTTTTATGCGAATTCATTCAGGGCGGAATCAAATCCCTATGACCTGTCGAAATTCGCAACACTTCTCGACGAGACTGGCGGGGGTCATGCAAATGCCTGTGGTTGCCGTGTACAACCTGCTGGTGGAGTCAATCGTAAGCTAATTGAATCAGATAAGGAATATAACCTCCAAAAATGGTTAGATCTTTGGGCCGATCGAGAAGGCAAAATGCTTCGCTGAATCGGATTATTTTTTTTAGAAAATAATACCGACTTCATACATTATTTGATATACTAATTTTCAAGGCGTAAGCCATGGAAAGTGTGACAGACCCAGACAAGTTAAAGGATCGCATTTTCTTCAAGTTGGGAGAATTCACCTACGACTATCGCAAATCAGTACTTGTGATTGGAATGTTATCTTGCATTCTAATGTCATCTCTAGTATTGATGGGGCCAAATTGGGCAGAGTCATGGGGTGAAGGAGACCTAGAATCTATTGAAGCAGGTGATTTACTAGAGGACGCTTTCTTTGGCGAAGAAGAAGATGTTCAAGGGTTTACATATCTTGTTCACCATGATTCATTGAATGATTCATCACAAGAATGGAGGAACGAGGTAATTGCCGCACTCGCTCCATTTGCCAAGTTAGACGATGTCGAAATTGAGTATTCGTGGGAGAAAATTGGTGATGAGCGCGAAGAGTTTGTCAAGCAAGAAGACGATGGGTTCTGGGCTAAAAATCGAGTAATAATCAACCTGGATAGAAAAGAAGCTAAAGCACTCTATGCAGATAATTACGAGTTCGTTGAAATTGGTTCAGATTTCGACACTTGGAGAACCGGAGAGATAGCAATCGATGTCACATTTGATACTAGAATTCAGGAAGACTTAATCAAAGCAGAACTGGTATCTGGTCCTTTGACTTTGATTATTCTTGGCATAGTATTTGCTACTTTTATTGCAGCAGTTTTACCTGTTGGTATTGCTATATTCACAGTTGCATCTGCAGCTGGAATCACGATATGGCTGTCCAATGTGACAGACGTAACTCAATACGCAGTGAATATCATCACATTGATAGGAATTGGTGTGTCAGTTGATTATTCTTTATTCATTGTTAACAGGTACAGAGAGGAATTGAACAGAGGGCACAATATCAGGACGGCATCAGCAATGACAGTTGCAACTGCTGGTAAAGCGGTATTTTTCAGCGGAGTAACAGTTGCAATCGGTTTAATGGGGATGTTATTTTTTGAAAATACAGGGCTACCGAGCTTAGGAATTGGCGGAACACTTGCAGTCACAGTAGCAATGATATTTTCAATAATTGTTCTTCCTGCTCTGCTATGTATCATTGGGCATGGGGTAAATTATCCGGCAATATCAAATTTGATTAAATGGATAAACATGAGATTTAATCTTCAAATTCCTAATGTAGCAGAAAAGTTTCCGACATTCAGTACTGAAAATGATGACGGAGAAGGGATCTGGTCGAAGATTGCAACCACCGTGATGGATAGGCCATGGGCGGTATTGATTCCAACTCTAATCATTTTACTCGGTGCGGGATTGCCTTTCCTGCAAGCGGACTTTTCAATTGCATCTAGAGATGCATTACCGCCTGATGATGAAACTAGAGTAGGTTTCGAACATATGGATGAAAAGTGGCCAGAAGGCGCGGTTAACTCAGCAACAATAGTCGTTGATTTCGATGGAGAAGACCCACTCTCCGAACAAAATATTCGAGGTATGCACCAATGGATGACTTCACAGTTGGAAGATGATAGGGTGATCGAAACCTTCGGTTACGCAATGCCTTATCCTGGTGTGAATGAATCGATGGCAGTGGAGTATTGGCAGGCTCCAAATTCCAGTCTGTCTGCACAGGATGCAGCAACTAGAGAATACATCAGAAGCCAATTCTTATCCGACAACGTGACATATGTTGTATTCTCATTGAACGGCCCAATTACTGGCGAAGACAGTCGTAATTTCGTCAATGATGTGCGGGATGAGCGCTCGTCTTTGATGGACGAACTTATTGTTGGCAATGACGGGAAATTGTTGGTCGCTGGTTTCGCAGCATACAGCGTTGATGTCCTCGATGCTATTGTCGAAAACCTTCCAATTGCGATTACGTTTATCTTCACCTCGACTATTATTCTGATTTACATCCAAGTGAGGAGTGTAATTATCCCAATCAAGGCCATCGTGATGAATATTCTATCCATATCAGCCTCGTTTGGAATGCTGGTGTTTGTTTTCCAGTGGGGTAACGGTGCGGAACTTCTCAATTTCACACCACAGCCAATTGAAGCAACGAATCCAGTCATTATGTTCTGTATCGTCTTTGGATTATCCATGGACTATGAAGTTCTAATGCTGTCTAGAATCCATGAAGAGTGGGAAGTAACAGGAGATAACACCCAAGCTGTGGCCAATGGTCTTCAGAAAACTGGGCGCTTGATTACGGGTGCTGCAGCGATTATGGTCGTGGTATTCTTGGCATTCGGCTTGTCTTCAGTCGTAATTCTTAAGCAAATCGGTCTTGGACTCGCTCTAGCAATTTTGCTGGATGCAACAATTGTAAGAGCTTTGGTTGTCCCGTCAACAATGCGTTTGATGGGTAAATGGAATTGGTGGTCGCCAAAGTGGTTGTCTCCAAAATCAATCGACGTCAAAGATGTACTGGAAT
>JAYPOA010000010.1:16595-30744 GCA_038130705.1 Methanobacteriota archaeon | reverse complement strand
TTCCTCCATTGTTCTATAAATTCATTTATTGAATCAAATACATTTTGTTGATGACCTATTTCATTCATCAAATCAAAACCTGATCTTATCATTGATATGTTCTCAGGAGAACCATCAACCCAGATTCTTCCATTATCCCCTACTATTATTCTGCAATCAGATGATTCCTTGAATAAGTTGAGAATTTTCTCGTTGTCTTCTCTTATTAATTTGATTAAGTTAACAGGAAGTTCCAAAACAGCACCTTCTTTCAGCTTTCTCAAACCAACGCCCTTCATTGTAAGGACTATGTTGTGTGCTTCATCAACTTCCTGAACTCTGGCGAGCATGACATCACCAATGTCCATGTGCTCTCTTGCGGCTCCAAATTCAACTTTCCAGGGTGCTAAAGACATAGGTAGCAATCCGTTGAATGGACCGTTTACCTCTGCAAACCACAGGTTATTGCGAACACTTTCAATTATGCCAATTACTAAATCTCCAGATCTTGGAAGGTATGATGAGTGAATTGGTTCAACGAATAGTACTCCGTTGTTTTCTTTAACCCAACCGAGTTTTGTTGAAATAATGTCTTGTCCTTGTTTAACGGTCCCTGTTCCTGCTCGTGCGCCAGAAGAAGCCCCGATGGCTTCTCCAGGAGTCACGAGGCGCAGCACGGCGCCTTCTTTTGCTCCTGTCATTTCTTTGTCTCCATGTCGGGCCAGATGCAATCCCATGATAAAGCAGACGATTCGAAATCAATCCAATTCTTTTACTTCCGAACTACTATCAATGCCCTTTACTTTTCCAATTAAACCACTTGCCATCCCCGGTGGGCATTCGATTATACATGCCCAGTCGCCGTTTGACAACCAATCTTCCTTATCCAAATATTGTCTCAGAAATTTACTCGCCGCACCATAGCCTGAACTGGGAATTCTAAACGCAATTCTTACTGGTTCAAAGGATAGTGGAATCATGTGTTTCAACACAGCTATGGCGTCTTTTACTTGCGCATCAATTCTCTTGAAAGGGTCAACAGAAAACCGACTTTCTTCCAATGCTAATTCGATTCGGGTTTTTGGATGTGGAGATTTAGCTTTTGGATCAATGGCCGTCTGGTGGATTTCTTGGATGATCATTTGTCTCTTCTGTTCAATCATTTCTTTCCTTTGATTTGTAGTCAATTGGATTGTTCCCTTTTCGAGTATAATTTTTGCAATAGAAAAGATGTCTTGTGTCTCAAACGCGTTTTGGATTGCTTCTTCAGTTGGTCTATCGCCACCACGTGCGTCATGCCAAACCTCATCAGTAGCAAGGAAATCATCGAAGTTTACAGAATCTGGTTCTGATCGAAATCTATCAACAAGTTCGGGGTCAACCAATATCTCATAGCGCTTACCGCCATATTCCCATCTCGCCAAGACTGCGTTGTCTAGGCTGACCATTCTTAATCCTCAAGAGGTTTAAGTCTGTCAATTTGTTTGTTTACTTCGTTTCTGTCTAAAACGTAATATCCGTTTGAATCGATTACTGCGACTTCAACAGCTTCTCTATTCAATTCTTGGTCGTTGGCATCTCTAAGTGCTTCCAAACCTAATTTCAAGGCCGCATTTAGTGTCATGTTAGGTTTCCAGTTATTTTCGAAGAATTCTACAACTGTGTTTCTTCCGCTCCCGATTGCTCCAGCGTGATATGATTGGTAAGCTCCTGAAGGGTCAGTCTCGTAAAGGTGAATTCCATTGTCATCTACTCCTCCAATTAGCAAAGCTGTTCCAAAAGGCCTCGACCCACCATACTGAGTAAATGACTGTTTGAAGTCACAAATTTTCTTTGTCATTGTGTCGAGTGGAATTTTGTCGGAATAGGTAATTCTGTTTACTTGTGCTTCAACTCTCGCTCTAGCAACCAATTGTCTTGCATCAGCGACTAATCCACTTGTAGCGATACCTATGTGACCGTCAATCTTGAATAATTTTTCAATGGATTCAGGGATAATCAATCTGCTTGCGATTCTCTTGTCGCAGACTAAAACAATTCCGTCTTTAAATTTCAAACCAGCGGTTGTAGTCCCTCTTTTTACGCTCTCTCTTGCGTATTCAACCTGAAACAATCTTCCATCTGGGCTGAACGTAGTAATTCCGTGGTCGTAACCTCTTCCGCTTGGCTGCATATTGCTCCCTCTGGCACGCTCTCCGGGTGGGGTCTTATCAACCTTGGCGGTATCCGAGGGGTGTGAAAGTAGCAGTTTTGTCTAGCGGTGGTAAGGACAGTAGTGCCGCAATCTGGTGGGCGCAATGTAAGGGCTGGGATGTAGAATATCTCGTTACAATGATAGTTACGGGTGGTGATTCGATGATGTTTCAAGTTCCAGGTACGCACATTGTGGAAAAGCAGGCTGAATTGTCGGACATTACTTGGGTAAAAGTTGAGACAACTGGAAATGAGAAATCCGAAATATTGGATTTGGAAAGTGTATTGTCAAAAATCAAAATCGACGGTATTGTTTCCGGAGCACTAAGATCAGATTACCAAAAGAATCGATTAGAGAGAATGTGTGAACGATTAGGAATAAAATCCTTTACACCACTTTGGCATCAATCAGCAGAAACCCATCTTTTGGGGCTCATCGAAAATGGATTCCAAGTTATGATTACTGGAGTTTCATGTGAAGGCATGACTGATAAGTGGCTGGGTCATACATTTACTCAAGAATCTTATTTTGAACTACTAGAGTTATCCAAAAAATATCGGTTTAATATTGATGGAGAAGGGGGAGAGTACGAAACTTTGGTTACCTCTGGTCCGCACATGAAGGGAGCAGTAGAAGTAGCATATGATACCTATTGGGATGGAGTGAGGGGTCACCTGATTCTAAAGTAAAAATTGTAATATCTTACACGGAATGTTCATTTCCTCATTCATGGACCGTAGTCACATGGCATTTTGCCCACTAGACTACAGATACGGTTGCCAGGACTTCAAACACATTTGGTCAGAGCTTGGTCGACATGAAAGACAGTTAGAAGTTGAGAGGGCTTTAATTTGGGCTCACATGCAAATGGGTAAGGTATCGGAAAATGACTATAAAATCGTAGAATCAATATCAAACCCTGAATCTGTTACAAAGGAAAGAGTGAGTGAAATTGAGGCTGAAACAAGACATGACATAATGGCGTTGACCAAAGCTATGGCAGAGGCTGCCGGGGAAGCAGGTTGGTGTATCCACCTTGGTGCAACCTCGAACGATATTGTTGACACTGCTGTGGGATTGCAACTTAGAGACTCGATTATACTACTACGAAGTCAGTTGGTAAAATTAATTTCAACCACTGCTAATCTCGCTGAAAGAGAAAGGGACACTGTTATGCTGGGTAGGACTCATGGTCAGGCGGCAGTGCCGATAACCTTCGGACTAAAAGTAGCTGTTTGGTTAGACGAAATGCGCAGACAATTGATTCGATTAGATGAAGCTACACCAAGAATTGCGGTTGGTAAATTCTTGGGAGCGGTTGGTACCGGAGCTGCGCAAGGTGAAGGAGCAAGAGAATTACAAAGTTTAATTCTAACACACCTAGGATTAGAAACACCACTTGCTACAACTCAAGTTGTGGGACGAGATAGATATATCGAATATGTGTCTTGGTTAGCCAACGTTGCTTGCACATGTGAAAAAATACTGCAAGAGATACGAAATTTGCAACGTTCGGAGATATCAGAGGCTGGCGAAGGGTTCGATGTAAAGAAACAAGTGGGGTCATCGACAATGGCTCACAAGAAAAATCCAATCAAATCGGAAAATGCTTCTGGCTTGGCAAGAATTGTTCGTTCATTCATTATCCCAACCTATGAAAATGCTTTGTTGTGGCATGAAAGAGATTTAGCCAACTCGAGCAGTGAAAGGTTCACATTATCACATGCTTCTGCACTATGTGAAGATGTAATTACAAAAACAGAAAATGTGTTGTTAAATCTCTGGGTAGATAAAGATAGAATGTTAGAGAATATCTCAAATCAAAAGGGATTGGTAATGGCAGAGAAGGTAATGATTGAATTGGTTAATCACGGTATTGGAAGAGACGAAGCGCACGAAATACTCAGATCCGCCTCTTTTGAAGCGATTCAAAATGGAGAGGAACTGATTGACGTTTGTTCAAGGACACCAGCAATATCTGCATCATTCACAGCTGAAGAATTGGAAGCTATGTTCGAACCTTCAAACCATATTGGAGTATCCGGGGAAATTGTTGATGAGGCTGTTATTTTGGCAAGGAATGCAATCGCTTAATCCTCTTTTCTCATTGCATATCTTACTAATATCATTGCAAGAATCCCAGAAATTGTAAATGCAATTCCTACCATTCTTGACATATCGTACCAAAGTAAAATAATTCCAAAAATTGAAACATATGCCATAAACTGACAAAGTGCACTTGCCTTATTCAATTTATTTTCCATTACTTCATTTAGGTTAAACTTATTTTCCAACAAAAATGTGTATATTAAGAAATATATTCCTTGGAATGGGATCGTTGCGGCTATTATAGTAAGTGCGAATTCTCTCATATCATTTGGGTCTTTATTCTGTTCAATACCCTGAAACAATAACAGAGCCGTATTTGTTCCAAGAAGTGCCGCCATTATTGTCCAGCGTTTATCTTGGGATGATGTCCTGCTCTCAACATTGACGGAATCAGAGGACATGGATTTGCTAAGGTGTAAAGGACTTTTATCTTACTATCACAAAGTAGTAAAAAAAGCGATTGTTGAGGCTTCAGAAATATCTCAGAGCCAAAATTATGCCACCAGTTATGGAGGCTACTATCATTAGCAGAATAATCATGGCGTGAGGACCATATTCATTCTTGTCATCAAGAGCACTTCCGAATAGTCCATCTCTTGACAAAGCAGTAGATAGGCTACCGGCTTCTTTGAACTCAGGCAAAGGTCTTCTTGGTATCCTTTCACCCTTCTTTATCTCACCGGCCATGATACTTCCAAAGTGAATATGCTCATATGGATTATCATTGATAATTACAATAAAGCATATTTTACATTACTTGTAGGAAGGTTCATGAAAGAGCCAACAGTTTCAGATATGTCTATTGCCGATGAGCATATAGTTGTTGAAGCAAAGACGAAGGTTGGTGATATCTGTCAAAAGTTATCTAAGAACCCAAATAATGCAGTTTTAGTTATGGGTAAAGGTGAGATAACAGGAGTAATAACAGCTAGAGATATTTTCCAACAATTAGCACTTGGTAAGAATGTTGGAAAGCTGAAAGTTGAAAAAATAATGCGAAATAACATAATGACTTTCAATAAGGACGAAAAGTTGTCAGTTGCATTGAATGTAATGAGTAAGGAACGACCTGATGCAATGGTGGTTGTGGATTCAGACCAATCCTTCATAGGATATTTTTCGGCTGAAGACTATAGAGATGCAACTCGTAGATTAGAAGCTCATCAACTAATGTCAGCTAGGCTAAAAAGGTCGAAGCAGGCTATCAATAAAGAGGCATCAAAAGAAACTCAAACAGATCTTCTTGATTTATTATTGGGAGGAAATGATTTCGATGAAGAAGATGAATCCGACGACCCTCCCTCAATGATAACACTTGAATGAGGAATTGATTTGAGTTTATATAAATTTGAATTGGACGGGACATCTATCCATTTAGCAGTTCAAGAATCGTGCGGAGGAACAACGATTGGCCTACAAATGGCACGTCAATCTATAGAAAAAGGAGGGAGGGTTCTTTGGGCATCACCAGAGCTTCCAGATGGAACAAGGTTTTCACAAATTTTTGATGGTATTGACCCCGTATCTTCATCAAGGTTCCACGCTATGAATTTAGTTGGAAACTTTGACCAAGCATTAGAGTCGTTAATATCAGCGGCCAAGATGCTACCAAGTGTAGACCTAGTGATCTTGGATGATTATTGTCCAAAATCTGGAAAGATTCCAAGTGACATTATCAAAGGAGTTAACAAATTGATAGAAGTTAGCAAATGGACAACATTACTAATTTCAAAAGGTGGTGAATCGATGGATGAATCTCCTTTGAATGCGAGAGCATCGAATGAAATCAATGCTGATTCAATTTGGCTACTAACCAGGAAACAGGCTGACAATCGAAGGTTACTACAGATGGACCAAGATTCCTTGGAATTAGTACTTACAGAAGATGGTTACACGTTATGATTATTCATCCTCACCTAACAATTTTGCCATTTCATCCAATGCGTCATCATCAGGCTCTTCGAATTGTTCTGGATTCTTGGCTGCGCCTTCCAAGATGTCATCGCCTGCAATCGCAGGTGCAGCGTCTTCTCTTGCTTTTGCGAGATTAGCTCGTCCTTTGTTTGTCATATACCAAATCATACCAAGTAAGGTAATTCCAAGTATGATGTAAGTAACTAGTGTGGCAGTCTCCATGACCTCCCCATGTTGAATATGATATCAATATTTAGGCTTAAATGATAAATCTTCAGCCAAATGTCGTCTCTTATCATAAGGTGGTTGTATCCAATTTAGGTATGGACATACCCTGTTTGTATATTCCCACTCAACATCAGATTTTGATTTACATTTTGGACAACGTACACCCTGATTCAAACCCATTGACTTCATTCGTGAGCCACATTTACATAATGGGCGTTGTTTTTTCTTCGATGTTAAAACATACATAGCTTCCAGATGTAACATTCCTTCAAATTCCATTCCAAGGCACAAAACTTCATCGCCAATGTTTAACCACTGGCAAGCAAGATTCAAGTTTCCAGAATCTGAAAAACAAATCACATAATCGTTGATTGTTACGTGACCACCTTTCGTAATTTTCTTTTCGTCAATTGTCAATTGAATTTCGCCAGTTAAATGGTCACCAGTGGCTTGATTTGTCATGAAAATTCTTTTTCCAGTAATATTACTGCAGTCTTGTGACAAAATTCTTGATGCCTCCTCTGCATCGCTGTAGTTCTTACTCCTTACCCCGAACAAAACAGGTGAATTTCCTCTTGGAGATATTAATCCACGATTATTCCTCGGATCTCTACATAGAAAGGTTCCTTCGAGTTGTTCGACCTGACTGATCAATTTATCTGCAACATATCGTTCTTCATCGGTCCAAGCAATCACTTCGTATGTTTTCTTCAAAGCAGGCCAGGCACAGGAAGCTAGTGCTCCAATTCTTCCGTTTCCTCCCCATTGTATTCCCACATCAATTTGTTGGATTTCTCCTCGGACAGCATCCCAATAAATCGATTCGTCAGGTTGTTCCTTCAGTAACACCATTCCAGGGTCAGCAGGATACTGCTTTCTTTCTGAGTGCTTTGAAAAACCAATTTCTCCTTTGAGTGGTAAGATATTGTCATTCCAGTAATTGTCCAACCAGTTTACAATATTTTCATCACAATATAATTCAACAGATAATGCGGCATTTCCCCTTGTTCTCCTATCCGCAAATGGCCAAAGTCTTGTTAGTCTTGGTTGGCCATGCTCACAGGGAATATTCTCAAGTAATTTGTGAAAAACTTGTGTGGTACATCCACCAAGCAATGAATCCGTGTCATCAAGTCCAAGCCACATAATTCACACCGGAGAAAAATCGTCGCCTAATTCACCACTTTCAATTCTATCGATTACACTTGGTAATCCTAAATTTTCATTCACTTGGAATAATCTAGCACCCATAGCCCAACCAGCACCCATATCAGAGTCTCTATCGCCAACTATCAAGTCTAATTCATTAATCGGTTTTGGCTTTTCCCCAAACCAGTTTATTGTATCAATAAAATCCTCTCTAAGTAATTCTGACCCTTTTTGGAGCATCCCCGGTTGTGGTTTCCTACATTCACAGCGATCTCTGTTACGATGGGGACACGTAATTATTAGATCAATTGTCCCAATTTCATCGATCAATTTTCTGTGAATTGAATTCAATCTATTTTCGTCCCAAAGACCTCTCATTATTGCAGATTGATTTGTAACAATTACAATTTTGAAACCTAAGTTTCGCAACCTGTGTATCGAATCAGGAACCCCATCGATGATGACTAATTCATCTGGTGAATTGATGTAATTAGGACTACCATAATTCAAAACACCGTCTCTATCTAAGTAAGCTATAGCCCCGTTCCAATTATCTAAAGGCTCATCGTAATACTCTACAATTGGCCCCCGCATGGTCCCTGCGAAAATATTCGCAGATATTTCAGTTAAGGCAAACGGCTTTGACTGGGCGGTTCTTAGCCAGTATAATGGCGGCAGATTTGTTGGTCGATAGGTCGATTGCTACTCCAATGGGTGTTATTGGGATGGTTATTCTATTTATCACTTGGAAATCCAAAACCAAAAAACTAGAACCATTGGCTCCACTTGGGTGGGTTTTGACTGGATTTTATTTTTTCAATGATGCTTGGTTTTATGCCGGACATGATGATTTAGTTTTGACAGTTATGTCTGGTCTAACTTTACCTGGAGCAATCGGTATTTCGATTTGGGAAAGAAATGTATCCAATGAATCAGATGCTAAGGCTTTGCGTTGGTTCCGCGGAGCTGTAGCCGCAGCGGGTTTACCTTACATCTTGATAGCACACGTTCCAATACTGAATGTGCTTGCTATTTGGTTTGTAGCTTGGCAGTCAGCAGCATTTCTTTCATTCGCAGGAGGTGCAAAAGTCACGCTTGGTGATACATATGCAAATCCTGTAAATGGAGATAAGGTTCTATGGGAATCTTGGGAAGGCAATAGGTGGTTTTTAACTGAAGAGATGTCAGAATATTCATTTCATACTGAACTAATGGTAAACGGAGAGCCTATTTACATTAATTTTGTATTGGCCTGTACCGCAATTCAATCAATAATCATATTTGTTGGTGCAATATCGGTCCTAGAAGTTGACTGGAAGAAAAGAGTTAGAGCACTTTTTATTTCTTTGAGTTTGATTCATATCCTGAATTTGTTTAGGAATGCCGGTTTGATTTGGCTGCAAATGGAATATCCAGATTGGGAATGGATGACGATGTCTGTTTTCGAATTTGGACATTCTTATGCTTCTAGATTTGTTTCACTATTTGCCATGTTTTTGCTTGCTTTGGTATTATTTGAAATGCTTCCTCAGATGCACCGTCATGTTCTGCGCTTGCTAAAACCTCTCGGATTTGAACCGAAATTACGATCTTGATTAGGATGTTCGTTGCTTTTTCCCACCGATTCTCAATTCTGTTTTTAATGGCATTTGGTGCTCCCAAGCAAATTCTTTCACAATTCTCCAACCCTTTTCAGAGCCTTCGTAATCTGTGACGTCAATGGTTTTGTCTCTAGTATTTGCTTTGAATGCAGCAACTGGCTCTGCGTTGTGGAACACCAAATAAGCACTACCAAACCCAAACCGCTGTTTCAAAACGTCAGCAAAGTAAGGTGCTATTGGGTCGGAGGGAGGTAATACGAAATCTCTAATTGGAGGAACATCCTTGGCTTCTTCAAGTAATTCTTTTCTACCCCAGCAAACTTCCATTAGATCTTTGATAAGGAATCCTTTGATTAGTGTTCCATCATCTTCAAATTCAGTCAATATGGCCTTCAATTCTTCGGGCTTGAAAGGAGTTCCTGCAAGTCTGATGAATTGCTTCAACGTAATTACTGGATAATCAGATACCATTCTGCGAAGATATTCTTTACGTAAAATTACGGGGTCAAGACCCTGTCTCGGGGCGACAGAACGGAATCCTCCACGATAATCTTGAACCATGTGCCCACTTCTGAGTAGAGGCTGAATCAATTTTCGGAATTCTGATCTCTTCATTGCATGTCGCTCCATGAAGAGGTTAGGGTCACTGTGTGTTTCAAAGAATTCAAGAATATCAAGCAGGTCTTCATCAGGTTCCATTCCACGAATTGCCAAAAGGGTTGAGAAGTGGTCATATGATGCCCAAACTTGATGCCCTCTGAGATTAATTCCTTGATGCAATTGATGCGCACTAGCCATATTTTTCAAACTAACACGATATAACTCTGAACGCCCTCGAAGTCCGAAATCATCTCTAACTTCCTGAACACTACCAAGAGCTTGGTTTTCGTTTTCTAGACGAGAGTTTTGATGCAAATGATGTCTATGGAAAAGTGCTCTTTCAGCAATTTCTTTTGGTTGTGGGTCAACAATTCCTCCTCTTATCATCCGCTCCCCGGCTAATTTGAATCCTATTGATTCCAATGCATTCTTTGAATCATCCTCTAACTCGCTAACTGGTACGCCATTAAATTGAGATAGAACAGCTACATCAACCAATTGATCTGAATGATTGTCTAACAATTTCTCAAAAGCAATGCAGAATTCATCTAGGTATGCGTATGGTATGTGCATGTCCTTAATTTCCAAGTAGTCATTTACTTTGAACATGAGAACTTTTCCTACCGGGTCTACACCCTTGAAAACTGGTAAATACCATCCTCTGTCCAAAATCGACCTTACTTCCCAAATGAATCTTGAAACATACGGATCTGATTGAGTTAAAATCCTTAGCGAACGCTCTTCTTTTGAAGGATGTGATAGTAGTTCTACTTCCTCAGGAACAACATAGAATGCTTCAGGTTCAGGCACCAATGCCATAACTTTCGCTATCCTGCCACTATTTTCCAAATTACGCAGTGCTAATGCGAGTTCCTCTACACTCCTGGAAACATAATATCTCAGAGTAAATGCCTTTACTGGGCCAATTCTCTTGATAACTTCTGCTAATGAATCTTCAAACGACATTGGTTCGTATACATCTACGACCCTGTGGAATAGGGATAGTCTTCGTCTTCTTCCAACTACGTCCTCGAATTGTTTCACAAGACACAATTGCCTTTCCAAATTGTTCACAGCATTTTTTAGGTCGCGTTGTAAAGATTTGTGTTCATCACCTTTAGGAAAATCAATTAGCATTTCTTGCCTTGTTAAATTCTCACCTTTTGGAATCTTCTCCAGGACGAGCTTCTCCATTTCGCCAAGCCACGGTTCTGGTTTTAAACCGAGTAACATTGGGAGATTTTCCCTTGTTGTATACCCTATTCTGTTATGGAGTAACCTACCCATTATCACATCTGTATCAAGCTGGAGGTCTTTCCAATCTGCATATCGGAAATCTTTGACTCTGTACAGCATTTCTTGTTGCTTTTGGAATAGAATGTGGTTGTTAAATGCAGTAAAACCATCAGTATGTTGTTTGAATGATTTTTGCATTACGAGATTTTGAATCCAACGATATTCTAAAACTTCATCTTCCCCGCCGGTAATCCTGTGTTCGTCAACTTTCAGAATATATTCAGCATCATCTGTTTGTTTGTAAAATCCTACAGAAAGGACATTTCGCATTTCAAGTTCGTGTAAAATCGAGTCGATTTGTCCTTTAGGAAAAGGCAATCTTTCATTGATATATTCTCCAGTTCTTGGTCCTTCACTTCCAAGCATTTCGATAATTTTGACACGCAGTGCTTCGTGAGGATCTGAGATGCTAACATTTTCCCACTTTGTTGGATTGAGTCCATCATATTCGACTGACATTTCAAACATCAAGTCTTTTGTATACAAATCTCTGATATCAGATACATCCTTTCCTCCAGCTTCTGCGATACAACCAAGAGTGCCGTGGATTTCTGCCATATAATCTGCAAACCACTTGTCATCGAGCTCTTTAGATCCTGTAGATCTTATTTTTCTGATTTTATCTTGAGACGCAAGTTCTTTCACCCATTTTTCAATTCTTGCGTGTTCTATACCCTTAAGTTTCTCTTGATACAGAGGATTTTCCCAATTTCTGTCGAGTCCTCCGCCTTTTTTCATTAAATCCAATAATTCATTGGCTGTAGTTGGTTTTGGTACTTTACTTGAATAATAATCTTGTAATTGGTCATCAGTTAATTCAGTAGCCAGACTTCGATTTCCTAAAAGTCTCCTTAGGATTTCCGGGTCGATGTCTTTGACCAAGAACGCTCTTGTTTTCATCGACAATAAATCCTCGAATGAACTCATGTACAAACTCATACCAAGTTTAGAAGGTATTGCAACCTTTGAATGAACTATTCGTGTCTCAGAATTCATACTTGACTCCAAGAAAGATGAGAGTGATTTTATATCAATATCAGCAAACATAATTTCATTCTTTGCTTCCTTAATTAATAAGGAATCCTCAATCGAACGATGTCTCTGCAACAATGAATCTGCACGTTGTTGGAATTGTTGAGGACTGACTTCTTCAGCACCAATACGTTTCGGAATAATAAGAGACCTTCCTGCAACTTCTCTAAATCTCTTTGCGAATATTTGGGTGTTAACGATATACCTTTCAATTACCTCGATGTGATTATTATTTCTGAATGTGTTTAACATTTCAGCAGGGTCAATTGCTTGACTTGTCTTGAATAACAACCCATTCTCGTCAAATGATAATTCTAAGACTGCGATTCCTGATTGTTCTGCTAACCCTGCCATAAAGTATCCAAAGGCCGTGTTGAATCCTCTACCTCGACAGGAAGTAATCATGTAAGTTGGCATTCCTCCACTTACGACCTCTTCGATGATTAATCGATTAGGGTCAGGAATTTGAAAAGAGTCTAGCGTGTGTTCCTCGAGGTGTCTTGCAATTGTATTTGCGACACCTTCTCCTAATCCATATACGTCTCTAAGAATTACACGTGGGTCAAACTGTTTTCTTAATGCATTTACCGTATGGCCAATTAGGTCTAACAACGCTTTGGATAATTCCCTTGATCGACTTCTTGCTTCTCCACTCCAAGAGGGTACAGTGGGCCGATATCCCGTAACTGATGTGACATTTACTCTTGTTCCCTGAATGTTAGTAACTCGATACGTGGATCCTCCAAGAAGGATAACATCACCATTCCTCAAATTGGCAACGAATGACGAAGATAGTTGACCAAGAATGCTACCCTCAGCATTGAATACAAGATAGGAATTATCGGGTGCTATAGTTCCTATGTTTGTATAGTAAATCATTCTAGAATAACCTCTTTTTCCATAGAGATTTTCCTCCCAGTCAATCCATACTCTCCTTTCATCATCCAACATGTCTAGTACTTCAATAAATTCGTCATAATCCAGATTTCTGTATGACCACGTACTTTTTACAATTTCAAAAGCCTCATCAATATCCCTATCATTGATAATTACTAACCCAATGAGGTATTGAGATAAAACATCAAGACAATTTTCGGGAAAATCTAATCGGTCCATGTCCCCAGTTTGTATAGCTGCTTGTAAAGCCGCTAACTCCATGAGGTCGTCAACACTTGATGGAAGGAATCTGGCTCTTGGGATTCCACCTACATGGTGACCTGCTCTTCCTATTCTTTGCAGGGCTGTTGCTATATCACCAGGAGAACCGACTTGTACCACCATATCGACAGAACCAATATCTATACCCATTTCTAATGATGATGATGTTACTACCGCACGCAAGTGTCCGAGTTTCAATTTTCGCTCAACATCCAATCGGATTCGTTTGTCCATAGAACCATGGTGACCCGCAATAAGATCTCCAAGGTAAGATCTGAGTTTTTGCACTAAAGTCTCCGTCATTTTCCTAGTGTTTGCGAACACGAGAGTAGTCGTGTGAGCGCTGATCAAATCAGCAATCATTTCGACATTCATTTCAAGAACTTTCATTACTGATAATTCACTAAATTTTGGAGAACAAAGTAAAATGTCTAAGTCTAATTCTCTCGCTCCACTAATTTTTGCAATCTTAACGGGCTGTGCTCCATCCCGTGATTCTCGATCATCGCTAGCAACTAGGTATTCAGCAACGGTTTCTAATGGTTCCATTGTAGCAGAAATACCAATTCTTTGAACTGGGTTATCTAATATAGTGTCTAACAGTGATATTGTAAGTGCTAGGTGTACTCCTCTTTTGGTTGGGACTAATGAATGCATTTCATCAATAATTATCCATTTCACTTGGGAAACGATAGGTTGAAATTTTGGTGATGAAATAGCAATTGCCATACTTTCAGGGGTTGTAATCAAAATATGTGGGGGCTTCCTCAACATTTTTTGGCGCTCTGATTGTGGTGTGTCTCCAGTTCTTAAACCAACACTAATTTTTCCCTGTGCTCTGTCATGTTGATATTTCTCCTCAATTTCAGTCAGTGGACCAATCAAATTC
>JAYPOA010000010.1:0-16585 GCA_038130705.1 Methanobacteriota archaeon | reverse complement strand
CTTTTGAATATCATTTGCTAGTGCCTTGATGGGTGAAATATACAAACAGTATACCTTGTCTTCTAATTTTCCGTCCATGGCCTTCCTAACTAAGTCGTCTATTATCGTTAGAAATGCAGTTAAGGTTTTACCAGAACCTGTCGGTGAACAGAGTAGCAAATGGTCTCCTGCCATTATCGATGGTATTGCAAGTTTTTGAGGTGCTGTGAAGTCAGGGAATTTATCTTTAAACCAATTGCGAACAGGTTGACATAATTTCTCAAAAAGTTCTTCAGATTCTAATGGTGAATCTAAATATGAGATTTCTGCCATAATAATTCTCTCGCTCTGATGGTTCCTCAGCGTATGTGATGAGTAGATGAATGTTTGGTTTATATAAGAACGAGTTTTTATCTTAATTACAGCATTCACTGTTTATTCAAAAATTTATCAGATTAACTAATTTAGTTCTTAGATATCGAAAGAGATGATGGAGTTTACCTCAGACCGCTTGGCCAGGTTAACCGGTATGCTCAAACGTCGTGGAATTATTCTTCCTGCTTTTGAAATTCATGGAGGAGTTGCAGGCCTGTATGATTTTGGTCCTGTAGGTGGAAGGCTGAGAAACAAGGTTATTCAAACCTGGTTAGAACACTGGCAGTCACTGGGAAATATTGTGGAAATTTCATGTCCTACCGTAACTCCATTTTCAGTTTTAGAAGCAAGCGGTCACGTAGGGGAATTTAGCGATTATCTTACGGAATGTCTAGAATGCAATGAAGCGAGTCGTGCCGACCACTTAGTTGAACAATTCCATCCAAATGCAGACGCATTAGCTAAGAACGATCTTGAAAAATTAATCGATAAGCACAAACCTGCTTGTCCAAGTTGTGGCTCGATGAAATTTGGAGAATTGAAATCGCAAAATCTCATGTTCAATACAAAAATCGGGGTTGGTTCATCAGCAAGGGACGGATTCTTAAGGCCAGAAACTGCACAGGGAATGTTTACATCGTTTCTCCCTCTATACAGACATTTTAGAGAAAGGTTACCATTTGGAGCTGTCCAGATAGGTAAAGGCTACAGAAATGAAATAAGCCCTCGCCAAGGTATGATTCGCTTGAGGGAATTTAATATGGCAGAGTTAGAATATTTTATCGACCCTGAAGAACCAAATAAACCTGATTTTTCATCATTAGATTTTGAAGTAAGATTAGTTCCCGATGATGAAAAAGAGATTATAATGAGCTTTTCAGAAGCTACCAAAGAAAACATAATCCGTGACCAAACTGTTGGTTTTTTCATGGCAATGACTTATGACTTCTTACTCAAGATTGGAATAAAATCTGAGCACATTAGGTTTAGGCAACACTTGTCCACAGAGATGGCTCATTATGCTCAAGACTGTTGGGATGCTGAAATTTTTGGCTCTTATGGCTGGATTGAGTGCGTGGGTGTGGCACATCGTGGTTGTTATGACTTGGAAGCTCATGAAAATGCCACAGGCCAACGCCTGAGAGCATGGAGATTATTTGACGAACCCAAAATGATAGAAAAAAACGGTTGGGCTATTAATGGTGCAACAGCAGGTCCTGCATTTCGTCAACTTGCAAACAAAGTGAAAGGTATCGTCGAAGAACTCCCTGCTGAAACTACATTCCCAATAGTTTGCGATATAGAGGGTCAAGACGTTACCATAGGTGAAGAACATGTCAAGAGAGTACAGACGAGTGAAACTGTCTCAGGTGAATGGTATATACCTCACGTGGTTGAGCCAGCGTTTGGAATTGACAGAATCATTTGGCATTTGATTGACCATTCTTATTCAGAGTTGGATAAGGATGGTGAAATTTACAATAGGTTGGAGTTTGAAGAAACAGTTTCTCCAATCGACGTAGCCGTTTTACCACTTTTCGAAAAAGATGGAATGAATGAGTTAGCAATTGAAATACATCGGAGATTGTGTGCAAAAAATGGAATCTTTTCGATTTATGATGGAAGTGGATCAATTGGTCGTCGCTATGCAAGAGCGGATGAAATCGGTGTACCATTTTGCATTACTGTAGACCATGATTCATTATCTGACAAATCTGTCACAATCCGAGAAAGAGACTCTACAAATCAAAAACGAGTTCCAATCGATGATTTGCCTTTTTTCTAAAACCAACATTCAAGTGATACCTTCGGTAACAGAGAGTTATGACGGTCAGTGATTGGACTGAAAGGCATCGTCCACAAAGCGAGCGTCAGTTAGAGGGTAATGAAAGGCAACGAAAATTAATTCGAGGTTGGTTAAATGACTGGGCGGAAGGCTCACCAAAAAAACCTGGTTTACTTCTTATTGGCCCTCCGGGGGTGGGTAAGACTACCATAGCAAGAGCGATTGCGAATGATATGAATTGGCAAGTAATCGAATTAAATGCAAGTGATGCGAGAAATGCAGGAGCTATTAGAAAAGCCGCATCACATGCTTCGACTCATGGCTCTTTGTTTAATTTTAACAAATCAGCACCTAATAGAACACTAATCTTACTTGATGAGGTTGATCATTTATCTGGTGGAATAAAAGAAATCTCAGATAAAAGAATTTCAAACATTATCAGTGGGGATGCAAAACCTTCAGACGATCTTAAAGGCGATAGCGGTGGTAAGGCTGAACTACTAAAATTACTATCTAACACAAAACAGCCAGTTATTCTTGCGTGCAACGACGAGATGGGATTGTGGGGAAAAAGTTCCTCTTCCTGGAGAAATACAAGAGACCGTTTTTCTCCATTTTTGAACATTATTAAATTTGATAGGGCCTCTGATGAAGCTTTGAGGAGAATTGCACTTCGTGTGTTAAAGGAGGAAGGATACACTGCTGATCCAGGTGCCATCAATGATTTGATAAACAACAATCCAGGTGATTTGCGCGCTCTTGTTAGAGACCTGCAGGTAATGTCAAATTTGATTGAATCTAATTTAACATCTGAAGTCGTTGCTGAAAACATTGAAGCAGGATTACGAGATACATCTGTTGAAATTTTTCCAGGCTTAGATATGTTATATCGTACGAGATTTGCAGATAAAGCAGTTGAAATTTCTAGGAAATTAGATAAAAGCCCTGATGATATGACCGCTTGGATATCTTGGAATAATGGAGTAGTTTTTACAGACAAGAAAGCGATAAGAAGAGGTTCCATTTCTCTTTCAAAGTCTGACAATATGATAAATGCAAGATTTAGGAATACAGCACACCGTTCTTATTACTGGAGTTCAAATTTATCTTCATTGGCAGCGAGTGTTACAACTTCAAATCCAATCGAAGGAAGAATTTTTTGCTCCTACCCAGGTTTTCTTAGACAACGCTCTGCATGGATTAGAAATTCAGTTGTAGAAAGGTTATCTGAGACATGTGGCTGTTCAAAGAAAGCTGTTAGAGAAGAATTATTACCATCATTAATCGCAGTTCAATTACAAGACCCTAATGACTTTCAAATTTCATTATCATTAGGTCTTTCTCCCGAAGAGCATGTTGCATTGTGTGGTCTAAAGTCTTCTCATCGTTCAACCAAAGAACTCATGGAACTATATTCAGAAAAACAATCAGAGTATAATCAAAATTTAGGCCCGATTATTGAGCAGATAGAATCTATAGAAGGAGAGATTGAAGACGATGATTCGAGTGATGATGTTTCAAATGATTCTGGTCAGATGAAACTATTCTAATCGGTTTCTTTTTCTTCTAATTTCTCTTCCATCTTTTCGAATAATTCTCTAATCAATTTAACTGATGCTCGGTCAGGCGCCTCTCTCTCTTCTCTAGCCCAAGTTCTCGGATGGAGTAATAACAATGCTGTTAGTAATTCTAATCTTCCAAACCACATCAAAATAGATACAAAAATTAGAGATGGTGTTCCCATCGAAGCCCATGTGTTACTCGGTCCATAATCCCCTAATGCTGGACCTGTATTGCCAAGAGAAGACGCAATTACTCCCATTATTGATTCAAAATCAGAATCTGGTAATGCGATAGTCAGGAATATGCATGAAATAGCAAAAATAGCAGTCCAGACAAACAACATTCCAACTATCAAACTGAGTTTATCCCTCTCAATTACCTCACCGTTCATTCTAATTCGCATAATACGTTTTGGTTGTACAATTCTTCCAATTTCCCTCCATGCCATCTTGAAGGCTAATGACACTCGCAAGACCTTCAAACCACCGGCGGTGGAGCCAGCACAACCACCTATTATCATCAAAAAGAAAAGAACAACATGCGTCGTAACTGGCCACAACATGTAGTCTGTGGTAGTGTATCCTGTAGAGGTACTAATTGCGACCACAGTAAAAATAGCGTGAAATATATTTCTGTCAAGAGCGTTGCCTTGAATGAATAGTGAAAGGACAATGAAAATAGTTGCTGTAAGCAAGATCACGAGGTAATATTTTCCTTCCTCGTCGCGTAACACTTTGCCCCATTGTTTTTCCCATGCGAACCAAATTAGAGTAAAATTTACTCCAGCTAATATCATGAATACGAGTATTATTGAATCAATCAATATGCTATCGTAATACATAATGGAAGCGTCATGAGTAGAAAATCCGCCTGATGGAAGTGTAGTCAACCCGTGATTAACAGAGTCAAATAAATTCATTCCTCCAACGCCCCATAGGAGTAGGATTTCTGCGAGTGTCAAAACGATGTATATGGTCCACAATGCCAATGCTGTTTGTTGTAATTTTGGCCTGAGCCTTGAAAGTGAGGGGCCTGTTAATTCTGCCCTAGCGAGTGCCATTCCGCCACCAAGTACTCGAGACAAAAGCATTAGTCCCAACATAATTATTCCCATTCCACCAAGCCACTGAGTGATGGAACGCCACAAAAGAATCCCTTTAGGTTGGGCATTGATGCAATCTGGTGTAGTTCCTGGAATGCAATTTGGGCTCATTGAATGCTGAATTACCGTTGCTCCAGTTGTAGTGAAACCAGACATTGATTCAAACCATGAATTGACATATCCTCTGCCTATATCTGCAAATGTTGACCCATCTGTGAATGGGCCATGGAATACACCACCTAACCAAAACGGAAGTGAACCAACAAATACTGCTACGGGGTATGCAAGAGCAACAGCCGCAAATGCTTCCCTGTCTCGTAACCTTTCTGATGTGTCTGACCTAACTCCAAATGATAACAATCCTATTCCAATTACTCCGGATAGTAGGGTTGGAATAAAAAATGCTACCAATGCGGTACTGATTCCATCTAACCACCAAGTGATAAAGAAACTGAACAATAGTGGCACAATAAGTGCAACCATAGTCCAACCTACAATAAGAGATAAGACATCTCTACGCATCTTGTTATCACACCTTGAATTTTCTTTCCAGATCGTAAACTTTGTCAGGGGGCAAGAAAATAGTCAATTTATCACCCTCTAACAAATTCTTGCTTGAAGAAGGTCGCAATGTTTCCCAATCGTCATGGATATTTTTTCTTTGGATAAATGCAACTTTACACCACTCAGGAAGTCCTGCATCTGCAATTGTTTTTCCCGCAAATTTAACTTTGTCAGTAACCGGTAAGCAAATTCCTACTACGTCTGGGACGCTTGAAAGAACTGCATACGGTCCAGGTAATTCAGAGTGTATTCTCGATAGCATTGCATCTATTGCAACACGTCTTCTATCAACAGAGAAAGTAATGCCCATTCTTCGCACAACGCTAACTAAATCTGCATCATAAAGAATCAAACCAGTTCTTTCTACTCCCATGTCCATGGCTAATAGAACTGCTGCTATTGAACCATGATCGTTATCCAATGCAGAAATTGCGATGTCCATTGAGGAAATTTCAATCTCGGATAACAATTCTTTATCTAAGTGGTCACCATGAATAATTTCAATTCCTGGTAAATCACCTATTTCCGAACCAGCCATATTATTTGCAAGTTGTAGGTCTTTCTCAACAACTGTAACTGATGCACCAGTATTTTGCCATGCTTTGGCCAATCTTGTTCCAATTAAGCTTGCTCCGAATATTATGACTTTTGGCCTTTCAGGGAAATCAACAGCTTCGTGCCCTAAGATTCGTAGAATTCTATTGAATGAAGCTTCACCTGCTGTAGCGACTGCTACTCTATCATTAGGTAGCAAAATATCATCTGCTGTTGGGACTTTTCCCGGAGAACCATCTCTTTTCAGACCAACAATAAGTGGTAAGCCCCCTTCCACCTTCTCGCCACTTTCTCTTAATGTCCTGTGAACTACATTACTCGCATCAGAACGAACATCTAATTCAACGATGTATGCGTCTGCCTCAAACGGAATTACCTCCGATAGGGATGAAGATCTCAATCCAGACATTAATCTATCAATCGCATCATCAATCGGGTGAACAACGTGGTCTACTCCTGCCCATTGGCCTAATTTACCGGACTTATGTTCTTCAACAAAATGCGGGTTCCTCAAACGACAGATGGTTGTTAGGTTATCCTTCCCATTGGTTTTCTCAGCATGAACGTGTTTTGCTAGTGCACAAGAGAGCAGATTCAGTTCATCAGAATCAGTAGCTGCGACATAGACTTCAGCAGAATCTATGCCTGCCTCAATGAATTTGTTTCT
The DNA here is from genome assembly GCA_038130705.1 of Methanobacteriota archaeon. Classification (GTDB taxonomy): domain Archaea; phylum Thermoplasmatota; class Poseidoniia; order Poseidoniales; family Poseidoniaceae; genus MGIIa-K1. Next base: position 9,994 of record JAYPOA010000010.1, on the reverse strand, counting down.
CTTGGTTACATCACCATATATCACAAGGATATCCATGCCCTGTGCATTTTTGACAACTCTTGCATTATTGTCTACTAATACGACTTCTTTATCTTCGCTTCTGAGAGCCTTAGCTAATCCAGAACCGACTCGTCCTCCGCCACCGATTATTATTCTCATGAAAGGACCTCCTGGAGCCATTTATTGTTCCAGGTGTCTTTTGACATGGTGTATTCTTCAGTGCTGAACGACCTCACACGGTCAATTCCAGACATTGTTCCTCCAACATAATATTCACCAATAAGACTTGACGGAGTGGTTTCAATCCAGTCTATATACGCAGTTGGAGTATGTACAAGCCACTTTCTATTTACAACATCTACTGAACCCTCAACATAACAGGTATCCAATACAACATCGTTAGCCTCGCACCATTCATCGGACATTGGAATCATAATGTAAGCCCAACCGTGCCCCTGCCAAGTGTCAAATTGAGGGTCAGTTAGTGCACCGAAAGCGTACCAAGTTGGGACCCCCTTAACTCTCATGATGCTCATGAAGGCATTAGATTGCTCGTCACAATCTCCCATTCCAGCAATCAAGCATTGTTCGCCGCTTCTAGCTTGGACACCTGCTGCAAAGTCATATGGTAAGTTTGCATTCATCCAGTCAAAAGTTGCTCTTCCGTATGCGTAAACATTGTCTTTTAGATTAGTGGGCAAACTTGCTTCAATATTTGCTGCAGTCTGAACTACAGTAGGTGCAGTTGATTGTTTGCCAGAAATTGCAAAATTAGGATTACAATTTGGGTCAAATTGTTGGCATTCATTTCTATCATACCACTCGATATATTGTCCAAACTGAGAATGTCTAGTACCTTGGCCCCTTTCTTGAATATCATCAAATGTTCCGGAGCGGGCAAGACTTACTCCTTCGGACTTACCTTCAACCAATCCGCTAACTCTTGTTGTATGCCACCAAGAGTGGGATTTTGCCTTCAGAGTAACTGCCAAGTCGACAGTTTCGTGGGAAAATTCCGGGACATCCATTGAGATTCTTACACACTTACCATGTCCACAATCATCTGATCCTTGTCCAATTCCCGGCCACCAAACAAGGTTTCCTTGGCTGGTTTCTACTGCGTTAGATTTACTTTTGGTGCCTTGTTTTGGTATGGGAATAACCTCCCCATCTATCCGTAATTCAATATTCAAAATCGTTTGGATTGTAGACTTCTCAACTTCTGTTCCGTCTGTGTAAGCAAGAGAAATTTGGTCATTTTCGTTGCTGGTATAATCTTGCGGTAAGGGTATAGATTCTTCTAAATGTCCGATGCCACTGTCATTGTTCCACAAATCAATCGTTCTCAATACGGTATACTCTGCTTCTACTGGGAAAACTTGTGAAGGAGCAATACCTTCCATAATGAATTCTTCAAGTTCCGCCCACTTTGCTAAGACATACTCTCTGGCATCAGGCGTGAAAAATATGAATGCAATCAGAGCAATTAATCCGAGTTGATTGAGTTTGCTTTTCTTTCTCTTTCTCCTTATATTGGTTCCATCGGATTTTCTTTTCATTGGAGCCATTCCAGATTTAGCTTTTCTTGTCGAATCACGTGAAAAATCACCGCGTACCCTTTGAGTCATACCAGATGCTCCAGATATAACTCTGCCACAACTGTAACAGATAGTATCGCCGGGCAGTGTTTGCGCACGGCAGAATGGACACGCTCCCATTGTACTATACCCTGTGCAGAACCCACATGAAGGTTCTGTATGAAACTGAAAATGAATTTAGGTTTGAGTTTAGTAAGTAATAGGGCAATAGTTGTATTTGTAAGTAGTTACTCACTCTTCTTCTTTTGTTCGTTCTCTTGCAGCGTCTGCCCAAATTCTTCGTAACCTCCTTCTTGCAGGTTTCGGAATAGCAGCCCATACCCAATCGTGCGCCTGTTTTTCTGCGAGTAAAATTACAGGTACTACGAATATCCAAATAATTGGATTGAATATTGCACTATATATTGATGCAATTGTCATAGTTGACCAAAAAAAGGTATGTATAACTGCTCTCCATCTTTGCCCTAAGAGCATTCTATACCCATGATTTGCAAAAATTAATGCATGAGACCTCGGTGATGCTATTGCAATTAATGCAACAGAACCTGCAACGGGAATGCTAAATCCATTTATTTGTAGGATCCTGTAAATCGCAAACATACCAAGCATTCCTCCAATTGAAAGTCCAAGTGCCCATCCTGTGGTTGGTTGTGAACCACCCATTCTGATTTTTTTCCTACGAAGAATTAGATGGACGGTTACGGCTAATAATAAACTAATAATGAAATTTAGAGATGGAAATCCTCCGCTTTCATAAGCAGGTATTAGAAGAAATGAATCTCCCAAGTTACCGTAAAATCCACCAATTAAGATTCCCCAGAACATCATACTCCAAGCAGTTGGTAGGTCATAAAATCCAGAATATCTGGTCATTACGCCACGCCAGCCTAAACCCATCCCGATTAATGCTACTATGGAAGAGACTTGGAATAACATCAAGTCACTTGCCATGTACCTTCGACTATCTTCACATTGAAGTCAATTTTGTAATACCAAATATTGAATATGGCTATCTTTAGGCCAATTCATGGCAAGGTTACTACTCTTTGGTGGAAAAGGTGGCGTAGGTAAAACCACAACATCAACATCAACAGCGGTGGCATTAGCTGATTCTGGGTTGAAGGTCTTACTGGTCAGCAGTGATCCTGCTCATTCAACATCAGACAGTCTTGATTTCCAACTGGGTTCTACCCCTACTGAAGTGGCTGGCGTTTCTGGTTTATGGGGTATGGAATTAGACCCTGAAGCAAGAATTGGTGAACACATTCCAAAACTCACAGAAAGCCTATCTCCATTTCTGGGTGGCGAATCTATGGACATGAATGCATCAGAAATGGTCCTTCCAGGATTAGACGAAGCAATGGCGTTTGATGAATTATTGAAACATCTTGAGAACCCTGAATGGGACGTGATTGTGTTCGACACTGCTCCCACAGGACACACCCTCAGATTTCTTGCTTTGCCAGAAATAATCGAAAATTGGGCAGATAAAATCATCAAAATACACAGGGTTACTGGCGGAATTAGATCATTGATGTTTGGTGCAAAGGAGGGTGAGAAAATGCGAGAAGAACTCGAAAAATTTAGAAGAAGAGTTCTTCATGTGCGTCGCATTTTGTGCAATCCAGAAGTTACAAGGTTTACCCTCGTTACTATTCCTGAAAAGATGGGGGTAAACGAAACAGTTAGGGCCTATGCATCTCTTGCAGAATTCAATTTACCCGTATCGGGTTGTGTAGTTAATCGATTGACTCCCGACATAGATAATGAATTCATACAAACAAGAAGAACGAATGAAAGAAAAAACATTAGTGATTTACAGGCAGAAATTCCGAATTTGTATATCCACGAAGTGGAATTAAAAGATTCAGATATACATGGACTAAATCTTTTGCGAAATATGGGTTCTGAGTTACACGGCGAGATTAATATCGGAAATGGGCTTGGTCCATTCGCTATAGGATTGGGATTAGAGGTTAATCGTGGAACTTGGAGAGATGCAGATGATGTGTATTTACACCTACCTGGAATTGATAGAGAGGATTTATCGCTTAGAAGTGAAGCTGGGACAGTATTTGTTGGAATCAATGAGAGAGAACATCCAGTTCCCTTTGACAGGCCTGCAAAAGCCAGCAAAGTATCAGCAAAACTGGAAGAAGATGTGCTAAAATTAACATTCCCTAAGGAAGAATAATCCGTTGGGTTCAAACGAAATGGGTTAGTGGTGTATACAATGGCGCTTGAGTCTCTATCACGAGGAATATTCTCTGCAATTGGTTTGCTAAAAAACAAACGCAAACTCAATGAAGATGAGCTCAAAGAAATGCTGAAAACCCTTCGCAGAGCCCTTCAAGAAGCTGATTTTAACGTTCGTCAAACCAAAGAAATAACTGAACGACTTGAGATGAGGCTACGTGAGGAAGAGCCAAGGGCAGGTATTACTCTTCAAACTCACGCAATGAACATCTTGTATACCGAATTGGTAAGGCTATTGGGACCTTCGAGGGAAGTACGACCGCACCAATCAACAATTCTAATGGTTGGTTTATACGGTAATGGTAAGACTACTACAACTGCCAAATTAGCAGAATGGTATCGAAAGAAACACGGAGTTAGAGTTGCGGTTATCGAAGCTGACGTTCATCGTCCAGGAGCATATAATCAGCTAACTCAATTATTAGAAGACTCAACTATCGATGTGTATGGTGAGCCTGAGAATACAAACGCAGCGGATATAGTAAGAAATGGCCTAAAAAAGCATGCATCTGCGGATTTGGTAATCATAGATACCGCAGGAAGACACAAACTTGACGAAGAACTGGTTATTGAATTAGAAAATATTTCAAATATCGCAAATGCCAATGAACGTTTCCTCGTGATTGACGCACAAGTAGGACAATCTGCAGGACCTGTCGCTGCTAACTTCCATAATTTAGCAGGTGTAACTGGAATAGTTGTAACCAAATTAGACGGTACTGCAAGAGGCGGTGGTGCCTTATCCGCTGTAGCGACTACCGGTGCTCCAATAATGTATATTGGAACGGGTGAAAAAGTCTCTGACCTTGAGAAATTTGAGTCTGATAGATTCATTTCAAGACTCCTTGGAATGGGTGACATACGTGGTTTAATTGATTTAGCTCCGGAAGACCTTGATGAAGAAGAAGCAATGAGAATAACACAGAGAATGCTATCTGGGCGGTTCACACTAAATGATATGTATTCACAAATGGAAATGATGTCTAAGGTAGGAACAATCGACAAACTGCTTTCTTTCCTTCCGTCAGGTATGTTCGGTGGAATGGGGGCAATGGGTAAAAATCAAAAAGAAGCCATGCAAGCAAACTTAGATCGTTATCAGGTTATCATGGATTCAATGACAACTTATGAAAAGGATGAACCGGCAAAAATTAAAGCTGACAGAATCAAGAGAATTGCAAGAGGTTCAGGCTTTAAAGAAAAAGATGTTCGAGAGTTAATCGGACAGTGGAATCGCTCACGAAAAATGATGAAGGGAATGAGTGGAAACCGTAAGATGAACAAACAAATGAAGCGAATGATGCGAGACAGCGATATGGACCTTGATGGCTTGGGGATGTAATCAGTAAGTTTTAGCCAATAAGACTCTTCGTTTTGTTGGCTTGCCCGACATAAAACACGGCATTTCTTTATCATAAGGTTCCGTTGCATCACCCAAGAATGATAATCCGGTTGTTTTCTCTATTTGTTCGGCATGTGAATCGCTACCATCGAATGCTAACTCGTATATTTTCCCGTCTTCAATCGAGTTCAAGTCTGTTAGGGGTTGAACGACATCTTCTGTGTGAAGCTTCGACCTCCTTCTTAATTCATCAGAAATTTCATCTAAGACTCTGCTGCATTCGGAGACAATGTTGTTCAAAGGTAGAGGTTCTTTTCCTCCAGTTCTCTTTGCAGCGAAAGCAGTGTTACTTTCTATGTCTCTAGGGCCAATATCCAATCTTAATGGAACTCCTTTTATTTCCCAATCATAGTATTTTTGTCCTGCATGTATATCTCTTGAATCAACCTTAACCCTGTATCCTGAAGTTCTCAGAATTTCAGCGACTTCATGAGCCTTAGCCACAGTATCTACATCTGAATTCTTTCTAATCATCGGACAAATTACAATTTGGAAAGGTGCAATAGAGGGTGGCATGATTAATCCGTCATCATCTCCATGCATTCCTACGATTGCACCGAGCAATCTTTCGGACATTCCGTATGTTGTTTGGTGAACATATTGTTGCTGAGCATTAATATCCTCGTATTTGACATCGAATGCTTTTGCCCACTGGTCTCGATAATGGTGACAAGATGCAACTTGTAATGTCCTACCGTTTGGCATTATTGCGTCTATCGCAATAGTGTACCACGCACCAGGGAATGTATCCCATACCGGTCTCTTTGCTTTTATTACTGGCAAACATAAGTCATGCATTAGATTATCAACTATTTCTAAGTCCTGTTTGATTTGTCTTGAAGCACATTCTTCGTCTGCGTGTGCTGTATGTGCTTCAAAGAAATGAATCTCTCTAACACGAATAAATGACCTAGTCTGCTTAGTTTCGTATCTAAATGTGTTTACCATTTGGTATATTTTTAGAGGCAAATCTTTGTGAGATCTTATCCAAAGTGGAAACATGGTATACATTGCAGTTTCACTTGTTGGACGAAGAAACATTGGAATTTCGAGGTCGTTTTCACCCGCATTTTTGACCCAATAAACCTCTTTTTTGAATCCTGCTTCGTCCACCTCAACCCTCAAATCGTCCGGATCAACACCTTCTTCTCTAGCCAATTTCAATTTTGCTACCAAGGCATTTTCTTTGTCCAGTAAATTTTCTGGGATGAGAAGTGGGAAGTTCACTTCCTCGTGGTCAGTTCTTTCCATTTCATTATGGGTTAACTGGTCAATTAATTTCATCGCTTTCCAGCCGTAAGGCCTCCAAACATCCATACCTTTTATTGGATATCTTTTGTCAACTAACTCTGCGGCTTCAACTATAAAGGGGTACCAAGCATTGAAATCTTCTTCTTTCGAAGGAATTCCTCGATTTGCTTTTTGCTTGGCCATAAAATCAACTCATGACTACTTGCGAATAAATGCGATGATTATCAACAAAAGGCTGGCGCCTATTGCGACGTAATCAGGAATTCCAATCTCTGGAAATGGCATAGACCAGCCCATTTCATTTGATATGTTGTGGATTCCTAACCAATTTATTCTTGTAGCTTCTGAAGTACATAGTTGGGAATTGCATTGTGAATTTAGGAACCCAAAAGCCCCAAACAAATTAATGACGGAGATGATTAAAGAAAAGAATCCGAATATTTTCAATTTCGAAACTTTATTGCTTGTTTCTTCAAGCTTTTTTACATTGCTTAAATCGGGAAGCGGAGCCATTGGTTGTGGTATACTTGGAGATGCCGGAATAACTTCAATCATTGAATTTGATGTAGGGGCCTCTGTTGTATTTGCCTCATTTTGTGGCATCGCCGCACCTTTAGTAGGTGTCATTGGTTCAATAGTTAATCCGAATATTCTTTCTGCGAGCGATGAAAGTACTGGGTCCGAAGCAATTTCTTCATGGTCTAATTGCCCATCTAATAGGCGTTTTATTCTGTCATCATTATCCATAACTACGCCTCCCCCGTCTAAGGGTGAGATGATTGTTTTTATGAATAGTTCGCTTAGGCATTACCAGCTGCCTCAACCTCTGCCCAATCTCTCATGAATCCATCAAGACCCTTATCGGTTAGTGGGTGGGTAATTAGTTGCTTGAAGATCTTCGTTGGCATTGTAACCGTGTGAGCTCCCAATTGCATGCATTGTAAAACATGCGTAGGATGTCTGATCGAAGCAGCTAAGACCTTGGTGTGAATCTCATAATTTGCCCAAGTACTCATAATTTCCGCTATAAGTGCCATGCCATCTGCTCCAGTGTCATCAATTCGTCCTATGAATGGAGAGACATAGGTTGCCCCCGCTTTTGCGGCCATTAGAGCTTGTGACGCGGAAAAAATGAGTGTTACATTAGTATCTATTCCCTCATCGGTTAGTACCCTTGTTGCAGCCAAACCTTCTGGTGTGCATGGAATTTTGATAATAACGTTTTCAGGTAATTCAGCCTTCAGAGCCCTTGCTTGTTCCAACATTCCAGCGGTATCCATCGCTGTTACTTCAGCAGAAATAGGTCCATTGCATATTTCAGCAATTTCAGCAACTACTGTTTTGAAATCTCTTCCACTTTTTTTGATTAATGAAGGATTTGTTGTAACCCCGTCGAGTATTCCCCATTTTGCTATTTCTCTAATTTCATCCACATCTGCAGTATCCAAAAAGAATTCCATGTTTATCCCCAACCATAGAAAGTGCTTCAACTCTTCCTCGCGACAAGTTTCTTTGCGGCGATGCAAATATGATGTGACTTCAACTCCATCATCTCCAACATCTCTTCTGAAGAAGCCGATTCTCCAAACCTATCTTTCACTCCAATTCTTTCCATTGGAACAGGGTTGTTGCTGACTATGTGCTCTGCTACAGCACCTCCTAATCCTCCAATAATCGAATGGTCTTCTGCGGTTAGTATTGCACCACATTTTGAGGAATATTTGTCAATCAATTCAGTGTCCAATGGTTTTAGAGTGTGCATGTCTATAACTGCAGCATTCACTCCATTCTTAGACAATTCTTCAGCGGCCACCATTGCTTCATGTACCAATACTCCGCAAGCAATTATCGCAACATCGTCTCCGTCCTTCAGGACTACTCCCTTTCCTATTTTTATTTCATCTTCTCTACCATCATAGAGTACCGGAGTTTTATTTCTCGCAGTACGCATGTAGGACGGTTTTCCAGTTTCAGGAAGTTGTTTTGTCAATGCTTTAGTCGAAGTATCATCGCAAGGATGCATGACGATTACGTTTGGCAGTGTTCTGTAAATAGCCAAATCTTCTATAGATTGGGCGCTTGAACCATCGGTCCCAGTATGTGTTCCGCCATGGGATCCACAAAGATGAACTGGTAAATTTGGTCTTGCAACCCCATTTCTCATTTGCTCAAATGCTCTTTCTGTAAAAATAGCGAAGGTGCTTGCAAATGGAATGTAGCCACTAGCCGCCAAACCAGCCCCGACAAGTAACATATTCTGCTCACCGATTCCGCAAGAAACAGTTCTCTCAGGATATTGTTTCCTAAAGTGTAACGATTTGGTTGATTTTCCAAGATCCGCCTCTAAGACAACAACCTTTGGATTTTCAGCTAATTCCAAAAGGGCTTCACCATACCCGTCTCTTGTAGCTGCCATCCGAGTCAAGCCTTCACCCCCAATTCACTCAATGCTTGCTCAAGTTGTTCGTCGTTAGGTGGTGCACCATGGAATCCAGGATTATCTTCCATGAATGATACACCTTTTCCTTTAACGGTGTTAGCGACTACGACAGCAGGTTTGTCAGTAATCGAATCCATCCATTCAATTGCAGAAACTATTTCTTGCATATTGTGCCCATCAATTTCTTTGACAGCCCATCCAAAAGATGCCCACTTTGCTGGAATGTCAAACATACGCATTTGATTTTCGCAAAAATCGTCATTTTGAATGCGATTACAATCTACAAATAATTTGAGGTTACCCAGTTCATGGTGTGTAGCTGCCATTGCCGCTTCCCAAACACTTCCCTCTTGAATTTCTCCGTCCCCAACCATTACAAAAATTGTGCGAGTAGAACCATCTAATTTTGCTGCGACAGCATTACCCATACCAAATGAGAGGCCCATACCTAAACTGCCCGCTGAAAAATCAACTCCTGGGCACCACTTCATGTCAACGTGTCCCTGACAAACGCCTCCTTTGACACGGTATGATTTCAAGTCTTCATGACTGATGAAACCAGTTTCTGCCAAGACTGCATACATTCCAGGAGATGCATGACCTTTTGAAAGTATGAATCTGTCTCTGTCTTCCCATTTCGGGTCTTCAGGGCGCACATTCAACCTGTTCCCGTAAAGAGCGCAAAGAATGTCGATTTCTGAAAGAGATCCACCGGGATGACCTGCTTGCGCTCGATGTGTCATTTTGCAAATTTCAATACGGCATTTTCTAGCCATTTCCTCTAGTTCTACGATAGATTTTGACATCATCCTGTCCCCGACAAAACTTGTGCCTTTGCCTATGGCCTTTCATCGTTTTGCTTAATTCTTGGGCGGGGTCAATGCCAATTTCAATTTTTTAGCGGCATCTGATAAAACATACATTAAATCCGAAAATAGGTTCCCCTTACTCGGTAATGACCTTGCTGAAAGCATGATAAAAACTCCCACAAACCACGCAAAGAATAGCAAAGACCAGGCATTACCTAAAGAGCCAATTCCCCCAAAC
>JAYPOA010000009.1:0-32613 GCA_038130705.1 Methanobacteriota archaeon | reverse complement strand
CAACTCCTGTATTTTCGATTACACAGAATGAAACAGTCTTGGAAAGTGGTCTACACTCCATAACTTTCACTCTGTCACCGATTTCAACATTGCCAATACAACTTGGAAGATGAGCGGAAAGAGCACTTGTTCTCTTTTCATATCTCTCATATTTCTTCATGTACCGGACATTGTTTCTTTCGATTACAATCGTTCTTTGCATTCCTAAACTTGCAACAGTTCCTTCCAAAACTTGGCCCCTTAGGCGCAATGTTCCGTAGAACGGGCAGTTTTCATCTCCATCCCAATCACCTTGTGGCGGTTTTACATCTACTCCGATGTCACGCATGGTCATCACTCACTCCTGTGGTTGCGGTAAATTCTGTCCTCAGCTCGTTGCCGCATCAACGAACCGACGATGGTAACATCGCTGTCACCCAATTTGAAATCGATAGAACTCTTACCAAATACAACAGCCTTGTTGTTTTCAAGGAGCGTGATGGTTTCACGAGTCTCGTCAGCAACCATGCCAGTTCTACCAACATGGTTAGGATCGGTGGAAGATACTATAGTTGCATCTCTACCAATCCAGGATTGATTTAATACCGAGTTACTCATTATCGCACCTCCACATTAAATCCGTTGTTAGATAGTACAGCTGCTGCCTTCTTCTTGTGATCTCCTTGTAATTCTATTACTCGACCTTTTACAGTTCCACCGGCTGCACATCTGTTTTTCAATAACTTAGCGAGTTGGTTGATATCAATTGCAGAGTCTTCTATTCCCTCTACCTTTGTTACAATCTTTCCATACCTACGCCTGTCGGTGCTGATGGTTGCTTTTTGCTGTTCTTTGGCGATTTCCTGACAAATACATAATTCATCTGGGAGTCCACACACATTGCAAATTGCAGCCATCATTTCACCTCCTTAATCAGTTATTGTTTGAGTTTATTTTTGTTTTAATTCTTGCAATAGATCTTCTGCAAGCTTTGAATGCACCCATGTTCGATGGGTTGCCACCAAGTGATTGTTCAGCTCTTAATTGAAGCAGTTCTTCCTGCAACTCAGCGAGCCTCTCCTCGAGCTTTTCTGCGCTCATTGAAGCGATTTCTCTGTTTGAAACATGTGTCACTCAGAACCCTCCTCTTCAACTGGCTCAGCTACTTCTGCTTCGCGAATTTTTAGTTCCTCGTCAGAGAAAATTGAGATTTCGTGTGGCAGTTTAGTACCCTTCCTCATGATTGAAACAGTAACTCCAATCACACCGAGTTTCTTGATACATACAGCGTATCCTACATCCATGTGCTCTAGCGCTGTCTCACCACAGTACTTTACGTGGCCTTTGATGAACTTCTGTGTTCGGTGCCTTGCACCAGTAATCTTGCCTGCAAGAGTAATGATTACTCCTCTTGCTCCAGCTTCCATGATGTTGATTGCTGCAGAGTGTCCTGCTCTACGGTAATACCAACCTCTCTCCATAGCGGATGCAATCTTTTCTGCCATAACTTGAGCGTTAAGAGCTGGATTTTCAACTTCATCAACTTTGAGTCTTGGGTTTTCGATGCTGAATCTTTCATCGAGTTGCTTCTGCAAATCGTTGATGATCTTACCTTTTCTACCGATGACCATACCAGGTCTCTCAGCCATAACTGTGACTTCGGTTCCATTTGGAGTCCTTCTGATATCGATTCCCCCGAATCCTGCCTTCTTGGTATTATTCATTAGGAATTCTTTGACCAGATGTCTTTCGACATTTCTGTCAATAATCTTTCTTAGTGTACTGCTATTCTCATTCATGGTGTTCACCTCAGAAGTCGTCCTCCAACTCATCCACATCACTATTGAAGTCTTCAAGGAAAATCTCCAAGTTAACTCTGTAGTGGTTCTTTGGAGAAGCACGCCCTCTTGCACGAGGAGTCCAGCCTCTCTTGATAGGGCCGCGATGAGCAGCACAGTGAGTAATTACCATTTCTTCAGGGTCAATATCTTCATACTGGTGTCTTGCATTTTCCATACAACTTTGTATCAGTTTGATCATAACTCTGCTTGCCTTGACAGGATATCTTCCAGGTCCGATTCCACCCTTGCGGTGGCCTACCATAGAAGGTCCTGAACGCTTTCTTCTCTTGTTTCCAGAACCGAGTCTGAATGGTACTGCTGTTGCCTTCTTTCTGATGTCTGGCCTGTCACTGTCTATCTTCAGAACATTGTTCAGATATTCTACAGCTTCCCCAGCAGTTCGATGTTTGATAGCTCTTGCAATTTCAAAACAGTGTTTGACATGCACATCTACTCCAACAGACCTTGCGGATGCTAATCTGCTTCCTTGTAACAATTGAGTGTAGCCCTTTTGTGGCAATTCTCTCTTCTTGGACCTGCGATCCATTTCTGATTTTCTCCAACCCATGCTTTTCACCTCACTTCAATGCTACGTGCGAGGAAGAGCGCGTCGCACCTACACCAGGACCAGAGTGTGTTACACCCTTCCTTGTGGTTGCGAACTCTCCCAAATAATGACCAATCATTTCTGGTTTGATATCGATTTCAACGAAATTTTGACCGTTGTGAACTGCAATTCTCTTTCCTACGAATTCAGGCAGGATTGGAACATCTCTTCTGTGAGTTCTTACAGTCTTATTGGATGATCTCCTTACTCTTGAAATGAAATGTTCATTTTCTGGAGATAATCCTCGTGCGATAGATCTTCTTGCTCTGCTTGTTAATAGAGTAATAACAGATGGAGCAGAAGGATCTTCTTCAGATGGCCATATTGGCATAGCCTTCAATTCTTCAAGTTCATACCCTCTGTAGGTAAACTCTTTCTTCTTACGGCCAGTTACGCTTGAGCGCTTCTTACGAGCTTTTCTTCTGCTTGCTTTTGGTGTCATGAATGACTTCTTTTTCTTTGCCATCTTAACTCACCTCAAATCTTCTTTCCTCGGCTTCTACCGGTTCTGCTTGGAGCAATGTTTCCTACCTTAGCACCAGGGGAGGTTCCTCTTGCCACAGAGTTTGGTCCGTGGACAGCTTGGTGATTACCTCCACCATGTGGGTGAGCGACTGGGTTCATTGCGACACCGCTAACATGCGGATACAATTTTCCTCTTGCTTTAGCTTTGTAATGTGCAGCACCAGCAGTACGCATTGGCATTTCTCCTCTGCCATGTCCTGCTAAAACACCAATTGTTGCTCTACACTTTCCAGGCATGTCTCTGCTGGTTCCTGAAGGTAGTCTGATTCTGACCTTTCCATTATCTAAGTGAGCTTCAACAAACGCAGAATTTCCTGCAGTTCTTGCCACTTTTCCTCCATCTCCTGGACGCAATTCTAAATTGTTGATTGCTGTTCCTTCTGGTATGTTTGAGATTGTTGTAATGTTTCCTGGCCTTAGTGAAACATTGTCCCCTATTGCGACATTAGAACCAATTGAAATTCCTTCGGTTGCAACAACGAGCGTTGTTTCTCCGTCAGGTAACTTGACTCTTGCCAATGGAGCAGTGTGAACTGGGCTGTGAATAAGTTCTGTAACTTCTCCAACAACTTCGCTGACCCTTGGCATTCTGTTTGCACCAGGGAACCTGTGGCTAGACACACGGTACCTTGGTGAGCTTCCTTTACGCTGTGCACGAATTCTCTTACCCATGATATCACCTCATCAGAATGCTCCAAGTCGCATTGCAGCCTCATCTGCATCATATCCTTCAGCAAGTCTTACGCTTGCGACCTTACCATTCTTGGTGTTTCGAACATTTACTTTTGCAACCTCTGCGTCAAATAGTGCTTCTACAGCAGCTGCGATATCTTGTTTTGTTGCGGACCTTCGAACGATGAATTCTAATCTGTTGTCTACAGACCTTGCTTCCATTGCCTTTTCTGTGATCCAAGGCATCATGATTACGTCATACGGATTTACCATTCATCATCCCTCCTAATTCAGAGCCTCCACAGCCGCTTTGGTGAAGACGGTCAACCTTCCAAGGTCACCACCTGGAGCAAGGTGCTCAGCAGAAAGGTCCTTGGCAGCTACAACATCTACGCCAGGTAGATTTCTTGCCGCTTTTGCTAATCCGTCCTTTTGAGCTACTACAAGAAGGACGCTCTTTGGAGTCTTGTGGACTCTGCCTCTCATTGTTGCTTTACCTGCTCTAATCTTTCTTCCAGACTTTGCCCTTCTTAGGTCATCTCCTAATCCAAGTGCCTCGAAAATAGCGGAAACCTTTCTGGTACCACCGTTTAGATTAAACTCTTCAATATCCATTTTCTTTCCATTTTCGGAATAATCACCAAGAATTATCGGTAGGGAAGAAATTTCTTCTGCAAATCTGTGTCCTCTACCTGACACAGTCTCAATGTTAGTAGTAGCACTAAGTGCTGAATTTCTTGCCAGTCTTCTCTCTGTACGGTTCAACTTACGCGACCAGTCTTTTTCGACCTTAGGACCGTGAGCTCTTCTACCACCCAGTGTGTGCGGGTTTTGTGCAGCTCTTCTTTGTCCAGTTCTTCTCATGATACGGGAAACTCCTCTTCCCTTACCCCACCATTCAACTGAATGCTTCATACCGCTCATTGGCTTTTTCTTACCAGCATGTGGATTGGAACCATATGCCTGCCTTCTATTAGCGCGAGCGCTTGCTACTGCTAATTTCACTAAGTCTGGTCTGACTTCTGATGCGAAGGAGTGAGGCAGATCGATTTTCTTACCAAGTTCTACCTCAATGTCATAGAATTCTTGCAGCCTACCTGCATCTAATTCATCTTGTTCTATATTGTTAATAATGTTGTGAACTGCTACCTTCATCTTCATACCCCCTGCTTGCTTGCAGTACTTACGTATGTTATTTCGTAAGGATGTGCAGTCTTGTTTTGCGCTCTTGTTGCGTCTCTGAATCTAACCAGTCTCTTAGAAGGACCAGGTATGCTTCCTTTGATTAGAACATAATCTGAGTTTACCTCACCATAGTGTAGGAATCCTCCAGATGGAGTAATTGCTTTGTCCTGTGCGGACGCAATGGACAAAATTCTCTTGTTGTATTCGGTTCTCTGGTGGTAACCTGTTTGACCACCCTGTCTGATTGTTTTTCGAACATAACCTGTTCCGAAGTCACCCATGTTTCCATGTTGTCTTCTCTTCTTGGAGTTTTTGTGAGATTGTAGTTTTCCACCAAATCTTCTGATAACACCTTGCCATCCGTATCCCTTGGTAACTCCAACTGCATCGACGAAAACACCCTCCTCGAATACGTCTGAGATTGATATTTCTTCACCCATTTTTTCCTGTGCCCAATCGAGTTGGGCTTCAGAGTCTCCTCCAGCAAGCCCAAGTTCCATAACCTCAGGAGTCTTTGATGGTGTTCCTGTAATTGAGTGTGGTTGAGTTGCTACTATCGCCCTGACTTCGACCAAATCTTCTGATTTCAGTGCTTCTACATGCTTGTCAGTACTGTGATTTTGCAGTGAATTGTTGTGAAGTTTTCTGAACAGTTGTGGGAATGCTTCAGATATCTTGTCAGCGGTAACCCAAGCCTCGCCAACAGCTTGCTTGCCATATGGAGTCATTCTGTATCCACGGACACCAAGTACTCTCATCTTTGGAACTTCTACGACGGTTACAGGAATTCTAATCTCCTGACCAGCGCTTGTTGATTTTGGATTTAAATCACGAGCCATTACGTGGGTCATGCCTGCTTTCCAGCCTGCAAACCCTTGTACACGGACTTCGCTCGCATCGGTTTCTGGCCACGACTTAACATGTCCAAAATGGCGCGCTGACCGCTTGCGCGGGCTAAACGCCATACTTCCACGTCTTGGGTGACTTCTCTTTGCCATATTTTCGGCCTCCTATGTTTTCATACTCTGCATTGGCCCCCCGATAAGGGGCTTACAGAGGCTCTTCTGGTCATGGAGTTGCCGTGACACCGGCTCGCAGTCCACGATTGTGACCGTGAGTGATGGGATGCTGTGCATTGCCCACAGTGTCTGGCCGCTCACCATCTGAGCAAGTTGCCGACTTACCTCCCATATATGAGTGGTTCGGTCCAGAACGCTGTATAGAGAGGACAGAAGCCCAGGTGATTTGCCAATAATTTTCCTACTAATAAATTAACACAAAAAAATGCAAATCCTCTTTACCTCCCGACTTTGCATTATATCCATGCAGGCAATGATTAGCCACCCGCGACTCAAAAATGGAGTCGAGGCTCGGGCTTATCAGTTAGACGCTGCAAAGGAGTGTTTGAGTGGTTCTACACTTCTCGTAATGCCAACCGGTTTGGGTAAAACTGCAGTTCAATGGATGGCGATGGCTGAAAATTTGGAGGGCGATGGAAAAATTGTTCTCGTTGCACCAACAACTGGATTGGTAGCACAGCAGGCTAAAATGGCTAAGACTTTTATCGATTTAGAGGAAGAGAAAATAATTACTCTGACAGGTCAAATTCGACCCAATTCAAGGGAAGAAATGTGGAAAGATGCCAAGATAATTATGGCAACGCCACACGTTATCAGAAATGATGCACTAAGTGGTAGAATACTATTGTCTGATATCGACCTTCTGATATTTGATGAAGCACACCATGCGACAGGCTCAAACTCGATGGCACAACTTGGAGACCTCTATTTACAAGCTTCAAACAATCCTAAGGTATTAGCAGCATCTGCGTCTCCTGGTGTTAAGGCTGCCAACGTTTTGGAGGTAGTCAAAAGGTTAGGTATCGAAAGATTACATGTTACGAGAAGAGATGATGATTTGGTAAAACCTTACGTCACTGAAATGTCAATCGATGAGAACAGAGTTTTGCTTCCAGATTTATTGCTGACAACAATATTACCGCTCAAGGCATTGTTAGATGAAGAGGTTGAATTTCTTAGAAGGTCTGGTTTTCTTATCTACACCGGCAGAGTTACTGCCGCAGCCTTAGATGAAGCACAACGTAGAGTAAGTGCGGCCATAAACAGAGGAGATGTCAGAGGATTCGATGCAGCAAAGCGAGTCAGTGACTTGAGACGTTTGATAAGACTCATAGACTTACTGGAAACACAGGGTCTACGATGTGCAATAATGTATCTTACAAGAGCCAGAAATGACAAGGATAGAAAGACAAAACGATTTTTATCTCTCCCTCAAGTTTCAAAATTCTATTCTGATTTCAAAGACCGTGAAGAGATACATCCCAAACCCAATATCGTCCAAAAAATGGTGCATGACAGCTTGAGCAAGGGAGGAAAGGTGATCATTTTTACAGAGTATCGAGATACTGTTGACAATTTACTACAATCATTAACTGGTGAAAACATCCACCCAGGAAGGTTTGTTGGCCAAGCAAGTAAAGGAAGCCAATTAGGCATGAAACAATCAGAACAACTTGAACAATTGGAGCGATTCAGAAACGGAGAAATTAATGTTTTAGTAGCAACAAGTGTAGGTGAGGAAGGTTTAGACGTCCCTGCAGCAGATTGCGTGATATTATATGAGCCAGTTCCATCTGCAATTAGAGCGATTCAAAGAAGAGGGAGAACCGCGCGGAAAACTGATGGTACTGTAAGGGTGCTTATCACTCAAAATACAAGGGACGAATATGTTCAAAATGCTTCAAAGAATCGTGAGATTACAATGTATAGAACATTGAATAAGTTGCAATCCCAATCTAGACTTCCAAAGAGGTTGAATCCGGTTTCAAACGTATTAGACAACTTCACTATTAACTCTGAAACAGCTGATTCATTCATTACAAAAGAAAAGGCTAGATTAGAGATTCCAAAGCCAGAAAGGGAACCAGTTGAAAAAGAAAAGAGTACTAGAGAAAGAGAGGAATATGTGCCATCGAATAGACCTCAAAATCAAAAATCTTTGAGTGATTTTTCTTCACCAAAATCAAAAAAAGATTGGTGGAACCCAATTCTCGACGGGTCAAAAAAAAATGACATGACAAATGAAAATCGTGTTATTGAGGCTACAAAAAATGAAATTAACAATATCGATAACCCGGGAAAAGAAAAGCCTCTAATTGTAATTGACAATAGAGAAACCAATTCAACTCTTCCATCATTAATCAAATTAAACGGGCATGACGTAAAATTTGAGCAATTGAAAGTTGGAGATATAAGAATTTCAGATAGAGTTTTGATAGAAAGAAAAACTGCGAGAGATTTTATTGATTCTATCATAGACGGAAGAATTCTAAGACAGAGTAAGAAATTATTTTCATCAGCAACCAGACCCCTATTGATCGTCGAATCAATGGAAACTGACCGTATACATCCAAATGCAGTAATGGGTGCAATGGCATGGATAACAATAGACTTGGGATTGCCAGTTTTGATGACTAAAGGTATTGAAGAGACAGCGAGATTCGTTTCCGTTGTGGCCAAAAGAGAGGCTAAAATATTGGAATTGCTGATTAGCAAATCAAAACAAAATCAGCCAAATCTTGAAGATTCGGCGATAAATGCTGCAATTTCTGAAATTAATTCTATGATTAAGGAAGAAAATATTGAGACCCCTTTGTACCAAAAATGGCAAAATCAAGTGATGAATAATAGAGAAAAATTGCTTGCCAACCTACCTGGAATTGGACCAAAGACTGCCAACAGTATCATGAAAAGATGTGGAGATATATTGGGCCTTTGTCTTTTGACTTTAGAAGAGATTTCTTCTATAGACGGGGTCTCATCGATACAAGCTCTTGAATTATACAAATTCCTTCACGGAAATTCATGAGCCAATGATTAAGGCTCTTGTCTTGAGTTGGGCGAATCTATCTGTGAAATGTCCAAGTGCAAACGCTACTATCTCTGTGAGATTGACAACTGGAAGGTTTGTATCCTTACCCGCTACTCTACCTGCTTTACTCTGATAGGAATCAAGGTTTGAGTGAGATAATGTGCAGGCTGAAACCAATATTTTCGCTCCAGCCTTCTTAGCGTCATTCAAAACTCGTGCAGTCATTTTCATGACTGAGTCACCAAGAGTTAGAAGAGATGGGTTACCAACGCTAGCACACTTTGATGAGTATTCAACAGGCCTTCCACCTAAGGCTGTTATGAGTTGCTCCATATATGTTGGATTCCATGCATCATCACTACCACATGCGCCTGATCTTTGCATGTGTGGACCGTAATAGCATGCGATTTCAATGTCAAGTGGGTTAACGACCGCTGCTTCGATTTTGTCAAGTCCGATTTCGTCGACCAAAACATGTAGCAAATGATGTGTTGAAATCTCCTCGGCATCGAGTTCAATATCAGATGTCTTAGAAATTACAGAATTCGCCTTTGCAAGAGCGATTGGGTCTTCTCTAAATGTTTTCAACGACTCGTAAAGAATACCTTGCGCAGAAGCACACGGGGTCATGATATCATGACCTAATTCTTGAGCGATTGCTAAATTCCTTGCATTTAGGGCTAATTGTAATTCGCGATTTCCCTGCCTGATGATGTTTCCGCCATCGCTACTGCTACCAACCATCTCGATTAGTTCAATTCCGAGGGTTTTGCAAAGTGGCTGTATTGTATCCTCAACTTCTTGTGAGGACTGTCTTGCTACATTTCCGGGATAGTAAGAGAACTTTACCACAACAATCACCTAAAACCTACTATCTAATTCATTGAATATCGCAACAACTTCGTGGTGGTTGTGTATTTTTGAATTGAACATATCTGGTATTTTACCAATACCTGCTGGTGGGAGCAGCATGCCTTGGAAACCTCTCATTATCGGCCCACCATTTCTTGTGAATCCCAACATCATTCGAAGTGAGACTCCATTGAGAAGATTCGACCCTAATCCCAAAGGTCCGAGTACAGACCTGTAAAGTGTAGTTTCATTTACATTTCCAGACATTTTCACAGAGCGTGAATAATTTTTAACCAGTCTTCCAGTTTTACCAGTGAATTTGTATTCAGCAAGTAATCTTGACCTTGCAGCATATAGTGAGTCTGCAGCCTGAGAACCGTCAATCCCATGCCTTGCAATCGAAGAGATGTCTGCCTCGTCCCAAACACCACCTTTGCCTTGCATCAGTTCGTACATTTGTTTCACGTGAGATTGACCTGCACGTGAATCCTGACTTCGGACCCACCTCTGAAGAGCGATACCCGGTCCGCCATAATCGTCGTTGATGTCATAGGTATCAGACATTGAATTTACTAATTGTAGTGAACCAACATCAGCCAACGAATGAAGGAAAGTGGCTTCATCTGAACTCATGACTCCCATTGGAGAACCGTTTGGTAATTTTTCACCTTGTCTTGGATCTGCGACCATCCATGGCTTGGATTCTGCCCTTGCCACATCATATCTATCGTATGAAACCATCAAGTCTTTCAGTACTTCATACCCTGGCAGTGGCTCTATTGTCAGGGTGCCACCCTCGCTTATCAAATCGCAAACTCTTGTTGTGTCTGCTGGAAGAATTCTTCCATTTGCCTTGACACCTGTGAGAGGATTCTGCCCACAGAGGGACCCGCTTCTGAATGCAATAGAGCCGTCAACCTCCCTCTTGACTGCTAACAATGCGTCCTCGATTGTTGCATGCCCTGGTAACACAACGGCAATTGTATCATATCCAGATTCAGCCATAATTGGGTCGTATCTGAAAATTCTCAGAGACATCGATAAAGTCGGTTGCTCGATAATACCTGGTGTGAAATCACCTTCATCGACACCGTCTTCTTCATCACCAGCACCGTATGCAATCATAGCATCGAGCAATTCCTCTTGGAAAGTTCCGGTTGAATCTACACACGCAATCCTTGGAAGAACCGCAGTAACCCAAATTTCCCATGGAGGTTCGAAGTCTACATCGCACATCTGGATTTCTTGAATTGAACTGGCCCCAAGCTCTGCAAACTTATCATCCCAATCGGTACCTGCTTTACAGAATTCATCATATGATGTGTCACCGATTGCACAAACAGAATAGTGAATACCACCAAGAGATGGTTTTGTAGCAACCGTTTGGTTCCATAGCGTGTCTGCATTGTCTGGCATCTCACCCTCACCCCATGTGGAGGTGATGATTAGTACGCGCTTGTTGTTAGCAAATTGCGCAGGGTCATAGCCATCCATATCGATTACCTTTGCGTCGAGTCCGTAAGCAGCGGCTTTCTTGGCTGTTTTTTCTGCGAGGCCTGCCGCATTACCAGTTTGAGAACCAAAGAAAACAGCAAGACTGCGATCACCAGATAGCAATTCAGCAAGTATGCCGTCATCAGCAGATGGTGCAACTGCTGCTTCTACTGCAGGTGCTGTTTCCGCAACAGCCGCTTCGACTGGTGCTTCTGCTTCTACTGCCCCACCATCATATTCGAACTTGATGATTTCAACGGGACAGGCATCAGCAGCTTCCTCGATTAACTCGGAATATTCAACTCTAAACTCAGCTTTGATTGAGGATTGCCCGACATTTCGGTCAAACGAACCATCCTCTCTGACCTCCGCTTTGATTTGGCTCGTATCGTCGGTTACCTCGAATACTTCCGGTAAAATATCTTGACAAGCATCGCAAGTAATGCAGTCTTCTTCAATCCAAACTTTTGCGACTGTCGGCATGCTATCACCAATGCTCACGCTGAGCAATCTATACGACAAGGGCTTAGTCTTTGAAGGTTTGTTGTCTATCCCTAAAGGGATAGAAAATTATGAGATTTTTTGTTTCCTAAAAATCACATATGGAAATCGTCCATTCCATCCATCATACCATCGCCAGAAACTCCTTTCGATGAGATGACATCATCAATCCTCAAAATCATTGTAGCTGTTTCTGTCGCAGACTGAATTGCTTGTTCTACAACTCTTTGTGGTTCTAGGACATTTGCCTTGCGCATGTCCATTACGCCTCCATCCTCGACATTTATTCCCGAGGTGGAATTACCATCTGCGTGAGATTTTCTCAATTCTATGATTGTTGTGACAGGATCTAAACCTGCATTTTCAGCCAAGGTTCGAGGAATAATCTCCAAAGCGCTTGCAAATGCTTCGATAGCCATTTGCTCTCTTCCACCGACAGATTCGGCAAAAGACCTGAGGTCTCTTGATAGCGCCGCCAGTACGCTTCCTCCACCGGTTAAGACATAGCCATCTTCCCAAGCTACTGAAACAACTCCAACTGCATCATCAAAGGCTCTTCTAATCTCATCAACAACGTGTTCAGTGCCACCTCGCAATAGAACAGACACGGATTTAGCTTCTGGGCATCCGGTAATGAAAGTCATATCTGATTCCCCTATCTTCCTTTCTTCTACCTTTGATGCATTACCAAGGTCAGAACTTGATAAATCGTCGATATTGGTTACGATTTTTCCACCTGTCGCCTTTGACAGGGCTTCCATGTCACTCTTCTTTGCCCTTCGGATAGCAAAAATGCCAGATTTAGCCATGTAATGTTGAGCTAAATCATCAATTCCTTTTTGGCAGATAATTACGTTGGCGCCACTAGACTTAATCTTCTCAACAAGTCCTCTGATATACCCTTCTTCTTCCTCAAGGAATGAGGCTAACATAGACGGGTCTGTGATCTGGATTTTTGCATCGACTTCAGTCTTTTTGACTTCGATTGCGCTATTGATTAGCGCAATTTTACAATCTGAAATTGACCTAGGCATACCGGCATGAACTCTTTCTTTATCGAGAATGATACCGTCGACAAGAGTGCTATCTTTGATTGACCCACCTTGTCGCTTCTCGACCTTAATGTCCGAAAGGTCGACCAGCCTTTCACCGTCTTCGACCCTACCTACGGCGTTGACAGCTCTAACACAAATGTCTGCAAGGAAAGATTTGACAGCTCCTGCTGATTTTCCAGTCAAGGAAGTCTTTGCGACCTCCATCAAAACATCATCTTCGCCTTGGGTGGATATGCCATGCTCATCAAGACATCCTACTGCCTTTTCAGCAGCGAGTCTGAATCCTTCACAAATCAGGGTTGGATGAACGTTTTGCTCGATTAAATCCTCGGATTTTTTCAACAATTCACCGGCGAGAACAACGGCGGATGTTGTTCCATCATAGCAGTGCTGTTCCTGAGTTTTTGCGACTTCTATGATCATTTTAGCAGCTGGATGCTCTATATCCATCTCTTTGAGGATAGTTGCACCATCGTTTGTAATTACCACATCACCCATGCTGTCGACGAGCATCTTGTCCATTCCTTTTGGCCCGAGTGTACTTCTTACAGCATCTGCGACTGCCTTAGCAGCGGCGATGTTATTGGATTGTGCAGTTCGGCCTCTTGTTCTCTGTACACCCTCTTTGAGGATGAAAATCGGTGCTTGTCCATTCCCGTACATGTTGATACCTCGGCAAGTTAACCGCAAGAGCGGTGTTTATTCAAACCATCGTTAATGAATTCAATTTTGACTGTCGAGCCATTGTTGCCCATAATGTTGCCACTGTTCCATAGTCCATCCTTCAGGTAATCCATTCGCAGGGACAGGAGGGCCGGTTTGCATAACCGGTGCAGGCTCGATTATTTCGGGGACTGATTTTACATGCTCCATGGCAGAAATTGTAGGAGCCGCGGCGACTGCACCATATGTCGCTGAGATGTTATCTTCATATCCATCTTCGATCCAATTAGTCTCCTCTTCTTCTTCTCCTGAGTTGAGTACCACAAGTAGAACACCCAATAAGGCTACTATTACCCCACCACCAACTATCCATATTGCGATGCCCACCCAATCTGTTGAACTTTCAGATTCAGCACTGTCCTGGACATCAGAAGCGGTACGCTTCAATGTAACAGGGAGTTCCAAAGAAGCTGCATCTTCAACGGTATTTGACGTAGCCCATAGGATAACTGAAGTTTCGACATATTCGCTTTCCAGATTCTTGAGACTTGAACTTTGTATTTCAAAAATTACCAAGACTTCACGGTTGCCCTCAACTGTCAACCAGAATTCTCTATCTGTTGCACCAATAGATGAACCAAACCACCTATTTGACCCATTTTGGTCGATTGACATCGAAACTGACTGACCATCGTTGTATTGATTACGAACTGTTACTGTTACCTCGTACCTACCTGCTTCGTCAATAATTATCGACTCTGTTGAAACCAACCTTAACCAATTCTGTGATCCCACTCTGTAAGTACATTTACCTGAACTTGAGACTGTAGGGTCATTTACACTTGTTGCGATGACGTTGAGTAGCAATTGACCATTGGTCCCTTGTTCAAATGAGAACCTAACTGTCACATTGTATGATTGGCCAGGTTCCAAAATAGGGGTTAGGTTTCCTTCGGACAATTGCTCGAAATTTGCATTCATGCCGGCTGGAACATTCATCGTCATCGAAAACCTGTCTGCCAAATTTCCTTGATTGAATACTTCGAACCGCATAGATTGAGCGACATCACCAGGGATATAGGATTGGTCCGCTTCTTGGTCAGAAACTGAAACTGCAGAGGTCTCAGAAACATCGACATAAATTACAATTTGGTCTCTGATTGTGTTATCATTTGTGTTTTTTGCTACGATGGTCGCTGTGTAAGGACTTGGTGAAAGCCCTACCGGCATTGGCAAATTCAAGGCGATAGTCGTCTCCCCGTCCCATGCATCTAAAGTTGAGGTTTCCGTGGTAGACAAGTATGCTTCCAACCTCCAATTAGACTGCATTAGTTCCAATGTGTAAGATTCATCAGCGTTACCTTTGTTGTACAAATCAATGTAAACAACTCTTGAAATTCCATTTGCTTGTGCGGAGATCTCGGTCTCTTCAGCATACAGTTCAACGGACCTGTAAATTGGGACTTCTATTTTCTTTGAAATTACATCAGTTCCGACCAAGGATTGTCCGCAAGAAGGACATACTGCTCTGAGTGAGAATGGCATCTCACCTGGAGATGCGTCGTCTGGAGCCGTGACATTTAGCATCAATTCCATTTCTTCTCCACGATTTAGAGGAATTGGCATCTGAACGATTGAGTGGTTGCTATCGGTTACAAACGAAGTCCATTCTGTAGATTGGAAGTTTGCGGAAACTGCATAAGATGCGACCCTGTTACCAGCATTTTGTAATTTGAACGGTATACTTGTTGTTTCCCCTGGCATCATTGATGCCGCCATTAGGGGTGCAGTTGAGGACAGATGGACACCATATTGTTCAGTGACGGCGACGTCGGCAGAGATTCGTCCCAATTCACCAAGTTGTGTACCACCTGCGTCGGTCCACCATACTTGCCAAACCTGTTGTTGCACATCAGACCCTGCTGGAATCGAAAGGTTGATCCAAATTTCAGTAACATTGCCACCTGGAATTGGTGGAATTAGAACATTAGTTCCGTGTTGATTTGGATTTTCACTATCTATCCTAATCATTGGCAAACTTGGATTCATCCAAGAGATGTTTGAGACATTGGATTGGACTCTAAATTGTGCGTGTTTGTATCCGTTATTGGTCACCATACAATGAAGCGTAAGGATGCTGTTTGGAGCTGCTGTAAAACCTCCAGCAGGATTGTTACAATCCACATCTAATGTGTATTCATTCACCTTTTCTATTCCAAACATAACGAAGTCGTCAACGTGCATTCCGCTTGATGCTCCAGAGCTATCTGATTGGAATATTATTCCATACGACCAGGCATGGCCTCCAAGTTCCTCAGTCGGGTCCCATGAAATATTGCTCCAGACTCCGGGAGTTGTACTTGGCAAATCATTCTTGAACTCATGCTTGATTGTTGATTCGGGAGCACCGTTTCCTCTCCATAGTTCAAGAGCTACAAAATCTCCAGCCCCCATGGTACCATAGGTTTGAACATGCATTTGAGCAGACACATATGCCGCAGAATTGAATTGCATCTTACACATCCATTGCTGGTATGTATTAGATAGGCCTCCGTCGATGGTAGCACCGAAATCACAAGCGGAAGAGCCAGAGCGGTAAGCAAATACCAAACGACTTCTAAAATTTGATGGATAATCGGACCCAGCATTTGAATGCCTCCAATGTGCAGTTCCCTTGGAACTTGCTGAGTTATCTTCTTGCCACGAACCAAGACCATTAGCATCAGAACCATCTATGGGGTAATTCCCACCATAGAAGGTCGGTGTTGAAGCAGGTCCGAAAGCGCCGTCTCTTGGGTCGCCCTCTGCCTCCATATCATCTTGTGATACAGCGACAGGAAGAACAGATTCCATCACGTCGTTTTCATTTCTATCATCCGCTGAATTTTTGACGGTAGCCCTCACAATTACTCCACCGGTTAATTCGTTAGTTGAGACATTGAGGTGTGAATGAGCTACACTTGCTTCCCATTCGTATGAATCTGTGTATGATTGACTTCCGAGAAGAGGAATTGTTACCCAAGAACTTGTATTCATTACGAATCCAACGGGGTGAACTATTTCCACAGTAACGGTAGCGTTTGTTCCTTGTAATGCACTACCACCTCTTTTAACTTCAACATCGATCTGAACCATGTCTCCTTTTGCGACGTACATCACCATGGAACCATCTGGCTGATACCATGTTTGTAATCCAGATGAATTGTATGTTATAGAATTGACAAAGAAGTCATCGGAGGAACCACCTCTTCCTTCGGTTGCTTCCACATTTTCTGTGATAGTTATCATTGCTGTTTGAAGAACTAATAATGCAACCAATGCGAATGGTACGGTCTTCTTCATAGTCATCAACAGTCATCCCAAACAAGTATGGCATATGAATGTCCCCTTCACCTGTCCCCGTAGGGGACATGGACAATTGGCAACAAAAATTTAGTTCTCTAATCGATGGTTTAGGTTTATTTGAAGGGCAACCTTTGAGAAACTAAAGATATGCGCAACGGTTGTGAGTGCCTACTCTGACAAAGGACCATTGACCGCGAGGTTGTTCCTCACGGGTCTTGTTTTTTGTCAGATTTTCCTAACACCAATGGCTGCTTTCTCTATCACTTATCTGGTTGATTTTGAATTCGGTTCTGAAAATTTCACTCTCTCATTCCAAGCTGAAATGATTCCATGGATCATAGCTGCATCTCTCGCTTATGGAATGTTAGCACTTTTACTTGCTTTGGTGTTTGGTGGTTTTACTCCGATATCTGTCGTTGAAAAAGGAGGATGGAAATCAACCCTTGGATTGACAAGGTCGAAAAGAGATGCAGCACAACTTAGGAATTCTAGACGCAATCATGCTAGAACGCCCCATGCAAGATTAACCGTCATGGTAAATGATAGAATAAAGAAACAGCACAGCCTTCTTTCAACCCATGGTGGACTTGTACTACTTGCAATCCCATTTCAATTAATACTCGTAATACTACCTCTCGCGTTTATTATTACAACTCCCGAATCATGGATAAAAGAACACAGGCGACTTGAGGTTGCAATGGCATTTTATCTTGTGATTTTAATTGTGGTGTTGAGAGTTTTCCCAAAGTTTGCAAGAAAGCACATCACCACGGCCGCGTTTACACGTAGATGGTTAGTATCAATGACAAAACTATCCTTCTTAGCACCTGTTTTAGTATTGTGGCTCATGGGTAGAATAGCGAGTGTTATCGTTCTATCTTGGATAGGTGCAGATGTGAATAATTTACAACTTGAGCAATCCTTAATGGAGGATTTGCTGAATATCGGAAGCGTTCCAGATACATCGTTCTTAGATTTACTTACTGCTCTCGCCGTTATGCCACTTGCGGCATTTACGACTTTGGCTTGCCTCGGAGGTGGGTCGGGAACTCCGCCAGAATGGATGAGATTAGGTGATGAGATTGAAATCAAATCGCCGGATGAAGAAAAACCCGGAGTAATCGTCACAGCAGGCCGAGCGGTTGGAACTGTAGCAGGTGCTGCGGTCGGCATAGGCGTGGGTATGACGGCTGTAGCGGCATCTGGAATTGCAGCAAAAACCCAAGCCGCTGGTACTTCAGCAATAGCCGCTGCAAATGCCACACCACAAGGGATTCAAGGCGGAATGGATTTGGTAAATAGCGCTTCTGAATCTTTCTCATTTATCGATGAAAATCCAGCAAAAATAGATACACAAATTATCACGGAAATCGATGAAGATGAATCTGAATTCGAAGGCTTCGGCTCGATGTTTGACTAATCATCATTTTCGGAACCAACTATAGGTCTACCATCAGTGACCAATAATCGTACAAAACCACGAATTTTGCCGTCTTTTCGTGGTCGCCCCAAATCCGGCCTCAACATTGATTTCAAATTTCTTCCGCAGTTTACACACCTTACAGCGGTTAATTGCCAAACAGGATGAGGAATACTACAACACGACTTTTCTGAATCGCACTCATTTTTTACCAACTGCAGTTGAATTGCCATGTCTTTGGTCCAAGGAGCATACTCCTTAGAGATAAATGCAGTCGCCCTTGTAAGTATTAACCAACATGATACTGACCACATGCCAAATCCAAGAGATGCGGAACCATATCTCAAACTAAACCAACCAAAAAACAGCGGTATCAATGAAAAAACGAGTGCTAACCAGTAAAACAGTCTCATGTGAAGAACCCTCTGTATTAGATGTGCGTCTACAAATATGGGCTCAGGATGAGGAGGGAATTGTTCATTCCATGATTTGATTCTTGGAAAGGTTAGGAAGGGGATGCGAGTGATCAAGTGAGCAAAAACTGCCCCGAATAGAAAATTCGAGACTATGCCCCACATTTCAATCGCCACGCAGTTGTTTTACAACAGATTCAACCTTATCCATTCCACGGGATATATCTTCACGAGAAATAGTGTATGCAAACCTTAGATGCCCTTCACCAGATGGTCCGAAAGCACTTCCAGGCGAACATAACACGCCTCCCTTGAGTAGTTCAATAGCGACTTCTTGGCTGTTCATTCCGGGAATGTCAACCTTTGGAAATACATAGAAGGCGCCCTGGGGAATGTGGCATTCAATACCAGGAATTGCGTTCAATCTTTCACAAATTAAATCTCTTCGAGCTTTAAATTCTCTACACATTTCATCCGGGTAGTCATTTGCACTATTGAACGCTTCTAGAACAGCATATTGCATAGCATCATTGGAACACGCTGTGATGTAATATTGTAGTTTGGTCATTTGTTGCATTGCTTCATTATTTGCGGATAAAATGTAGCCTATTCTCCAGCCAGTCATTGCAAAAGTTTTGGAAAATGAATTAATCAATATTACTCTCTCATCATCAGTACCCACAAATGATACGTGTTCCCCATCGAAAACTATCCGATCATATACCTCGTCCGTTATTATCCACAAATCGTGTTTTTGAGCGAAACTTAGCAATTCATCTCTTTGTTCTATAGAAATTGTAGCACCTGTTGGATTTGATGGAAAGTTGTACAAAATTGCAACCGTGTCGTTATCTACAAGGCTCTCAAGATGTTCGATTGTTGGAACAAATTCATTTTCAAACAAACACTCATAGTACTTTGTCTCACCACCCCACAATTTAACATCAGGCCCATAAAGTGGGAAATAGGGTTCTGGAAGAAGAACGTTTTTGCCGGGATTTACGAGAGCCGCAAATATGTTCAGTAGCGCATTCGTTCCACTCATAGTCATACATACATTTGATTCATCGAGTGAAGGGCAGAGATGATGCCAAGACTCTGCAATTCTTTTCCTTAGAGCGGGTAGTCCTGCTGTTGTGGTGTACTTGTTGTGACCGTCCTTCATCGCCTGGTACATTGCTTCGATTGCAATCTCAGGAGGTTGGAAATCAGGTTCACCTAATCCAAATGAAATTACGTCATCTCCAGCCATATCGAACATTTTTCTGACACCAGTGGGCTGAATCGCTAATGCTCTATCAGAAAAATCACGCATGCCACACCCTCCGCTTGATTATTTTTCAAGATGAAGGTAAGTTGTCACTATCTTCAATCAATTCTGCTTCAATTGGCGCCTCATCGATTGATTCGGTAGGTTCGGATTCTTTTGCTACGAAAATATTGTCTTCATCCTTCTGTCCCAAAGCCACCCATGCTCCAAAAATAAGTATCGCAAAACCAACAATTCCTATGAAAGCTATTCTTCCAAATGAATCGGCGGATGACATAATCTCAGAATTGCCACCTCCGACAACCGAATCCCATGAGATCATTGAGGATTGACCAGATTCACCGATTCCCCTTACGATAATCATGTTGTATCCACTTTGTAGATAGTTTGTGTTCACGCTGAATTGGAAGGAGAATGTTTCGTATTGACTTAATGTTCCATTTACTGTCTCGTAGGAGACTTCTTTCCAAGTTTCTCCTCCATCGGTTGAATATTCAATTCTCTCCATAACCTCCCCCCTGCTCCAAGCAATTCCAGTGTAGGTATTGATAGTTCCAGAATTGGATATGTTTTCGATATGTACTTGCAAATCCAAATTCATGTCAGAGGTAGTTAAGCCTGTGTCGTTGAGATATTTTGCAGTCCATACAGCGTCATGTCCATCGACTAATCCCCAACCAAAATCTTCGTTCCAATGAGGGTCAATATCTGGCATTGATGCCTCGCCCATGCGTGTTGAGGTTGAACGCAAAATTTCTCTGATTGCAAGCGGGTTTAACTCGCTGTTAACCTCCATCATCAAAGCGATGACTCCGGTTACCGCTGGAGTTGCATATGATGTACCAGAACCTCTTCCAGTGTAACCATTCTGTGAAGCGTCTCCGCCAAAGAAATTATTGCAACCACCTGATGTTACACAGGCTTCTGCCTGGACGATGTTTGTTCCGGGAGCAGTAACATCAGGCTTCATCTCATTGGTTGGGTCTGAATCTCCGTTATCCCTTCGCGGACCTCTGCTAGAGTATGATGCAATGTCGTCATCATCCCTTTCGATAGTGTTCTTATCGTCAGTAGCACCCACTGTTATCGAAAGTGAAGAAGAGCCCATACCGGAAAGTCCGTCATTGTCTGGGCCGTCATTTCCGGCAGCTACGCTTACAGCAATTCCTGCCAAAGTGGCTTCATCCAAAATTCGAGAATGCATATCTTCCCCATCACTACCACCATTTTCATGACTGGTGATACCCCAAGAAAGCGAAATAATGTCAATTCCATAGAGACTTTCATCCACACCTGGCCAAGGTGTATCTTTGTTATCGATAATCCACTGCAGACCGTTCATTGCTGATTCATAGAATTCTTGTGATAGAAGATAATTTTCGAACGGACCAGCTCCTGCATCAGTTCCAATTCTTACATCAATCAAACTTGAATTTGGAGCGCTCCCCTCATATCCCGTCTGCTCTCCGTTTGCATCTAAACCTGTAGCAGCCGCCATCCCCATACATGCAGTCCCGTGTTGATTTCCATCGTCTGGGTCAAAAGAACCATCTGTTTCTCTTCCCCCTGCTGCAATACAAGTAGGGTCGCTGTGCATGTAACAAACCGCATCATAGCCAGCGACGAATTTACCGACCAATCCAGGATGCTCATTATCAGTCCCTGTATCTACCATAGCAATATTGATTCCAGCCCCTTTCAAAGGAGTATGATTCCAAGCAGCGTGAGGATAGACTTCGGACGGTTCTGCTTTGATGTTTGGCGTTTGGACATCACCAAAAAGAACTACTTGGCCGTATCTTTCGACCATAATCACTCCATCAATTTCAGATAATTCCCAAATTTTTGAAGAATCAATTACTCCAAGAAGGACTGCATCCACTGACTCGATTACGTCTCTAATTTCATATCCCATCGACATCAGAAGTTCCGTATCTGAGTCTGTGACATTTCGTGAATAGGAAATTCCGATTCCCACCGGCCCTTCAAGTGATTCAAGTGAATCGAAAATGCCGTTTCTATTGGAATCCATTGATGTTCTTTCCCACCAATCGGTCGCTTGGGAGACAATTGGAGTCATATCAGGTATTGATTTTGACCAGTTGCTTTCTTCATTTACATAGGTTGCAATTGAACCTGTTAAAGGTAGCATGAATAATGCTAGACATATGAACGGGAACATTGCACGCATCGACTCACCTGTTTGCTTGATGTAATCCTCATGAATGAATATATTGGTTACTTGTACCGTACTGAAAAGAATGGTGGGAGCACAGGGATTTGAACCCCGACCGGCTGGTATCTTCTGATCCGCCACTAAGTTTTGTGTGTACGGCTGGTGGCGGGATTTCACAGGTCGGTCTTCCAGTTGATCATCACAATCTTCAGACCTTTACCATTCGTCATTCCCGTGCAACTGGAGCCAGCTATACTACCAGGTTATACTATACTCCCCTGTAACCACAAATCACTGCTTTGCCTGTCGGCGAGCACGCTTTCGACGTCGTAGCTTTTTCTTGCGCCACTTCCATCGTTGATTGCCAGATTTCTTCCACGCTCTGGAACCTCGCTTCATGGTTATCAAGTCGCCGACTTGCATTTCGTATATGAGGGCATCGCATGGGTTAGGATTCACAGACAAAGCGATTTCTACATTCAAATGGTCGTTCAAAAATCATCCTTTGGATTGAAAAGTAAGCACCTATTGGGAGGTTTGTGACGCGAATAGACGTCGACGGAATGACTTGCGCTGTTTGTGTTAGTCATGTTGAGAAAGCTATTCTATCCGTTGAGGGAGTTGTTTCGGCCGCAGTTAATCTACCACTCGGAACTGCCGAGTTCAATGGTGATGTTTCAACCGAAGAGGTAATCAATTCAGTGACTAAGTCAGGATATACTGCATCAAGGCCTGTAGATTTTGTTGAAAAAATAACCAAAATGCAAAATGAAGTGAGCAATGCTCTGAAGACTTCTATACCTGCTCTAATAGTTTCATTGGCTATTATGTCCTATGTAATGACTGGAGGAAATGAAAAATTCCATCTTATCGGGTTGGCGGTTACGCTATCTTTTGGTGGGTACAAAGTACTGCTAAAAGGATTGAAATCGCTTAAATCGGGGGCTAATATGTATACTCTCGTCTTTTTGGCATTCTTTGCTTCATTAATTTGGTCAGTCATGAATACTGATGATGCGATGTGGGAAGCGACTTACATCGTGATAGCATTCGTTAATTTCGGCGATGCCATTGAATTGAGTGCAAGGTTGAAGGCGACTAATTCTTTTGCAGATTTAGCATCTCAACGCATGACAGGCAATCATTCGATAGGAGATGAAATACTGGTTGCAGCTGGTTCAATAATCCCAGTAGATGGAAATGTGACCAAAGGAAGAGCACAAATTGACCAGGCCGCTATCACTGGTGAATCACTACCTGTTGACGTGGTTGTTGGTGATAACGTATGGGCTGGTTCAATTTGCATAGATTCATCAATCACTATACGAGCTACAACTAATTCTGGTTCGAGCAGAGTTGACGAAGTAGTAAGATTAGTAGAAAAGGCACAATCAGAAAAAGCTTCTATAGAAAGAACGGTCGACAAAATTGCATCTATTTTTGTGCCGATTGTGATACTGCTATCTTTGGTTAGTGCTGTGATTTGGTTCGATGAAGGAATGTCGATGAAAGTCGCTGTCTCCGTACTAGTGATTGCATGCCCGTGTGCCATGGGATTAGCAACACCCATTTCGCTATTCGTTTCCAGTTCTACCGGAGCGAAGCATGGGATTTTGATGAAAGGGCACAAGGCAATTGAAGCTGGGTCAAACATTGAAAATATTGTAATCGACAAAACTGGTACGATCACGAAAGGTATTTTCAAGATTGAATATGATTCGACAGAAGCTCTGAGAATTGCTGCTTCATTAGAAGCACATACATCACACCCAATTGCCATCGCTATTTTGAGAGAATGTCAAGAATACCCCGAAGCTACAGAAGTTGAGACGATTCCAGGCTGGGGAGTTAAGGGTAAAATCGACGGAATAATACATTCAGTTGGCAAAGGTTCTTCTGGAATTGAGGTAAAGAGGGATAATGAATTAATTGGAACCATAACTGTCGAAGACGAAATAAGGGATGATGCTACAAAAGCAATCAAATTACTACCTAACCTCATTCTTTCGAGTGGCGATTCAGATTCCGAGGTAAGTAGGGTCGCAAGTATTCTAGAGATTTCAGATGCGAGACCAAATCAGTCTCCTACTGACAAACTGGAGTTGGTTCAATCCTTGAACAATGTAGCAATGGTTGGAGACGGTATCAACGATGCCGCTGCACTCGCATCGGCAGACCTCGGTATAGCAGTAGCTATGTCAACTGGACTTGCAGACATATCAAGCGACATCATTCTGACAAAAGATGGGTTAATGACGTGCGTAAACGCTTTAGATCTCGCAAAGAGGACCAGGATAAACATTCGACAAAACCTATTTTGGGCATTCTCTTACAACGTAATTGCAATTCCTGTGGCAATGGGTGCGCTATATCCATTCAATGGATTTTTACTTCCTGCTTGGGCCGCCGCCGCCGCAATGTCTCTTTCTTCGTTTACGGTAGTTGCAAATTCATTGAGGTTGAAGTATTCTTTTGAAAAATCATTAGATTGAGAGCGCCCGTACGGGGATTCGAACCCCGGTTATCGGCTTAGAAGGCCGAGATGATATCCAGACTACATTATACGGGCAAACTCAGCGGGAGAGAATCTCCATTATCAGCATTACAGTGGTCTGGCACATTTATGACATCGAACCGGCTTTCTAACCGTAGAGCGCTTCCATTCATACCCACAATGCTTGCAAGACCACGATTTCACCTTGACCGAGTCAAGATATTCGTCTCTTTTTTCCTGAAGCATGGGAGAATCTGAAATCGCAACGCCAGGTGCTATTTCTTCAACCGCATCATGAAGTTCTTTTGAGTGATTCAAAACTCCACTAGCATGCAGTAACTCATGAACAAGAGTGTGCCTCAGCAAATCTGGCTCCTCAACCAGTCTAGGGTGTAGGCCTATTGTGATTGGCCCTGGGTCTAAACCTAGCCTGCGACGTCGAACAAGTTCTACGTTACCATCCTCGAATCTAGTCATCCCAAGACGGTCGTCATCCTCCTCCAACCATGTAAGAGATACCCTGTCGTAGAGCCATCTCGAGAACACATTCTCTGGGATTTGGGGAAGCAACTCAGACAGAACAGCCTCCACGTCCATGTACGGCCCACATGCAACTGATTGAGAAGCCTTATGATTGAACGGCAGGTGGGCGGGCTGCCTTAGGCAACACAACGGGCGCTTAGATCAGCTGGAAGATCGCTTGAGTGGCACTCAAGAGGCCGGGGGTTCAAATCCCCCAACGTCCACTCTATTCTTTGGAAAGCGATTGCAGTCGTTTTCGTTCAAGTCTGGCGTTATACGCAACTTCAGCTTTTGGTATGATGAACTCCGCTTGGAATCTTGCGGATATAATGCTAATCAGATACCAACCAATGGAGAGAACCGGCGTGACTGCAATCATCGTCAATGCAAACCACATGTACAAATTTCCTTGAGTAGCACCATAAGCCCAGTATCCGATTGAAAGAAGTGACAAGATTAGCCACCAACGTGCAGCATAACTAGGCGTTGACATCCCTTTGTGGTCTTTTCTAGGAGCAAAAAGCCAACTTACTGCACGCATAGACAAATTGAAATTTGAACAGTATTTGAATAACGGTTTACCCCTTAATCAATGACGAAGCCTTTCCAATTTCTCATGTAATCAACGAACACCGGACTCAGATCTGCATCAAATAATTCCTTTTCTGTAAATGGAGGGCGTTTAGGGTCATATGATTCGTCATGTAAATTCGATGCCCAATCGGGATAGGCTATCGCTACGCGCGCAACACCAACAAAATCAGCGCCTTGAGACATCAGCCACCTTGCATCTGAACTATTCCAAACTGATCCTGTCGAAGCATATGCGATGGTATCAGGAATGTGCTTTTTGAAACGCTTGGTCATGTTTTCTCCTTCACCAAT
Source organism: Methanobacteriota archaeon (assembly GCA_038130705.1). Classification (GTDB taxonomy): domain Archaea; phylum Thermoplasmatota; class Poseidoniia; order Poseidoniales; family Poseidoniaceae; genus MGIIa-K1. The sequence goes on along the minus strand of JAYPOA010000009.1, from coordinate 6,823 downwards.
ATCTTCGAAAACATCCCAACAAGATAAGTGGAACATATCAATATCCATATCGCAAATCATTTTTGTAACTTCGATGCTATCTTCTATTTCGATGCCGATTGCATTTATTTTAGGCGAAATTCTAACTGAAATTAGGAAATCATTGCGGACAACATTTCTTACGGATTCAATTATTTCAGCCAGAAACCTGAATCGGTTCTCAGTGGAACCGCCGTACTCATCAGTTCTTTGATTTGTTTTCTTTCCTAGAAATTGCGAAATCAGGTAAGAATGTGCTCCGTGGATTTCAACACCATCAAAGCCTGCTATTTCGCATCTTTTTGCAGCCTTTGCAAAATCTGCGACTAGTTGTTTAATCTCCAAAACACTCAACCCTTTAGCAGTAACATTCCCTTCTTCATTTGTCATTTCACTTGGGCAAACTGGTAAATCGCCAATTATATCGTAAGGTGATTTCATCCCACCATGGAAAATTTGTACAAGGCTGATTGCACCATTAACTCTTAATTTGTCTGCTAAATCTCTCAATCCAGGGATATGTGAGTCACTCCACACACCCATCTCTCCAACCCATCCTTGCCCATTTTCGGAAACATGAGACGCTGCTGTTGTGATTATTCCAAAACCATCTTTTGCACGACGATTTAACCAATTTATTTCATCGTTAGACAGTTTACCATCAGCAAACGATTGTTTATTGGTCATGGCTGCTAATAGAGAACGATTTCTACTCACATGTCCACTTCTTTTGAAAACATACTCGGAAGAAGGCAACATGACACATCCTATACGATTCTTTTTTTCAGATATTGCTTTGCATTTCATCTCAATGAAAGAAATTGAACTTTGTTGACATTTTCGATAGAAGCAATTTGAGATTTAATTTTCTCGAGATGGGTCTCAGGTACTTTAGAACTTATTCTAAGATCGGCCTCTATGCCATCATAAAGGACATGCAAAGTGATGAATTCTAAATCTTCAGCTTCGTGAATAACGGACCATATTTGTTTGATTTTTGATTCCACATCTGAACAATCTGGCAATTCTGGGTTTACGTGTTCATCATCTTCGGGGTCAATGTGAACTGTCAATTCTTTCAATGCTGGAACTACATTTTCAACTCTTTTGATTATTCTATGGGCGATTTCATGACCTTGTGTAACCGAAAGATACGGATTTACTTGGGCATGCGTTTCTGCATAAATTTCCCCACCGATGGTCTTTGTCCTCAATAAGTGCATATCAACAACGCCATCTGTATCTCTTATTGTGCTCTCCATCAGAATGTAAGTGTCAGAATCTACTCCTGCTTCGCTAATTTCGAGTAATGACTCATATACAATCTTCATACCAATCCTCGTGAGCATAAAGGCAACAATCAATGCTGCTGCAAGATCTCCAACACTGTATCCCAATTCTGAAACCAAGAGTCCTGCAAAGACAACAAGCGAAGATAGAGCATCAGTTCTGTGATGTATAGCATTGGCTTGGATTAATTGATGATTGTGTCTAACCCCTGCCTTGTGCGTGTACTGATAGAGAATTTCTTTTGCGATTAAAGATACCCCCGCAACTATTAACGCAGTTCTTCCGGGGTTTGCCCAGGTATCACTTTCTTGAATCCTCTGAATGAATTCCCAACCCAGTCCAAGTCCTGTTGCTATTATTAGGAAACCTACAATCATTGATGCTATAGTTTCGTATCGCCGGTGACCATATTGATGATTTTCATCAGCTTCTCTTGAACCAAAAAGGATAGCGATATAGACAACAAAGTCTGAAATCAAATCTGCTATTGAATGAACTGCGTCAGCAATCAATGAAGCACTGCTTGTTATTATACCGACAAACGCCTTGAGCCCTGCGAGAATAACATTGACGAAAGCACCGACAACGGTAACCTTTCTTGCAACATTGTCTCTTTCGGACATGTTTGACCCTACATGCCAATATTTTTTGAACATGTGTTACTGGTGATATGAATAAGTAAGCGTTATGTTATAATCACACATAGGGTTATTGTGTCTGCTAAAGTTTGGGCAACCTTTGCCACCATCGCTTTGATGTGCTTGATGCCATATCAAACGGTAGATTTGACATACCTTGAATCTGGTTCATCTGAAAAGAAGAGCGGAACGGAAGCAACAGAAATACTTCTCATGGGGAACAGTTACACTGCTTCTAATTCACTCGATGGTTTGGTCGAAGGTGTGCTGAGTGCATCCTCAACCAACTCGAATGTTTCTTCTTTAACAAGCGGAGGAATGCGTCTATCTCAGCATTGGAGCAATGTTCAATCTGCAGGCCATCAATGGAATACCACACTTAACAACGGGAATTGGAATTGGGTCATTCTGCAAGACCAGAGCCAAATTCCTGGTTTCCCACGAAGCCAATCAGATTGGATTGCAAGCAAAGATGGAGCTGTCGGACTTGCGGAAGTTATCGAAGACATCGGCGCAGAGACTGTGCTAATGATGACGTGGGGCAGAAGAGATGGAGACAGTATGAACTCTTTGAGATACCCCGATTTCTCTACAATGCAAGATGAGTTAGCAAGTGGTTACTTAGACTATAGAGACAATATTTCTGCTAACGGAGGAAATGCATGGGTAGCACCTGTTGGACTTGCTTTCGAGCACATTCATGACAAAATTATTGCTGAGGGGGGAACTCCTACTAACTCAGGAAACACGTTTTATGACCTCTATACCGGAGATGGCAGTCACCCCTCAATTTCAGGATCATACCTTACCGCGTTGGTAATCTATGCCACCTTGACAGGGGAGAATCCTGTTGGGCTTTCGCATTCAACAACGCTCTCAAATGCATTAGTTCTTGAATTACAACAAGCTGCAGCTGCAACCGTATTCAACGAAACAACCCATCTAGATTACCCTTGGCAAACAAATACACAGGCATCTACAACACAGACAACATTAGCATATGAGTGGCTAGTACAACATGGAGCGTCTCAAGATTATGAGATCACGGACATCATTGTCGATTCATACGGTGATTTGTTTGCAATAGGAAAGACTGAAGATTTGAGTACAAATTCAACATACGGTTCATGTGAATTTACTAAAAGTATGGTATTTTTTGTAATGAAATTACAGTCAACAGGCCAATGCCTTTGGATTTCTGATGTCACTGTTTCTAATTCAGGTAACATGGCATATGGTAGTAATTTGACTTCTATAGATATAGATAGCAACGGAAATATCTTTGTTACTGGATTTGTAATGGGTGCAAATAATGGTCAGAGTAAAACCTTCGAATTTGAATCATCAATTACCTACAAGCCTCCAAATAATCCTGTAGCAAATGGATTTGTAGGTAAAATAGACTCCACAGGAGTATGGCAATGGGTCTCGAATCTTGGAAATGATGGTGTTGAAATATCGAGTGTTGCAGTAAATTCCGTAGACCAAATATTCATTTCTGGATACATGACTACTGCTGATTTTGTATCCGATGGATTTGGACAATACAAACCATTTATTTCAAAAATTTCTCAAACAGGCTCAACAGATTGGACAAATTACGTTGAAGCAGGTGCAGACGGGTCTGCTTGTGCTACAACAACAAATAGCAATAACAACATGAAATTTACTGATATAGGAATAAATTCTCAAGATGAGATAGTCGTTACTGGTTTCATGTATAATTATGAAAATCCAAATTATTGTACATCTTACGATTTTGATAATATCAACATTTACGTCAATAAGTCAGAACTGCACAATAAATATACAACCTTAATTGCCCAAATTGACAGTTCAGGGAATTGGGATTGGGCAAAGACATGGGACTACGCAAGTGGGACGAACAAAGCTCTTGACATTGCTTTGGATAAAAATGACAACGTAATAATATCGGGCTCTGGATATAGCGAAATTATTGCAAGTTCTACCTACGTAGATTCAGGAGGTTCGGAAAATGGATTTGTTGCTAGGGCAGATAGTAACGGAAATTGGATTTGGATTCAGGGTGCAGTGTGCAATTGTAGAACAAATGTTTACGCAGTAGAGACAGATTCTTCAAACGACATATGGTTTGCTGGAACCTATTCTTCTACATTTAACATCGGAGGAATATCACTCAATACAATGGCTGGTGCACGTGATGCATTCGTGGCTAAATTTGCTTCAAACGGGTCAGCAATTTTTGCGATAGGAGGAGGTACAACTGGTAATGACCATGCATCCGGATTCGCAATTCACCCTAACGATGGTGCATATGTATCTGGAATTGTGGGGGGTCCTACATCGACATTTGGTTCTCATTATGCGCAAAATAGTGGTGGCACAGACTGGTTCATTACAAAATTAACCAGAGACTATGACGGTGATTTACAACCCGATGCAATTGATGATGATGATGATGGGGACTTCGTCATCGACATCTTAGACCAGTGCAAGTATTCACCATTAGGGTTCGAATCAGTTACTGCGCAGGACCATGACTCTGATGGCTGCAGAGATTCGGATGAAGATGATGATGATGACAACGATGGACTACTCGACGATCTAGATTCATGTTCCAAAGGAATGACTGGATGGACATCTACCAATTTGACCGACCTTGATAGCGATGGTTGTTTTGATGCTCTCGAGGATTATGATGATGACGCAGATGGTTACGAGGATTTCGAGGATTTCTGTCCTAGGATTCCAGGCAATTCCACTTTTGAATATGAAAAAGGGTGTCCGGACAGTGATGGAGATGGTCGACCTGACATCCTCGATGCATTCCCCGAAGATCCATCAGAATGGGAAGATTCTGACAATGATGGATACGGAAATAACGTTGATACATTCCCTATGGATGCTACACAAAACAAAGACACTGATGGAGATGGATATGGTGATTTCACCTATGGAAACGGAGGAGATGGTTGCCCAACCGTATCTGGTACTTCCACAATCGACCGCAGAGGTTGTCCCGACAGTGATGGAGACGGTTACAGCGACGAAGGTGATGATTTCCCTGACGATCCTGAGGAGTACTTAGATACAGACGGAGACGAAGTTCCCGACCACGCTGACGCATTCCCATTCGATCCTACTCAACAATCCGACAGAGATGGAGATGGTTATGGAGATAATCCAAATGGAAATCTTGGTGATGTCTTCCCTGACGACCCAACCAAACATTTCGACTCTGATAGAGATGGCTATGATGACGGAAATGATTCGTTCCCATTCGACCCAACACAATGGGAAGATAATGATGGAGATGGGATGGGTGACAATCCGATGGGGATAGGTGCAGATAAGTTCCCTAACGACCCAACTCAATGGGGAGACATTGACGGTGACGGATACGGAGATAACCAAACCGGTAATAATCCAGACGCTTTTCCCACAGATGCTACTCAATGGTCGGATAGGGATGGTGACGGATATGGCGATAATCCATCTGGAAGACTTTACGACATGTTCCCTGATAATCCAACACAATGGATTGATGAAGATGGCGACGGACTCGGGGATAACAAGTCTGGTACTGATGCAGACCCTTATCTAAATGACTTAGACAATGATGGCTACAATGATACTATCGACATATTGCCTAGGTTTGCTTCACCTGGTGATTTAGACGCGGATGGATGCATGGATGAAGATGATGCTTTTGAAGACAATGCGTTAGAATGTTTGGACACAGACGGTGACGGGATTGGAAATAATGCGGATTCTGATGACGATAATGACGAATGGACTGATGCTGATGAAATTCGAGCGGGCACAGACCCATTGGATCCAAAAGATACTCCAGTCGATAGCTTTGAGATTGTTATTCCGGGAACTGCGGTTGGCTTAGGAGCGTGGGACTTGATCGGTATCTTTGGTGGAGTGCCAATATTCACTTGGCTTGCGTTTGGTTTTGTAACCAGAAACAAGCGATGTGCAAGATTTGAAGAAGAATTGAGTAAAGCAGAATCAAGACAAGAACTAGAGGAAATCGCTTTGAGATGGGAGTTTAGTTTGATGCTTAGATTACTTGGACCTCACCAAGGAATAAGGTTGGAAAGAATTCGTTCAGAATTAGATGATGAATTTGAAAATGCGGAAAATATGCTGATTTCTCAAGGCATTACTCCAATGACTGCTATTGACCAGACTCCTCTTGTAGAAGAATACAGCAAGGAAACCCCCGAAGAATTTGCGAAGCCTTCGAACAATGCTAAAGCAGACCAAATCGATGAATTCGGATATCAATGGATAAAACATAATGGAGATGACTACTATCGAGGTTCAGATGATGACGACTGGAATAAATTGGAAAGTTAATCAATGATTATTCCTACTCTTCCTCTTGTTATTTCCGCCTCTACCACGACTTCTTCCTAGACCTTTTGGGGGCCTTTTGTTTCTATCGAATTTTTGCTTTCTTGGTTTACCTGAATGATTGTTATTTTGGTTACCGCCTGACCTGTTACCCGAATCATTCTTTTTCCAGTTGCGTTTCCCGAAATGTCTCTTACCAGAATCAGATTTTGAATCTGAATTTCTACCTGACCTGTCTTTTCTTTTCCTATTCATAGGCCTTGGAGGCGAAATATACGAGATATCTTCGTGTAGCGTAAGGTCTTTGAATTCTGGAGGTTTGAATTTAAGATTCAATCCCACATGTTTTTGGATAGTTGACCACTGTTTTTTCTGAGGGTTTTGCACGAGAGAAATAACGTTTCCAGAACTTCCTGCTCTTGCAGTTCTACCAGATCGATGTTTGTACGAATTACCATTTTCTGGTGGGTCATAATGGACGACACAGTAGACGCCTTCCACATCTAAGCCTCTTGCAGCGACATCGGTAG
>JAYPOA010000008.1:24728-35998 GCA_038130705.1 Methanobacteriota archaeon | reverse complement strand
GACCTGGTTTACATCGCGGTGTAAATTCAGGTACAATCAAATCAGGAACTCTTGAGGGTAAGACTTTGACGGATGTATTTATCGAATCCTGAATATCAGAATGTGTGTTTGATGTTACGTTGACGGTAACAGGGATATTGCCTTGAGAAGCATTCTCATCTATCATTACCCTAAGGTCGAATATCTTAGTTTCGCCAGGCAATATTTCGAGACCTGATGAACCTATATTAGCTCCATTTGTATTCGAGAAATAATACGTCCACCCTTCAGGGATTCCAAATACCTCAGGCGTATATCTTGCTGATATATTGCCTGTGTTTTCCATAGATAATCGCGTTATAGACCAATCTCCGGGAAGTCCTCCAATGGTATTCACGCCACTCAGGTCAATATTGAACTCGCTCTTTCTTGCTGCTTGGTCGTATATTATTACGAATTCATCAAAATAGTATCCGATATCTTCAGCACTTCCATCTGAAGTAAATGTGAATCTAAATTGTGAATTAGCATGAAAATGTTCGTTACCTAGAGGTATTAATGGTGAATTTTTATTGTTGAAACTTGCGGTAAAGGTTTGCCAGTTGTTACTGCCATCTTGGAAATTATTGTCAACAACATTCTGAAGGTTAAATGTTTGATCCCAGTTTCCATTGTCGTCGAGCGCATATCCAGTTAGCATATCACCTGTGTTCGCACCACCTGTGTAAAAGAATGAATATCCTATTGCTGCTTTATGCCCATTTACGTCATCTGCAAGATTCATGACAGGTGTAGTTAACGTAGATGTTTGAGACGATGAATAAGTAGAGAACTCGCCATTTCCAATATGGAAAGCAGAAGGTGAGGTAATGAATACATCACTACTTACTTTCCATTCTCCAGATGAAGCCCACAATGACATATCCTCACAATTATCGTAAGAGTATGCTATTGTCATGTGACGATTCTTTTGATTATTGTTTGTATCATCATCTCCTGCACTGTTTGATACAATAACCTGTAGTGTGTGATTGCCTGAATATTGTGGTATCCATAGTACATCTGTAGAAGAACTAGCAGAACCCGCTATTGGACTCATACCCGTCGTGTAATTTAACAATTCAAACCTAGTATATTCGTTGTGCAACACATACACTTGGACATCGATAAAACCTGATTGCGAAGTTCCAAGGTTTTCAATTTCGATGTTGATGTTCATTTCTACACCGAGTACTCCATCTGTGACATATAGGTTCTGAGGTTTACTGAATCCGATGATTGGATAATTTGATGAGAACATCTGGTATTTCGACCTATTCGTACTATCAGTGTACGTAATCGAAATATCCCCAACAGCTAAATCAATATTCGAAGCTCGCCCAGATGTTGCAACAACATGACTCATACCGGGTAAAAGTAAGGTTGCGAGTATAATCAATGCGATTTTCTTCATCGGGCTCAGTCTGTGACAACAATGCAAGGAATATCATACCTTCGGCATAATTATTCACTTTCTAGATTTGATTTTGCTTCTTCTAATTTCAATTCCAATTTCTTTTCCTTAGCCCTGGCGGCAAAATATATTGTAAACGAAGGAACTAAGACCATACTGAAACATCCAATTACAGCAGCTAATGCCCACATAAATTCGGTTGCCGCATCTACTTCGAATCTTTCTATTCCTGAAAATTTCTCATTTACTGTAACAAATTCGATATTTGGTTCAACATCTCTTTCACCATCTTCAATCACTGTTATGCTAAAACTTGGGTCTTCGAATGTATTGTTGATAATATCGATAGCCTTCTCTTTCCCTTGATCTATCGTGTCTGCATATACCGTACCTTTGCCTCTAATTGATGGATCTGGATTAGTTAGACCAAATATCGAAGCGATATTGTCTGTCGCATTGACACGATGTTCTTTCAAAAAATTACAGCTTTCCGCGCAAGAAAAACCAGTTGCATCTTCGTCGCCCAAAGATGGATGGCTGTAAAAACCTACAGAGTTAGAAATATACACTAATGTTCCATCATCTACATCTATTACTGACAAATTTATCCAAGATAAATTGGAAGGGTTGACACCCACATTCCAGGTCCAGGTTGTGGTGTCAGTTTGTTCGTTATAGTATTGAGAAGAGAGATTTAATTCATGATTAGATTCCGTAGAATCAGAACTGTAAATGTAGTACTCCGTACTGACGGTGGCCCCATAAACTGCGTAACCGAGAAGGAAAATTAAGGTCAATCCAAGTCCTATCAAGGTCCTCAGTAGGTTAGGGTTTTGCGCTAGGGCTTTCCTCATAATTTAACCCACCAAACAGTCCTTCATGAATGCTACTATACTTGGTTCGCAGTATCCTTTTTATGAATCACATTGGAGTTGCAATAACAGTGTCCTTCATATATGGGAGTTAGGTCGGCAAGTTGCTTGGTGTTACAATGACGACGTTTTTTGATGTCCCTGCGGAATTACTCAACTCAGCGGTAGCCGATAAATTGTCTGCAATCGATGAGATTTCAAAGCCTGAATGGGCTAATTATGTCAAAACCGGCGTACATAGAGAAAAACCACCCGTACAGTCAAACTGGTGGGAAGTTCGCTGTGCTGCAATTCTTAGAAAGGTTGGACGAGAAGGTCCAGTTGGAGTTAATACTCTTGCACAAGCCTTTGGTGGAAAGAAAGACAACGGTTCAAAGCCACATACTCCAGTAGCAGGCAGTCGTCACATCATTAGAACTGCTCTACAACAGATGACAGATGCAGGTTTAGTTGAAGCTAAAGAATTGAAAACCGTTGAATCAGAAGATGGAGATCAAAAACTGTATGCGGGCAGATCTATCACCCCTGCAGGACAGAAACTACTTGATGAAGCTGCACATTCTGTGAGGGAAGTTGCAGACGAAATGTATCCTGGTTTGTCCAAATATTGATGGAAGTGAGGAAGTGACTATTGTGGCAATGAATGCAGACGATGAATTAGCCTCTATAAGGGCTAAGCGCATGTCTGAAATTCAAGACCAACTCCAGGAACAAGCCGTTGCGCAAGCAGATGCTGAAATTAAACAGCAGATTGCTGAAGCAGAACAAATTGAAATTGATAACGCTATGAAATCTATACTCACACCAGATGCAAGGGCGAGACTTGCTCGTCTAAATTTGGTAAATCCTGAACTAACAAATCAGGTAAAGGTGCATTTAAGAAATCTCAGCACGCAAAACAAGATTACACTTCCAGTAAATGATATGCAACTAAAATCAATTTTACAAGGTCTCTCAGAAGATAGAAGAGAATTTTCAATTCGAAGAATTTGAGGCGATAATATGGCAAGAAATAAACCAGCAGCAAAGAAGATTAGACTACTCAAAGCGGGAAAACAAAATCGCAGAGTTCCAGTTTGGGTAATGCTGAAGACTGCAAGGAATACAGTTACACACCCGAAAAGACACAATTGGAGAAGGAGTAAACTCCAGAGGTGATTTCTATGGCAAGAGCGGCAGTAAGTGAATTGGTTGTACCCCTAAGAAATGCGTGGAACATTACCAGATACAAGAGGGCACCCCGTGCCATTCAGATAATCAAGAACGAAGTAGTAAGACACTTGAAGGTTCAAGAAGATGAAGAAGTCTGGATAGATCCTGCAGTAAACGAAGCAATTTGGGCAAGGGGTATCGAAAACCCACCAAGAAAAATCAGATTGCAAGTTACAAGACACGATGAACCTGATATTCCTATTGAAGTCAAACTAATGGAGGAGTGAAAATGGGTAACATCAGACCAACATTCATCAAACTGAGAGCTATCAGATTGTGCGAAGAGCACGGAGAGAAATTCACAAACGATTTCGACCATAACAAGAAAGTAGTTGAACAATTAACAGATGTTGAATCCAAGAAATTAAGAAACTGGATTGCTGGATACGTCACAAGGTACCGCCAGCGCCGAACAGACTGAGGTTTCACAATGGCGATTCGTGTCGCCTGGGACCGAAACCCCGTGAGTGTCCATGGAGAAAAAGCAGAATTGCAGAATCTCATAGAGCACCTTCGTTCGAATCATAATTTCACCAAGCATTCGTTGGTCATGCCAGATAGAGAAAACGACGAAGAAGCAGTTTTATTCCTTTATGCTCCCTGTGACCCAAGATGGATTACGGAGGTCATGTAATGGGTGATCGCCAAGACATCCCACTGCCAGATTCACCATATGATTTGGAAATAGTTCTGGTCGGTGTAAACCACCCTGGTAACTTAGGTGCAGTCTGTAGAACGATGTTGAATCATGGATTCGACAAACTTTCACTCGTTAGACCAAACTGTTCAGTTGATGATGAAGAGGCTCGTAATCGAGCTAAGCATTCTGGCAAAATCCTTGATAGTGCACAGATTTATTCAGATTTAGATTCATGTATCGCAAATTCATCATTAGTTATTGGAACCAGTGGTAAAAGAGAGGTCGGCTCTAAAATATTGAAGCGCCACTTTATTTTGCCATGGGAATTTTCGAATATGTTACGTCAATATTCCGGCAAGGTTTCCTTGTTATTTGGTGAAGAGGGCAAAGGCCTTTCGACAGAAGAATTAGACAAGTGTGACCTGCTACTAACATTACCGACATGGGAGGGATATCCAATAGCAAATCTTTCTCAAGCTGTTGGTCATTGTGTATATGAACTACATCGAGACCGTGTTAAAAATAGTAAAGATATTGTTGGCGTGGTGTCTGAAAGGTCACTTAACCCTAATCTAAGAACAATATTAAAACAATCTGTCAAAGAAATGACAGATGCAATGGAGACAGATAAACAAGATTTGGTTAATGACGTGATAGAACGAGTTATCCTTAGGGGACTTCCAACCGATTTAGAAGCCGAGAGGATAATTGGTGCATTAATACAAGCAACAACGGCGTTGGAATATTCAAATCAGAATGAGAATTGGAAACGAGAACGTCGTAAGAGGATTAACCCCTCCAAGTAGCCCATGATTTGGGAGTCTCTCTAACGTGCATTGCTACCAAACGTAAATTATTACCATATACAGATTTAATTTTTGGATTGACCCTGTCATACGCCCACTTTGCTAAATTTTCAGCCGTTGGTATGAATTGAACCTTAACGATTCGATGGTCATCAGGTAGAGTTGCGAATAAATCTACTAACAAATCATCACGCTCATAGACAACGAATGCGTGGTCAATGACATCGTGAATTTCTTCCATAAGTATTTTTGAAACATCAGAAAAATCCATCAACATTCCTTCATCAGATACACCAGAAACAGTTACAACATCACCTTCAATTTCGGCTTCAAATCTATATCTGTGTCCATGTATGTGCTTACATTTCGATTTATGGTTAGGAACTCGATGTCCGGTATCAGTCTCTACAAATCTTCGTATAATGGTCGTCATCTTCAATCACCTCTAAATTCTAAGCATATCGAGTTTATACAATATCTTGGTCCTCTATGTTCATGAAACAAATGACCCAAGTGTGAGTCGCACTTGGAACATCTTACCTCGATTCTTTTCATACCATGGCTAAAGTCTTCCAGTTGCTTTATATTCGCATCTTCATGTTCTTCAGAAAACGCTGGCCATCCGCAACCGGAATCAAATTTAGACGCAGATTCAAATAAAACAATATCACAATCTGCACAGTGATAGCTACCAGCCTCGAAATGCTTGTCATATTCTCCCGTAAATGCCCGTTCTGTGCCATTTTCTTTCATCACATAGTGTCGCAATTGTTCTTTCTTCGCATTTGCAAGTACGACCTCCCAAGGCTCTTGGTATTCGATAGGGTCTACTCGATTAATAGCATGGAATGCTAGAATTCTCTCTACGTCAGACCCGCTTCTTCCACTCGATATACCATTTTCATCAGGATTGTATGAGGTAATGGTATTTCTTAGAATTGTATCAAAATCTAGACCTAATATTTTGCATGATTGTAAACCATCCCTAAGGATGGTAGCCTTATCTCCATTGATATATGGGAGTTTGAAAGAGACTCTTTCACTTCCCCAGTTCCCAATGCGGAAAGAATTTTCTAATGATTCGTAAAATTCTGGTCTACAATCTGGGTATATCGCGTGGTCTCCAGAATGAACTCCCAATGCTATTTCCACATCCTCATCTTCTTCTACAGATACCGACAATGCATAGCCATAGATGATAGATGAGAATATTGCATTCCGATTGGGAACTACCGTGGACTTCATTTGTTCTTTCTCGTAATATCCTTCAGGAATATCTTCAGCGGTATTAGTAAGTGCGCTGTTCAATATTCCTATAGTTGAAGTTAAATCAACAACCTTGTGATCGACACTAAGCCCATTTGTTTGTAATAATTCGATATTCTGAATAGCTTTATCGATTTCAATTCTGTGACTTTGCCCATAATCGAAAGATATGCAACTAACATTGTAACCTTCACTAAGAAGTTTAATCAAAAGACAGGTGGAATCCATTCCACCGCTTAATGACATGACAGCCCGCATTAATCAATCCCCATCCATTTGTGAGTTTGTAATGAGAGCCTCCACTCCGAGTTGTCTTTTACCAATGTTTCAACTCCTGCGAATAGTTTCCCGTTCTCTTCGACTGAGAGGTTATCTAAATAGCATGGCTGAATAAATTGATGTGTGAAATTATCCTTAATATTGTCATACATGCTCAATTCCTGGCCACAATAAACTATCTTCAATTCATCTCCTGAGGTTTGTTCAAGCTTAACGTTTGGATATACCTGATCTTTTGGCGAAACACAAATCCAATCTATTATTTCTGGGACCTGTATTGTTCCATTAGTTTCGATTGACAAATGTTTACCATTTTCTTTCAGTCTTTTACCAATAGTTGTCAAATCCTGTAAACATGGTTCACCCCCTGTGAAGATTATTCTGTCACAGTCATATTGTTCGACTCGAGTTATGATGTCCTCCAAATTCATTTCATCATATGTCAAAAAATCGGTATCACACCACTCACATCTTAGATTACAGTTTCCAAATCTAATGAATACATGAGGGATGCCGTAGTGAAAGCCTTCACCCTGTACCGAATGAAAAATCTCAACAATGGGGTATGTTGTCATATATACCACTCACAAATTATTATTCGATATCAATTGCATTAATTCAGTCCTTGCTTCTTTTTTGTCAAAAAATACTCCGCGCATTGCACTCGTGGTCATTACTGCATTTTGCTTCATTACCCCACGGCATTGCATGCAACCATGTGACGCTTCAATTATTACAGCACAACCGAGTGGATTCAAATTCGATTCAATATCATCGGCTACTCCTTTGGTTATCCTCTCTTGATTTTGTAGTCTTCTGGAATGTAAATCAACGATTCTTGCCAATTTTGAAATTCCTACAATTCTATCAGTTGGAATATAAGCAACATGTGCTCTGCCCTTGAATGGTTGTAAGTGGTGCTCACATGTCGAAAAGAATTCTATATCTCTTAGGAGTACAATTCCATCATAACCTTCCCCATTAAATGTAGATGAAAGAACATCCTTGGGGTTTAAACTGTAACCGGAGTATATTTCTTCGAATGAACTTATTACTCTCTCAGGAGTATCTTCGAGACCTTCTCTTGTTGTATCTCCTTCAATGTATTGAAGAATTACTTCAACTGCTTTTAATGCCTCCTCTCTTGTAGTCATTCTGCAACCTCCATTCTACCATGTCTTGCATCGATTTCGTCGAGTTGATCGAGAAGTTTTCGGCATGCAGTCCTTATGGCGTCTGCAACAGATACAAATTTACAATCATCTCCAACATGAATTTTGATATCACTCAAAAGTTGAGCTGGCATGTCTAAACTAATCTTAGGCATGTCTTACGCTCAATCCTCTACTATATTTGTATTACCATAATAATACTCTAAGAATAGTAAGAGAATACTATGATATTGATGCTACTAAATCTTCTCGCTTGAATTGTTTTGCAGCATAAAGTGCTGCGAGGGTGGCGTAGATCATACTGGAAAATAGCCATACGAATACGTGTTCGAGGATTATTCTATCGAGTAGCAATTCCCTCATTGCTAAAAGAATATTAACGAGTGGTATTGCAAACCAAAAAGTCTCAATTCCGTCTAAATTGATAACCTGTGTAAACAACGCTGGGAAAATAATCATCAAAATTACAGGACCTAATATTGTCCCTGCTTCCTTGACACTGTGGGCTTTCATCGCAAGGGCTAGTTCGAATGCGACAATCATAACTGCAAATATCAATACTGCAGATAACATAAGTAATATCGAAGGAAGAGAAATTTCTGGCACTCCAATTATTGAATTTGAAGCTAGATATGTAATTGCAAATAATAGGCCAGCGATTTGGAGTGCAACGCCTACACTAGTGATAAATGCGACCGCTGTCCACTTTCCTGCTAATAGTTGCAATCTTGTTGCAGGTAATGAAAGTAAAGCTTCAAGAGTGCCTCTTTCCCTCTCTCCAGCCGTCATATCTATTGATGGCTGAATTGCGCTGGAAGCTGTCCATATTGCTATTACAAGTGGTATGAATAATGATAGTGCAAGCCCGGCTTGTTCACCCTTAGTTGCAACATCTGCATATTGATAATCTCCATCCCAAACTATTGGGTTCAATGTAGTTGCAGGTTCTAAATTATACTCTAACAAAGTCCCGTTAACGACCTCACTTTCCCAAATAGTTACGGAATCAAGTATCCTGTTTTTAGCTTCATTTGATGCTTCGCTTGTTGAAAGGTAAAGTATAGCAAATTTCCAATTCGTGGAGTTATTTTCTAATCTTAAAACCGCATCATATTGTTGGCTTCTAACATTATCCAAGTCGTCTCCTGGAGTTGATAAATTTGTAATATTTTCAGGTAATTGGCTGAATGTAATGGTTATCGAAGAGTTATTCAGATGTGAATGTAGTTCTGAATCATAGTCTCCTTGCCAAATGATGTCTACTTGTAACGATTCTAATTCGTTAGCTTCGGATTCAAGAAGTATGGGGAATGCAATGAAAAGTACGGGGAATAAGAGTAGAGGAATAATAATTATTGCGAGGATGGTTCTCCAATCACGAACGAATTCGAGAACTTCTTTTCTTGCTATCTCAAAGACAATTTTCTTACTCATCTTCGACCACTTCCTTTGGGATTGAACCCGTTAAGAATTTACTCCACCATTTAGACATCTTGCCTTCCTTCTTCTTTTCTTCCGTCCTTGGTCTTGCTTTGTCAGCGGTTAGAGAGACATAGGCTTCTTCAAGAGATTCTGTGTGCGAGCCTTCAATTAATTGCAACGGAGACCCATCAGCCCTTATTGTTCCGTTGTGTACAATGATTATTCTATCACACACCTGTTGTGCTTCAGCGAGATTATGTGTGCTATAAATTACAGTTCCACCTTCGTCCCTTAACTGTCCAACCAATGAACGCACTGTCCTTGCACTTGTTACATCTAATCCTGCAGTTGGCTCATCCAATAATAGAATATCAGGGCCATGCGCCAAAGCTCGCAGTAATGCAATCTTCTGTCGCATACCTCTGCTGAAGCCTTTAGTGTGTCTTGAAAGGCCATCAATAATGTCCAACTTCTTAGCAAACTGATACGTTCTAGACCATGAAATTTCATCAGACACCCCATAAATTCTAGAATGGAAACGGATATTTTCACAAGCCGTCAATCTTGAGTAAAGACCTGTAGACTCAGGGACAACGCCTATTTTTTGTCTGACTTGCGAAATTTTCTCATTCCTAAACAGAACCTCTCCATTGGTAGGTTCAATAACTCCAGCAATCAACCTCAATAGAGTTGTTTTTCCAGCACCATTTCCACCCACTAGTCCAATAACTTGGCCAGAATTAATCCTGATATCAACACTAGACAGAGCCTCTATTTCTCCAAATCTTTTGCTAACTGATTTAACTTCAAGCAAAGTTTCAGTTGACATAAAATCAAGCCCATTAATTAAACTAATACTGTGATAATTCTACAAGAACCCCGCCAGTACTTTTCGGGTGAACAAATGCAATTTTTGCTCCATGCGCTCCATCTCTTGGTGATTCATCAATCATTTTTATTCCATTTTGCATTAATGTAGCAATCATCAATTCAAGATTATCTACTCTGAAACAAATTTGCTGTACACCTGGACCTTTTTTATCTAAGAATTTCCCGATTGGAGTGTCTTCATTTGTAGGTTCTAGTAATTCTATCTTAGGTTTCATTTTATCACCATCTGATGTGAAAAAGAATCTAGTTGTTACACCTTGGTCCGATACCACTTCATCATCACCTTGAATAAGTCCAATCAATCTCCAAAACGGTGATGCGTCTTCTAAATCATGACATGCAATTCCAATATGATCAAGATAAATCTTCATACTATCACCTAAAATCCACTTGGCGCCATGTAAGTTCCAAATTCCTCTTTCATAACTCCAATAATCTCACCTAAAGTACAATCATTTCGCAAGCATTCTATTACTTTCGGAAATAAATTGTCACCGGAAATACAGGCTTCTCGTACATTATTTAATGATAAAAGAGCACTTTCAGAATCACGATTTGTACGTAAAAGGTGCAAATTTTTAGCTTGACTAATCCCAATTTGTGGGTCCGGTTTAAGGACAGGTGGCATTTTTTCTTCCTCCAAAGTAGCGTAATTTACCCCAACGATTCTTCTGGAACCTGTCTCAACCTGACCGAGATGCAACCAAGCCGCTTCGTGAATTTCCTTTTGTTGGTAACCGGATTCTATCGCGCTTAGTGCACCACCTAATTTTTCTATTTTCAATATTTGATTTAATGATTCGTCGTAGATTTTCTGAGTCATTTCTTCAACGAAATACGATCCTCCGAGTGGATCAACCACGTCTGCTACTCCACTTTCCTCGGCAATAATCTGCTGGGTTCTCAAGGCTACAGTGGCGCTTTCTTCTGTTGGCAAACCTAATGCTTCATCATAGGAATTAGTGTGCAAACTTTGTGTGCCACCACATACAGCTGCTAAGGCTTGTATTGTGACGCGTGATACGTTATTGATTGGCTGTTGCGCTGTTAGAGAGACTCCTGCAACTTGAGTGTGGAATCTCAATTTAGCACTTCTTTCGTTTTTCGGTGAATATCTTTCTGTTATTAGGTCATACCATAATTTCCTTGCAGCTCTAAACTTACTAACTTCCTCGAAGAAATCGTTGTGGCAGTTGAAAAAGAATGAAAGTCTTGGAGCGAAGTCATCAATATCTTGTCCAGAATCAATTGCACTTTGCACGTATTCTAATGCATTGG
>JAYPOA010000008.1:10119-24718 GCA_038130705.1 Methanobacteriota archaeon | reverse complement strand
GCATTAGCTATAGTGAATGCGATTTCTTGTACTGCTGTCGAGCCAGCTTCTCGTATGTGGTATCCTGATATCGAGATAGTGTTCCATTTTGGAATATTTTGGTTACAATATTCAAAAATATCAGTAATTAATCTCATCGATTCCTTTGGTGGAAAAATGTAGGTCCCTCTCGCAATATACTCTTTTAAGATATCATTTTGGATAGTTCCCATTATCTGTTCAGGTGAAACACCATTTTCTTCTGCAACCAACATATACATTGCAAGTAAAACCATCGCTGGAGCGTTGATTGTCATCGAAGTGGAAACTTTGTCCAGAGGCAGGTCGCGTAGTAGTATGCGCATGTCGTTCAGAGAAGAAATAGAAACTCCAACTTTTCCAACCTCACCCTCACTGAGTTCATCATCGGCGTCTAAACCTAATTGGGTAGGTAAGTCAAATGCTACAGATAGTCCTTTTTGGCCCCTTTCTAAGAGTAATTTGAACCTCTCATTTGTTTCTTCAGCACTACCGAAACCTGCATACTGACGCATGGTCCATAATTTAGATCTATACATGGTGCTATGAATCCCGCGAATGTAAGGTGGTTTCCCTGCATCATCAGGTCCATAAATTCTCGAAATATCTAAACCGCCAAGAGATTGCCAGGATTCTTTTCTCTGGCCTGCCATATTACAAACCTCAGTGGTGATGTCCGCCAGGTCCGTGGGCATGACCGTGCGCTATCTCTTCTTCAGTAGCGTCTCGAATATCCACAACTTCGACATTAAATGTTAATGAATTGCCTGCTAAAGCATGATTGAAGTCGACAGTGACAGTATTTTCTCCAACTTCTGAAACTTGGAACGGTCCAGCATCACTCATTAATGTCATTCCTACTTCAGGTGTAATATCGCCAAACATATCCTTGGGTATTTCCTGAACTGCATTTGGGTCTCTTTGCCCATAGGCATCATCAGCCGATAGTGTGAATTCAACCTTGTCTCCAACCTTTGCTCCCATTAGTTCTCTCTCGAATCCAGGAATCATGTTTCTATGTCCGACTAAAAATGTCAAAGGGTCTCGACCTTCAGAGCTATCAAAAACCTCTCCAGATTCTGGAAGTGTTCCTGTATAATGTACGCTTGCAACTTTGTTATTCTCTACTATCATGTTATCATCTCTTTATTGTATATCTTTTGACCAAGGATGCTAACTCTTGTGCTACATCCTCTGGAATGATTAATTCATCTTGTTTCTGCTTAATGAATTCTATTGCGGATTCCGCACTTGTACGTTCTCCTTTTGCCCATATTTGACCAATGATATTAGAACGATGTTCTTCTTTAACCAATTCATTGTCAAGCAAATCTTTCGCAGCATATTTGTATTCTAACATTTTTCTGCGGTCTAATTTTTTGGCTTGGGGTTGTCTACCTCCACCTTTTTTGTCAGAAGATCTTCTCTTCTTACCCCTCTTTTCTTTTGATTTAATCTCTGTTTTTATTGTTTTAAAGACGTTAGAGGTTCCACGAGACTCGACCTCTTCATCCAGATCTATATCGGATTCATCCTCAGCCACCGACACTTCTTCAGCGACCAATTCTTGTTTTTCGACTGTAACACTATTTTCCTTTGCAGCGTCTATTTTTATTTCTGGTTTTATCGTCTGTGCTTCTTTTGCAAATTGTGCAGTAGCAGCTGATTTCTCTTTCAATTTCGCTAACCGTTCTTCTCTCGTCTCAGGCTTAGACTGCTCGTTGATTTTTTGGGAAGGAGGAGGAGCTTTTACAACCTCGTTGGAAGGAGTAGTTTGTTGTTGAATGGGTTTCACAGATTCAGTTTGAGTTTTATTTGTAACTTCGTTCCTTGCGGCCATTTCTTTAAGAGCAGCCCTTTGTTTTGCAGCCAAATCTACTTTTTGTTGTGGATTTTCTTGCTGAGGTTTAGGCTTATTTTTTATCGCTTTATCTCGCCTATCTTTAGCCTTTTGACTTGCGTTTGGCGCGAAAGGGTTGAATGGCTCATCCCTTCTGCGTCTACCTTGCATGAAATTAGCGGTATTGCGGACTCAAATAACCCTTGGCATTACTATGACCAAATTATTGGTGTGTGGTCGGTCCTCAATTCTTGGTCAACTCCCGATTTATTTGGAGTTGTAACGCGCCCTGATTCCAATTCCAAGTAACCTAATCTTGCAATCATAGTACCATTATCTATGCAATACATTTTTGGCGGACAATGACTACTTGCTCCTCTTTCCTTACACATAATTTCAGACATAGTTCGCAAGCGTTCGTTACAAGCCACACCTCCACCTAACAAAATCTCAGATTTTCCTGTGTGAGCTAACGCCCTTTCTGCGACTTCTATACATGCGGCGAATGCATGCTCTTGTAGACTCCAACATACTGCATCGAAAGGATGGCCTTTTTGCACTAATTTATTAGCGGCGGTAAGAAGACCTGAAAACGTCAAATCCATGCCATGTACTGCATATGGCAATTCTAAACCTACAATTGATGGATTAGGATTTTCTTCCTTCCATCTCAAAGCAGCCTTTTCTATTTGGGGACCCCCAGGGAACGGTATTCCATGATTCCTTGCGAATTTATCGAGCATGTTTCCTATCCCAATATCGAGCGTTTCGCCTAATACGCGATATCTGCTATCTAATCTGGCAATAACTTGGGTATTGCCTCCACTAACATATAGCAAAATGGGGTCATCGCATCCGCATTGTTGACGACCAATTTCAATATGTGCAACACAATGGTTTACTCCAATCAGAGGAACCTTTAGCTTCGAAGAAATTGTCCTTGCCGCAGCTGCTCCAATTCGTAAACACGCACCCATGCCAGGCCCCTGTGAATAAGCAACTCCAGATATATCCATACTTGTCAAGTTGTTATCTCTGAGTAACCTGCCGAATAATTGTGATGAATATTCCACATGGTGGTCTGCCGCTTCTCTTGGATGAATGCCCCCTTCGGTTGGCCTAATTGTGTCTGAAACGGAAGGAATAGGTACGCCATCTGGGTCTACCAAACCAAATGAAAATGTATGAGCCGTCGACTCAATACCTAAAGTGTAGCCATTTCTCATAGCTGTAACGAGTAGGATATACTATCTAACGGTTTCACTTGGCCATATCAATGGAGACTCTTCTCTACAATGCCGGACCCATTGCTCATATGGCTAGTGAAGATGTATTATCAGGGAATATTACGGATGAAGGTTTGGTTCATGAGAATGGCATGGGAATTTTTGTTCAGAACGGAGTTATCAAGAAAATAGGAGAATCTGCTGAATTAATTCAAGAATTCAATACAGCCGAAAAAATCGACCTCAATGGCCGGGCTGTAATTCCTGGATTGGTAGATTCTCACACCCACTTATTGTGGTCTGGTGATAGAAGTAAGGAAATTGTATGGAAACAACAGGGCAAATCATATTCGGAAATAGCGTCTCTTGGCGGCGGCATTACCAATACTGTAAACTCAACAAGAAACATTTCTGCAGATGATCTTGCAAAAATAGGAGTTGTAAGACTGAAAGAAGCCCTTAGGTTAGGAACGACTCACCTGGAAGCAAAATCAGGATACGGTTTGACTACAGAAAGCGAATTGAAATTACTGCAAGTTGGTAATTCAATTAGCTCTTTAGAGGCTTTACCTACTGTTGATCTAACGTGGTTAGGCGCACATGCTACACCAAAGGGGAAGACATACTCTGAATACACAGAAGAAATTCTATCTGACCAATTGCCCTCAATAATAGACCAAGGTTTAGCACGAAGCGCAGATGTATTTTGTGAACCTGGTTGGTTTTCTGTCGAGCAGACAGAAGATATCATGAAAGAAAGTAGGAGATTAGGGTTGGACCTACGATTGCACGTCGATGAATTTACAGACGGTGGCGGTGGTGAATTGGCATCTGAATTAGGTGTTACAACAGCAGATCATGCGCATTATACCTCATCTAATACGAGAGATAAGATGGAGGCGAATGGAGTAAATACTGGATTCTTACCAGGCACTCCATATTCAATGGGTGAAAATTATCCACCATTCCAAGATTGTTGTGATAACAATTGGAGATGGACTATAGCATCGGATTTTAATCCAAACTGTAGAACTCTTAGTCTTCCATTCTTAGCATCGATTTTGGTTCAACGTAATGAAATATCGCCAATTATTGCTTTAGCGGCATGTACTGTTAATTCAGCAAACACAACTCCGCATCCGAGTGGACTTCCACACGGAAGAATCGAGGTTGGAAGTGTAGCAAATCTCAATATTGTCAATTCCGAAAATTGGGAAGCTTGGTGTTTGCAACCTGGTATGAGCCCTTTCCAATCTACTATGATTAACGGAACCATGATTTACCATTAATAATTTAACAAGAAGGGTTTATTGTGAAATCAAAAAAAGGGTTGTGGCTCGAAACAGTTGTTTGCTCTTCTCGAAAGGGAGTTGATGCGCGATTGGAAAGAATGTTAGAAGCTAGGCAAGAAATGCGCAGAAGGACTGAAGGTTGTCTGAAAGCATGGGTTTCCCGTAGTATTGATGGTAATGCTATGTTTTTAGTTCAGGCAATATATGAGAATGAAGATGCCTGGAGGAAATGTGCTCAAAGAATTGTTAATGAGCTTGATATCAGGGATGGAGGAATAGAATCTCTACTTTCAGGACCACCGCTAGTTGGTATGTTTTCAATCGATCCTAAATTTCTGGATTTAGAGTGACCCGTCGTGTCGCATAACGCACATTATGCGACAGGATTCCAAAATGAGTTAGTGGGAAATGAGCGCAGTACATCGATTATAGTGTGAAAACGTCAAAAAATGCCCAATTTGCCGTAAAATGTAGGGGGTAGAAGGGGTAAATTTGCATTTTTTGAGATAATGCATTCATCAATGGATTCATTAGTGTGATATTATACGAATAAATGATTCCAATGACAGATGTTAGCGGTTTTTGTTTAAAGTGCAAAAATTACGGACCTATCAAAGATGGTAAGCTAATCAAAATGAGCAATGGTCGGACAAGGTGCGCAGGATTCTGCTCTCAAGATGGTTGTACAGGGAAGATTTCGAAAATCGTTTCCTAATTTTAATACCGATTCGGATATATACGTCGATTGATTGGAAAACTTACTAGGGCTCGTGGTCTAGGGGTTATGACGTTGCCTTGACATGGCAAAGATCGCCAGTTCAATTCTGGCCGAGCCCACTATGATGATTTTGCATTATTTGTTAATCAGAAGGTAAATATTAGGAAATCAATCATCATGGATAATTTCTGTTACTTCGACTTCTATTGATTTGGAATCGGTTTCGATTTTACTTATTGGTTCATCATCTTCGAATGTGAAGTCTGTTGAACCACCGGTCCAATTCTTAACCGCTCCCTCATCGCTGTCAAATTCTTCATCGACTATCGCAGTATTTGGATTAATTGAGTAATCTGCCGGATCAATCTCCCTGTTGACAACTCTTTGTTCAGGGGTAGGAGGTTCTCTATCCTCTAAGTGTATTCCCGAATGGAAAGTTCCACATTCGGGGCATCTTTGCGTGTTTTTTTCATAAATCGAGGCACAGACAGGACAATATTCCTTGCCGATAAGGATGTCTAAATCGTCAGTCATTAATATCACAGATCATTCGTCATCGAAGAACATTTCATCCTGGTAAGCCGTAATTTCTTCCCCGTCTTCTGTTTCGATAGTTACAGTACCTTCTTCGTCATCGAATTCTATAATTTCCCCGAAATACTCTTCGCCTTCAATATCAAGTCCAACCCATGAACCGATGTCAACTTCGCCATCTTCGTCAGCATCATCATCTTCTTCATCCTCGACCTCACCATCTTCTTCATCCTCGGTCTCATCGTCATCTTCATCAGCACCATTACCGTCCTCGATAACTAAATCAACAGGGGCTTCTAAAGCGCTTTCTTCATCACTATCATCCGTTTCATCTTCATCTTCGGATTCATCGGTTTCTTCTTCGTCATCACCAGTATCTCCTTTCAGAGCTTTGGCTCGCTCACGTAATGACGGAGCGTACAATAGATGCAAATATGCTGTTCCAGCAAGACCGATTACGCCTAAGATTATCATTACGATTCCATCAAGATAAAAACTGGCAGGCATACTTGAAGCACCGTTTTCTCCACTGAATATTGTTAGGGAATTTGCACATTTATTAGGGTCTAACAACGGATCACAAGGATATGTTTTGCCTAATCTTACATTTCCTGCACAAGGGTCAGGCATATTCTCTATTCCGGTATCACAAATATCCCAATTACCTTCTTCTGCAAAGCCCCATTCTGCTTCGTGTCCTTCGTATTCAATTGGGCCACCAGTACCATCGACAAGTAGACCCATTCCATTTACCACCCACAAACCGATAAATGAAACGAACAAGAAATACATTACAGGGTAATAGATGTCATTTGCGCTTTTGCTCATAGCTAACTTTTGTGCGGGAGTTGGGAATTCTTTGACCTTGTTTGGTTTAGGCATAGACCCAGCTTGTATTCCAAATCCTAATCCGTCGAGAGCGCCAAGAAGTTCTTGAGGGTCGATTCGGTTATCTTCATCTGAATCAAGATAATTCATTATTGCCTTAACATGGGATGGTTGTAGTTTCTCTCCACCAATATTTTCGATACCTTTTTGCATTTCTGGACCATCTATCAATCCATCATCATTCCTATCAATTTCTGCAAACGCTTCCGCCGCTGTCATGTTTGACGAGGCAATGGATAGTGCTAAATTCTCAAACGCAGTAATCACTTCCTGGTCGGTGATTTCAATTGCAGGTTTACTTTCTTCTTCAGAGGATTCATCTTCATGTTCTAATTCTTCATCGTCGATTACTTCATCTTCTGCATCCTCATCGGAATCATCAACATCGGCTTCATCTGATTCATCCAAAGATACATCTTCACCATCTTCAGTTTCAGTATCGTCTTTCTCAACATCATCCATCTCGGAATCATCTACATCATCCACAATTGTAACGGATTCATTATTTTCCACTGAATCTGTATCTTCTGACTTTTCATCTTCGATTTCAATCTCTTCGGCGAGCTCATCCTCGTCCTCTGTTAATGAATCAAGTAGGTCGTCTTCTACAGTAATCGCTTCATCTTCAAGTACTTCATCTGCCGAAGAGACGGAAGCATCCTCTTCCGATGATAATTCTTGGACTGTTTCTTCAACAAGTCCACTATCTTCTACATCAGCGGAGTCCTCTGCTGTTTCTTCGACCTCAACCTCCGATGGGACCACGACAGCGTCCTCGGCATCTGAAGTAGGTTCATCTAATCCAGTAACGAATGATACACCACATGCAACACAGTTTTCTGAGTCCGCAGGCTGTATTTCACCGCACGCGCCACACTCCCCTAACGCAATATCAGAAATATCTCCAAACACTGCCATACATTTTGGACAAGATTGACTGTCGAGTGGTATAATTGCTTCACAAGCACCACATTCCGCCATCGGGATATCTTGATTTGGTTCGTCACTCATGGCTGTCACTACTTACCCGATTCCTTCAATGGATATAATTATTCATGGACTAGAAGTGTATGGGTGGACATATAAGGAGTAAAAGGTGGAAGGCGATGTTTGGTTTTAATCAAGGAAAAATATACGCCTTAAATTTAGTATCTCAGAGGGACTTGTTGGCCCACATAGACAAGATTTCTTCCAAAGATGAAGGCAAGGTCGTATTTATTTCACGCTTACCACACAGGCGATTAATAGAGCATTTTGATTTAGAAAAGGTAGAATCATATTGGTTGACAAAACAAGATTCTAATGGTTCATTAAGCCCAGAACTTTCTACAGTTTATGACAAGATCAGTGAAATTATTTCGAAGGACGTCGATTTGTTGGTCATGGAGGGTTGTGAATGGTTAATTTCGATGCATGGATTTGATGATTTTTATACAATGGTTATTGACTTAAAAGACTTGATTTACGACTCTAGTAAATCGATTCTATTTTCATTGGCTGTAGACGTACTAGACGAAATTAATCTAAGTAAATGGCAAGAAGCCACAATCAATTGGACATTACCTGAACTGGTCAATAATAGCATTCAATCAACCGATGAAACTGTTGATGTGGTTGAAGAATCGCATGGAGATTTACAAGATGAATCTTTAGTATCTACTCTTAGATTCTTGACACCTATTAATAGAGAAGGATATTCAAAAGAAATATTGAGAAAGAGGATTCTGCAATGGAGAAGAATGGGATTAGATGTATCAGAATTAGACACATCATTGTTTACCCAAGATGATGATTTAGGTTATTCCCAGTACAAGCAAGTTGAGGAAAAAGTTAGAAGAGCTATTGAACTTGACAATCGGCTTGATTTACTCGATTCGAAAGTATGGAAATCTGACTTGATAAAACTGAGATTTAGAATCCGTCAATTGACTGGATTTGATGATGTAGAGAAACGAATAGTTTAAATCATCTAGGTAATATTCCACATTCTGCATCTATTCTTGACAACCAACCACCACTGAGGATCTCGTACGCAACATTTTCAATTTCTTCTGATAAACTACGATCCCTTTCTAACTTCGGGCAAACCTTCCGTAGTAATTTCCTCATTGTCTCAACATATTTCGAGGATTTATTTGGATTATATTCCAAAGCTTCACAGGCAATGATTAGTTCGCAAGCAAGTAGTTTGGAAAGTTTGTTTGTCGCTTCAACGAGGTTCCATGCTGCGGTAGCTCCCATGGACACATAATCTTCTTGGCCACCAGATGTTGTTGTAGAAAATGCTGATTTGGGCATCGCATGGCCATGTAATTCTGATAGCAAAGCGGCTGCAGTATAGTGTACTATCATCATACCTGATTCCAATCCAGAGTTCACTGCTAAGTACGCAGGTAACCCACTGCGGACAGGATCTACAATCTGGTCAATCCTCCTTTCGCTAATACTGGCTAACTCAAATATAGCGTGAGACATGTTATCTGCAACTGCTCCCAATATTTCCCCGTGGAAATTTCCCTGGCTGACAACCTGTTGTTTGAGTTCCAAATTAAGGTCAGGGAATACTAGAGGGTTATCTGTTGCACTATTTATCTCAATATTTAATGTGTTTTGTAAGGCATGCATTTTTTCATTTACCATTCCGTGAACTTGAGGAATACATCTGAAAGAATATGCATCTTGAACTCTGGAACAATCCTTGTGTGCTTTCAATATAGATGAATTTTCTAAGATTTTAGTAATTCGATTCGCCACAAGTATTTGTCCAGAATGAGGCCTTGCTGAGTGGACTCTACTATCCATTGGAGTAATTGTGCATTCTCTAGCATCAATAGATGCTGATGCAATTAAATCAGCCATTGGTAACAGATTAGATAAAGCAATTTCAGCTCTAGTTAGGAATGAACACATTTGACTAGTTCCATTGATCAACGATAGGCCATCTTTAGCCCCTAGCTCAACGGGAATAAGCCCTTTCTCCTTGAGTAAAGACATAGTTGGTAAAATTTCATTATCCCGCCAAACTTTTCCTTCTCCTACTAAAGTAAGTGCCATGTGAGATAGCGGGGCTAAATCGCCAGATGCACCTAAAGATCCTATTCTTGGTATTACAGGTACAACATCATTATTTAGGTATGAAATGATTTGTTGAATTACAGACAATTGTATTCCAGAATTCCCTTTAATTAACGAATTAGCCCTCACACACATCATTGCTCGTGTATCTTCTTTTGACATATAATCGCCAACAGCGCAAGCATGTGACCTAATTAAATTAAGTTGCAAATCCGATAGATCATCAGGCGATATAATCTCAGATACTAATGAGCCAAAGCCGGTATTTATACCGTATACGGTTTCTCCTGAGGACAGAATTTTTTCAATTACATCTCTTGCTAAATTAATGTTGATTATCGAATCGGGGGCTATATCTACTTCCATTCCTTTCGATACAAGAGAAATCTCGTTAGTAGTCAGTGTCCTACCGTCTAAATGCACCACTGTCATTAATTTTCACTTCCGAATATGCCATCAATAAGTTCATCGCTTGCTATGGATGGTAATGTTACAGATAACTTTGGATTTGAATTCATCGCTCTTGTAATTGCGAAAATCGCCCCTTCGTTACGAGCCCATGCTCTTCGAGATATTCCATTATTTACATCCCAATCAAGCATAGAAATCAGATTCTTTTCACTTTCCTCAGAACCGTCGATGACCATTCCAAATCCACCGTTTATGACCTCTCCCCAACCTACTCCTCCGCCATTGTGTAAACTTACCCAAGTTGCTCCTCTAAAAGAGTCGCCAACGAAATTTTGGACTGCCATATCTGAAGTAAACATAGAACCGTCACGTATGTTAGCGGTTTCACGGTATGGTGAATCGGTACCCGAAACATCGTGGTGGTCACGTCCAAGAACGATTGGTGAGGAGATGAAACCATCTCTGATTGCGTCGTTAAATCGTTTTGCAATCTCGACTCTACCAACTGCGTCGGCATACAATATTCTAGCTTGACTACCAACGACTAATTCGTTATTTTTTGCTTCCTCAATCCAACGTATATTATCTTTCAATTGTTGCTGAATTTCAGTTGGTGCATCCTTTGATAATCTGTGTAAAACCTCGCTTGCAATTTTGTCAGTTTTATGTAGATCTTCTTCGAGTCCTGATGTGCACACCCACCTGAATGGGCCAAATCCATAATCAAAGCACATTGGACCCATTATGTCTTCAACATAACTTGGATATTTGAAGCCAGATTTATCAGAATTTAGAACATCAGCACCTGCTCTTGAAGCTTCAAGTAGGAAGGCGTTGCCATAATCCCAGAAATACGTGCCAGTATTAACTAATTTGTTGACGGCTGAGGCGTGTCTACGTAGGGTTTCCTGCACCTCGTGTTTAAATTGTTCCGGGTTGTTTGCAAGCATTTCTTTTCCACTCTCAAAATCTATCGTAACGGGGTAATAACCGCCTTGCCATGGATTGTGCAAACTGGTTTGGTCTGATAAAAGGTCGATTCGGACATTTCTTTCAACCAATCTTTCTAACAATTCCACTACATTTCCTATGTGTCCAATTGATATTGCATTGCCAGAATCCCGATTTTCAATCATCAAATCTATTGCATGGTCAACACTATCTGCTATGACCGAAAGCCAACCTTGCTCATGTCGTTTAATTGCAGCATGAGGATTCATTTCACTAACAATGCATGATGCTCCAGCAATAACAGCGGCCTTAGCTTGCGCACCACTCATACCACCTAATCCGGATGTCACAAACGTTATGCCTGCAAGGGAATCTTTGGCTCCGACATGCATGCGTGCTGCGTTCAAAATGGTAATTGTTGTTCCATGGACAATACCTTGAGGGCCGATGTACATGTAGGAGCCTGCAGTCATCTGTCCAAATTGACTGACGCCTAAGGCATTCATCCTATCATAATCATCCTGATTTGAATAATTTGGTATTACCATTCCGTTTGTAACGATAACCCGGGGTGATGAGGAATCAGAAGGAAACAAACCCATCGGATGCCCACTATACATTACTAGGGTTTGATCATCCTCCATTTCTGAGAGATATTTCATTGTAAGTCTATATTGTGCCCAATTTTGAAAAACAGCTCCATTACCGCCATACGTGATTAATTGATGTGGAAATTGAGCAACATCATTATCCAAATTGTTGTGAATCATTAGCATAATAGCAGCAGCTTGGATACTTTTTGTGGGATAATCATTTATCGAATATGCTTTGATTGGATATTCAGTAGGTCGATAACGCATCATCCAGATGCGACCATAATTTTCTAACTCTTCTGCAAATTCTTTTGCTAATACCTCGTGATGTTTTACGTCGAAATATCTGAGAGCATTCTTAATTGCGAGTTTCTTTTCAGACAAGGATAAAATTTGTCTTCGGTTCGGTGCGTTATCCACTTCGTCGGAAACACCAGGATGAACAGGTAGTTCATCAGGAATTCCTTCTGCCACATGCTTTTGCATTAACTCAACTTCAGATGGCATGATTACCCCACTTGAATGTAGTTTATTGACTCTTGTAAGTAATCGCCAATTCTATTTGTATCGATGCATACGGAGGTTCATGGAGGATGAGATTTATTTCGCCGAGTATGCGGAACCCAATCGAGATAAATCTATTCTGAATGGTTTAGCATTGGCTACTGTTGCTGTTTCCATAGTGTTCTTAATGTTGGCTGTAATGTTTGGTGATGTTATAGAAAGCACGATGAAATCATCATCTAATACAGGGGTAAGAGTGCCAGTTTGGGAGAGGGGAAACCTAGATTATATCACCAATATGGACAATGGTTTCGTAATGGAATTTGGAGAATATGAGATATTAGAGACATCAAACGAATGGAACTCAACCCACGTTTTTGTCGAATATGAACTACCACTCGAAGAAGGAGGAGCTGCTCCTGATGGGAAGATATCACTTGCATATTGGAGACCTAATGTCCCTGAAGGCGTAACCGTTCCAGTAATTGCGGAATTTGGCCCTTATTTCCAAGAACCAAGCGTTAACACTCCAACGATTGAGGTACCTGGTTCATGGCTCGGTCAAATGATAATCGACCAATTACTACCTCACGGATACGCATTTGCTCAGATATCTGTTACGGGAACAGGACGCTCTAACCACTGTATGGACCTAATGGGAACAGCAGAACAATTGGGTAACGATGCTGCCGTGACGTGGTTAGGAAGTCAGGAGTGGTCAAATGGTAATGTTGCTATGATTGGAAAGTCATATGATGGTTCTACCCCTTGGCAAGCAGCTATGTTTGGAAATGAATATCTGAAAACAATCGTTCCAATATCTGGTTTAATAGGAGTAAAAGAATTGATGTGGCGAAATGGTTCTTCTGAAGCAAGGGCTCCAATAATGCACAACGGCGTATATGGCTCATACGGATTTGATGGTGACGAGGAAGATTATGGCAATATGTGCCCAGATTACATAATCGGACCAGGGACCGGAGTTTCTGCTTGGATGTTTGGAAGTGAAATTGCAGGGGATTATTGGGCAGAGAGATACTTCTTGGATAGGGTACTGGATAATTACCAAGGCTCTGTATATTTGATTCAAGGTATGCACGATTGGAATGTAGACCCTCACATGGCAGTTCCAACGATAAATAAGCTCATAGATAACGGAATAGAAGCAAAAGGACTCTTTGGCCAGTGGGACCACGATTACCCTGATAGGCCAATACAACTCAGAGATAGGTCTGATTTAGGCGGCAGGGGAGGTGAGGCATTCCCTGAAATGATACGGTTTGATTGGATGCAAGACTTACTTGAATGGTTTGACTATTATTTGAAAAACGTCGGAGCCAAGCCACTATTACACATTGAAATCCAGTCTAATCAAGGTTCTTGGAGAATTGAAGATAGATACCCAGCAAGTGATGTAACGGAAATGCGTTTTGAACTGGGAAGTGATATGCAACGATCGGGTGGGCCGAATGTTTTGCCAGATGCTTCCACCGGTCCAGAATATGAAACTGCACCTCTTGAGAGTGATATCTACATCCAGGGCACACCGAGGCTACATGTAGAAGTATCGACAACTACGGTTGGAGGTCAGTTGTATGCATTATTGGAAGAGTGCAATCAGTCGGAATGCATACATATTGGGCATGCGATAATGGATTTAAGATATCATGCAGGTGGGGATGATTTGTCACCTACATGGACACCTATATTTGATACAATAAATGCAAAGATGGAATTTATGCCATTAGATGCGGAAATATCCGCAGGAAACACGTTGAAAATCTCATTGAGGTCAACTGGCGAAGATTATTTACCAGCATCTACCTCTTCGATAGTAACAATCATCGAGGGTTCTGAAAGCACACTGCAATTGGACACCTTTGATCCAACCGAAAAGCTGTATTGGGAACCGCCTAAATGCACTCATGAAGTATGCACCAGTTGATTTTCTGGTCTCCACAGAGTGAATATAATACCGCAAATAATCATCAATAATGAGAAGTAAATAAAGCCGGCTTTCAAACTTAGATTATGGTACTCGACGAGATAACCTGCAGTTGTAGTAGACAAAGCCGCAGATGTTCCCAGAATCAACATATCCATAGAAAATACCCTACCCCTTACTTCGTCTTCAACCCAGCTTTGTGTTAAAACCGTTGATAAAACCCAATTACCTCCACTGGCAGAATGAGAAATAATAATCAGACATACCGTTAGTGGTAAATAAATATCGAGAGTTAGCCCCACCAGCAAATAAAATATGCCACTTATCGAAACTAGAACACCAATCAAGGAAGGCCATTTTGATTTGTCTTTGAACACAGAACGTGCAATTAGAGGGCCTATGCCAGTTCCTATACCCCTTGCGAAGAAGAATAAACCAAATCCGAACGCCGCACCATAACCGGTTATGTCAGCACCTGCTAGAACCAAGAATACTCCAGCAAGGCCAGCTCCAGCTAAATTCCACGAACTTTTAGCAAAAACAATCCTCAGTAATTTTTTATCTGTATAAATTCGCTTCCATCCAATTACTATGTTAGAAACAG
>JAYPOA010000008.1:0-10109 GCA_038130705.1 Methanobacteriota archaeon | reverse complement strand
TTTCAGGATTGGTCCTTTCATATTTTCATCAATTTTTTGTTCGATAACTAATGGAATCAAAATTAGTGCAGAAACCAAGAATGTGATTGAATCGATAATAAATGCCGCATCAGTTCCCCATTCGCTAACTACAACACCACCCAGCATTGCCCCTATGCACAGCGCTGTTGACCATGATGCGCTACCAATAGCATTCGCTGTAATTAAGTCATCCTCATCAACAATATTTGGGACCGCAGCTCTCTCTGCAGTCACGTAAACTCCGTGTAATAGCATCATTATTCCAGAAACTGTAATCAGCCACCACATATCTTCAGGGCCATCTACTAAAATGAATGATAGTGCTAGTCCAATTTGCAATATATTAGACCAAAACATCAAACTTTTTCGATTTAATCTGTCTGC
Organism: Methanobacteriota archaeon; assembly: GCA_038130705.1. Taxonomy (GTDB): domain Archaea; phylum Thermoplasmatota; class Poseidoniia; order Poseidoniales; family Poseidoniaceae; genus MGIIa-K1. The sequence continues at coordinate 9,704 of JAYPOA010000008.1, read as the reverse complement.
CAACAAGCCGTTAATTGGTTGGGATATTCCAAACAATAACATTCGAACGGAGAATAGTATTCCCAATAGAAATTCTGAACCTGAGTACTCTAAAATAAGGAAAAACAATGCGATTGTATTGAACCATTCACCGAGTAGCGAGATTACTGTAGCAGCCCATAACCTACGGTACTTGGGGTTACTAGAAAAGAATTCAATGTATCCTTTCGACATATTCATTCCTCCTCGAGTAAATCCTTACCAGGCTCGAGGAGACTACAAACAATCCATTTTGATGTTGGTGTGTTTGATTTTTCTGCTGTTGATTCGAGAGGAACTAACACATTCGCTTCCGGAAAGTAAGATGCAATATTACCCTTAGGAATATCGTAAGGAATTACCATCCAACCATCAGCTCTACGATTTTTACCATTATGGTGTGAGATGACATCTACAATGTGTCTTGTTTTCCAACCCCGTTCCGACATATCGCTTGCGTTCATCAAAATCACCCTCCTGTTGCCTTTGATACCGCGATATCTATCCGATAAGCCATAAATTGTTGTATTATATTGGTCATGCGACCTAATAGTCATCATGATATATTTCCCATCATTTATTCTGACATCCGGTAACTCGTGACTGATGAAATTTGCTTTTTTGTTAGGAGTATCAAATGTTCTTGAATCCCTTGGTGGATTAGGAAGAGCGAAACCGTTTCGGCTTCTTACTCTTTCATTGTAGTCTTCGAATCCATATAGAGCATCACTCATCAGATTTCGAATCTCGTCGTAATTATCTACTAATTCCATCCAATTTCTTTCATCGTCAAGGACAAGTGATGCTAACTTTGCAACAATCCATGGTTCACTCTTTAATTCAAGAGATGCAGGCTTAAGATTACCAATAGAAGTATGCACAATACCCATTGAATTCTCGACAGTAACGAATTGTTGCCCAGATTCTTGGATATCTAATTCAGTTCTACCCAAGCATGGTAAAATTAGGGCATGTCTTCCGGTAATAAGGTGTGATCTGTTCAATTTAGTAGATACTTGAACTGTTAGGTCTACTTTTGTTAACGCCTGCGCGGTGAATTCTGTGTCTGGAGTTGCAGAAAGGAAATTTCCTCCCATGCAGAATAAGAGGTCGACTTTACCTTCATCCATTGCTTTTATTGACTCAACTACATCATACCCGTGATCTCTGGGGCTTTTTATTCCACAAGCATAGTCTAATTTTTGCAAAAACTTCTCTGTTGGCCTCTCCCATATGCCTACCGTTCTGTCCCCTTGTACATTCGAATGACCTCTTACTGGGCACAGACCTGCTCCCTTCTTTCCAATATGTCCGCCCATCAACAGAAGATTTGTTACTTCTTGAATGACTGAAACACCATTTCTGTGTTGTGTTAGTCCCATTGCCCAGCAAGCGATTGTAGCCTTAGATTCTGCTAATAATTTTCCAGCCTTTTCAATTTGGAACCTTGATAATCCCGTATCTGATTCTATTTGGGACCAAGAGGTTTTTCGCACGTTTTCAACTAATTTTTCAAAACCATGAGTTGATGATTCGATGAATTCATCATCGGTCGCATTTAATTCTAATTGAACCTTCATCAAACCGTGCATTAAGGCCGCATCACCACCGATTTTTATTTGTAAAAACTGGTCTGAAAGTTGCTCACTGCCAAATGACATTTTCATGTAATCTTGTGGATGTTTAAATCTCTGTAAACCTGTCTCAGGGAGTGGATTAACATGGATTATTTTACATCCGTTTCGTTTTGCATCCCGCAAAGCCGTGAGCATCCTAGGATGGTTAGTGCCTGGATTTTGACCGATAACGATTATTACGTCTGAATGATTAAAGTCTTCAAGAGAAACTGTTCCTTTTCCAATACCGATAGCTTCTCCTAAACCTCTGCCACTTGACTCATGACACATGTTAGAACAATCTGGCATGTTATTCGTACCTAGGCTTCTTACAAACAATTGGTAAAGAAATGCTGCTTCATTAGAGGTTCTCCCAGATGTATAAAATACAGAACGATCGGGTTCATTTGATGATTTTATCCTATCATCGATAATTGAAAAAGCATCATCCCATGAAATTTCTTTGTAATTATTTTTTCCCGGACTGACGTACATGGGAGTTGTCAATCTACCCTGGTCATTGAGCCAATAATCGCTCTTTAGGGACAATTCTTGAATCGTGTATTTATTGAAGAATTCCGGTGTTATTTTCTTCTTTGTGGCTTCATCTGCGACCGCTTTTGCCCCGTTTTCACAGAATTCAAACAAAGATGAATGCTCTGGATCAGGCCAAGCGCACCCAGGGCAATCAAACCCTTCAGGTTGATTTACCACGGATAAGGTTTTGATTGTTTTAGAGACTCCCATTTTCTTGAAACTATGATACATTGAAGAGTTTGCAGCAGGTATACCTGCGGCAACGGCTTTGGGCTTCGACAACTTCAGGGGATTTCTGTCAACAGGAGTTACGGCAGAAGGCTCGTCTCTTGTTGGCATATTTATCCCAAATTAGTTCTGTTTGTCAACTATGCGGTTAATGGAACCAATAATCATCGGTTTATCTTGATTAGCAAATCCAATCAGTGTAATGTTAGAACTGCGAGCTAAACGCTCTGCTGAAGCACTAATAGCTCCAGCGGCTATAATTATCTCAATATTTGATCTAACAGCTTTCGCAACTAACTCCCAACCTATCCTACTCGAAAGAGAAATAATTTTTGGTAATTCACCGTTTCTTATACTGGCTCCAATCGCTTTATCCATGGCGTTATGTCTACCAATATCTTCTCTAAGATGTATAACCTTTCCTTCTTTTCCAAGAATTGCACAAGCGTGTACACCACCAGTTCTTTCGAAAATCGATTGTTTTATTCGCATTCGTTGCATTATGGATTTGAAATCTGAAACTATCGTTGCGGAGTTAGTCACTAAACCGACTGGTGTTTCTATCTCACCCGTTGAACATGCACCACAAGAAGCTGTCAAAATATCGGGTGTTGGCCTTGGCGTAATGTTCCCAGAGACAATTACAGTATTACCGTTTAGTCTTACGAATTCGGCGTCGCCCCTGCCTTCAGAAAAAATGTGTCCTACAGCTAAATCCTCAAGGTCTGAAGGAGTTGCTAAGATTCTTACAATAGTCTCTGTTTGAGTTACGATTTCTATGATTTGTTCTTCAGCTAATTCATCGTATTCAGGGACGAACTGGGAGTTTTCATATCGATGGATTGGACGTTTGACCATGATAAAACCTCAATTCTCAATGTCAAAGAACTCAAATTGCAACTCCACAAGTTCTTGGGAACTATTAGCCAATGAATATGCATCAAGTGGTTCTTTGTTTAAAATGAAGAATTGTTCACCCCAACTAAATGCAGATAATAACTTCCTTGCTGAATCCTTACGTCCAACGAGATATAGTGTTGCTGCAATCGCTTCTGCAGTAGTTAACTTGCTCGGCTTACCCCAATTGACGGGGTTAGCTGCGAGCAAAAGCGGTAACATTCTTGGCTGTAAACGAGTTTTAGCCATAACTGTAGAAACTGACTCCTCAATTTGATTCCAAGAACAATCTAATCCAACAATAGCTCCACGATTTTGAGTTATTAAATCGTGGTCTTCAGGGCCAAAAACTTTACCGCAAAGAGGTTCCAAAATAATACCTTTTTTCGGTAATTTTCTGAAATCTTTGTGTAGAGAAATCTCATTCCTTCTACTGAGTTTTACGGCTGTATTTTTCTTGGGGTCATCCTGTGCTAACCAAATTGCATGGAGTGGGATGGGGCTATGCACGTTAATCATTCCTTACCGCCAAGTAAAAAATCCCCAATGGTAAATCCTCTACCTGATCCTGAGACGACTTGACGGTTTTCATCAGGTTTTGATTCAACCATCAATGTGATATCGAGTGTTCTTTCCAACTTTCTTATTACTGAATCTGTAGGTCTTTTTCCAGATTCTGCTGAATTAACGATATTTATTTTTTCAGCCATACGCCTTGCTAATTCTTTCTTGTCCCAGCCTTTTTCTTCCCTGGCTCTGGTTATTCTTTTAGAAAAATCACTAGCTAATTCCTTTTCTCCACGCAACATGATGTCTTTACCCTTCTTACCAATTCCACCATATCCGCCTGAAGTAGAAGCGATTGATTTTGCTTTCGCTAATCCCGGCGCTAATTTGGCATCGTTTAGGCCTAATTTATCGGTACACCTCTTACAGGCTTGCACTTGAGTTCTTTCCATCGTTACAAGGCGTGTTCCAACCTTCATCGCGCCACATAATTCGCAATCACCCATGCCTTCACCGATTATCTGTAGTGGCGGTAATTCATCAAGCCTTCGTAAATGAGGTGTGACGATGTGTGGAAACAGATGATTCAATAAGGTCTTGCCATACAGGTAAACCATGGGAGTTGAGGTTGACAATCATTCTTCGAATTCCCGGCATAATGAAGACGCCGAATTGAAGACTCTTGAAAATCAGTTCAAGGCGTTACAGGATGAAGCTCAAAATTTACTGCAGGAGAAAAGATCTCTACAAAATGAAGTCACTGAGTTGAAGAAAAAAGCCAGTGGATTGGATAATGAATTGAGAATATTGAGATCACCACCATTGATTATTGGACACATCCAAGATATTTTAGATGAAGAAAGAGCAATCGTAAGGTCAACAAACGGCACTGTTTTCCAAGTGGGAGTTAATCCTAGATTGACGACAGATAAACTAAAACCAGGGACTAGGGTTGCGCTCAATCAAGATAATCTGTCAGTTATCGAACTACTTACTGATGCGTGGGACCCAATGGTATCTGGTGCTGAAATGGTAGAAAGGCCAACGGTAACATACCTTGACCTTGGAGGATTAGATGAGCAAATTCTTCAGGTTAGAGAATCTATAGAATTACCTCTTGAGAGTCCTGAATTGTTTACGAAGGTTGGTGTATCTCCACCAAAAGGTGTTCTCTTGGTAGGGCCTCCAGGATGTGGAAAGACAATGCTTGCCAAGGCTGTCGCTAATCAAACACAGGCTTCATTTATTCGTATGGTAGGCTCTGAATTAGCACAGAAATACATCGGAGAAGGCGGTAGACTCGTCAGAGAATTATTTTCTTTGGCTAAAGAAAAATCGCCGGCTATCATTTTCTTAGATGAGATAGATGCCATTGGCGCAAAGAGATTAGATTCAGCCACAAGTGGAGATAGAGAAGTTCAAAGAACTCTAATGCAGTTATTAGCCGAGCTAGATGGTTTCGATGCTTTAGAAAATGTGAAAATAATTGCTGCCACAAACCGTCCAGACATATTAGATGATGCACTTTTAAGACCAGGAAGATTTGATCGAATAATTGAAATTCCTCTCCCTGACGATGGCGGTAGAAAGAAAATTTTGGGAATCCACTTCGAAAAAATGTCCACTTCGAGATTAAATATTGGGAAATTAGTTGAACTAACAGAAGGTTTCAGCGGTGCTGAGTTGAATGCAACCACCGTTGAATCAGGAATGATAGCAATTAGAGAAAATAGAACAAAAATCACTCAAAAAGATGCAATATTAGCTATTGAGAGAATTAAAAAGAAAAGGGAATCAGGTGGAAATACTTCTTCTCCCGACGCTTTGTATAATTAAGTCGACAAGATTATTCAGTCACCGGCATGAGGGTGACTTATGGGTAAAATCATTGAATGTGTGCCTAACTTTTCTGAAGGACGCAACCAATCTGTTATTGAAATAATAGCCAACTCCGCTAGAGGTGTCGAAGGTTCAATGGTTTTGGGTGTTGAACCTGACCCTGATTACAACCGAACAGTATTGACTATTGCTGGAGAACCAGATTCTGTAATCCAAGCGGCATTTAATGTGATTAAATCATCTTTTGAAAATATAGACATGAGACAACATAAAGGCGAGCACCCAAGAATTGGTGCTGTTGATGTTTGCCCGTTTATTCCAATTCAAAACTCATCTATGGATGAATGCGTCGAATTAGCAAAAAAATTGGCAAAAAAGGTCAGTGATGAACTATCCATTCCAGCATTCCTGTATGGTTATGCGGCAGTAAGTGAAGACAGGAAATTATTGTCTGATTTGAGAAAGGGAGAATATGAAGGATTAAAGGAACGTTATGAAAATAATGGTCCTTTTATGCCAGATTTTGGTCCAAAAGATTGGACTGAAAATATCGCTAAATTTGGTGCAGTGGTCATAGGTGCCAGAGATATTTTAGTAGCCTACAACGTAAATCTACAAGAAAGTGATGCTGTAGTCGCCAAGAAAGTTGGTACGCTGATTAGGAGTAGCGGGCGATTAATCAAAAGTTCATCCGGAGGAAAAATGAGAATACCAGGGATGCTTGATATGGTGCAGGGAATGGGCCTGCCGTTGGAATCCCACGGAATTTCACAAGTTTCAATGAATTTACGAGACATAAATCTAACATCTTTGCACGTAGCCTATGAAGCTGTAAAATCTATCGCAAATGACCACTCAGTAGAGACTTGTGGTTCTGAACTTGTAGGCTTAGTGCCTCTTTCTACTATTTTAGAGGCTGGTCAATGGTACACTGAAATTGAAAATCCAACAGAACAGGATTTAGTTAATTCTGCAATTAAGGGCTTAGGGTTGGATAAATTGGGAGCTTTCGATGCTAAATCAAGAATTATAGAATGGGCACTAAAGGAGGGAAATTAGATGGAAGATTCATGGATGGAATATACAGTTCGAGATTTTCAAGCAGCATTAGCCTCTTCATCGCCGACACCAGGTGGTGGAACAGCGGCTGCAATAGCTCTAGGCCAGGCCGCAGCATTGTCAATAATGGTGTGTGATCTTACACTTGGCAATGAAAAATGGAAAGAAGGTTGGCCGAATTGTGAAAAACTTCTACCGATTGCAGTCAAGACAATGTCTCGAGCAGGAAATTTAGCTGATGAGGATTCCCGAGCATTTGATGGTGTCATGGATTCATTTAAACTTCCAAAACAAACTGATGAAGAGAAATCTATCCGAAAAGATGCTATTCGAAAAAATACTCTGAAGGCGGCGCTTGTGCCATTGGAGACTGCAAAAGCGAGTCTTGAAATTATCCAATTATTGCCTGATTTGGCAAAATATGGCAATCAGAATGCTATTTCAGATGTAGGCGTAGCATCCCTTTTGGCTAGTGCTGCATGTAAAGGCGCATTGTTCAATGTGCAAATCAACCTTTCATCATTGCCGGATGGTTATGCCGATGATGTGTCAAAAGATTCTATTACAATAATGGATTCATGTAGGGCGATTTCAAGAGAAGTAATGGATATTATCAAAGAAAGAATTTGATTATCGAACGGTTGAACCAGGTTTTATTTCTCCATCAATTGTTATCAATTTGACATTTCCATTTGAATCATCTGCAGCAAGCATCATCCCTTCACTCATAATTCCACGTAATTTTCTAGGTTTAAGATTGGATACGAATACGACATATTTGCCGACAAGTTCACTTGCGTCATAATATTCTTTCAATCCAGCACATATCGTTCTTCCTTCGTCTGAACCATCATCAATTTTGACAACAAATAATTTGTCTGCATTTTCATGGTCGGTCACATCTGTGATCAAACCGATTTTTAGCTCTGTTTTCATAAATGTTTCAAAATCAACAAATTTTATTCCTTCAGTCATTATTTCAGCCTCGTTTGATTTTTTCTTTCCACCTTTTACATTGTGAGTTATATCTTCAGATTTGGTATCAACATTTTCTTCTGCAAGTGATTTTTCTTGTTTTAATATTTCATCAAGGTCTAACCTTTCAAACAATGGTCTGACTCCAGTCATAGGAGATTTATACTCAGCATTCCAGTCTACAGAAGATGTCCAGTCAACTTGAGATACTTCGCCAGTTTCTCCAAGATATTCCCATAGTCTTTGAGAACTGAATGGTAAAAATGGCTGTAGCAAAATCGAAAGGGCCCTGGAAATACGCCAACCGAATGCAAGTTTAGCCATAGATTCTGAGGCCCCATCCGCATCTAAATCTTTCAAAAACTTCCATGGAGTTGCGCTTTGAATCATTTGGTTTCCTAATTGAGAAATGGACATCACAGTACGAAGTGCTTCTTTGTAGCGGTGAGTTTTGAGACTTGAAGTTGCACTTTGAAATAATTCTGATATTTTCTTCATTTCATCTTGGCAGTAGTTTAAATCTTCAAAAGATGATAATGGTCTATCTTCGGGAAATCTATCGCTCAACGTGAGTATGCGGTGCACAAAATTCCCATATGCTGCAATTAATTCGGAATTAATTTTCTCCACGAAATCAGGCCAATTAAAGTCTGTATCATGATTTTCAGGCATGTTGATTGAAAGATAATACCTGAGCGTGTCAGGGTCGAATCTTTCCAAGAAAGACGGTAGCCAGACTGCATGCTTTCGTGATTTTGAAAACTGACCCCCTGCGAGCATTAGATATTCCATAGCTGGAACATTGTCTTCGATATGTAAATCACCGATTTGTGGTAGAGATGGTGATTTACTTTCCCTATCTTTCATATTGGCATAGTTTAAACCCATAATTAATGCAGGCCAAATGACTGTATGGAAAGGGATATTATCTTTCCCTAAGAAGTAAAGATGACGAGGTTTAGTTCCATCATTGGAAATTTTCCACCATTTCTCCCAATCGTTTTCGTTCCCATAACGAGAAGCCCAAATCTTTGCACATGAAAGGTATCCCTGAACTGCTTCGAACCAGACATATACACATTTTCCATCCCATTCTTCGCCATCCATTGGCAATTTTATTCCCCAATCAAGGTCTCTCGTAACTGCTCTAGGCCTAAGGCCCATGTCTAACCATTGTTTTGTCATAGCTTTGACATTTGATTTCCAGACATTTTGCTGTGATGATGCATGCTCTTCCAGAGGTGCTTGGAACAAATCTAATCGGTAGAATAGATGTTCAGTATCCCTTATCTCAATATTTGAATCCGGATTCATTTTCGATTTCGGATTCAATAATTCGTTTGCCTCATATGTAACTCCACACTCATCGCATTGATCGCCACGAGCACCTCCTGAATTACAATTTGGACAATCTCCTTCAACATATCTATCGGGTAAAAATCGTCCACCATCTCCTCTAACCTCGTAATATTGCTGCATCACTTTTCTTTCAAAAAGACCAGCATCGAGTAAAGATGTGAAATTTTCTGAAACTATTTTATGATGCTCCGGATCGCTAGTTCGATTGAATAAAGATCCTCCATATTCCAATCCTCTTGGGTCAACATTAGGTTCCCAAGAACATCCTAAATTGATTAGAGCTTGTTTGTTAATCTCGTGATATTTATCCACTACAGACTGAGGCGTAATTCCCTGCGTCTCTGCAGCAACAGTGATAGGAGTGCCGTGTTCATCCGACCCAGATACCATTAGTACCTTATTTCCTATTGCCCTCTCAAATCTGGCCTGGATATCTGGTGGCAAATAACATCCAGCAACGTGTCCGAGATGTAGGGGTCCATTTGCGTATGGCCACGCTACACATATCAAAACGTGCTCTTCTGACATGTTGCCACCAAATACTTCGAATTAGACATAGTACATGAGAACTATGTCGTTCGTATTGTGGAGAACCCTCAATAAGTAAAAGCATCTCAAATGAGATGGGCCGGAATGGCTGAGGAGTTCGTTGAACCCTATGGCAGAATA
>JAYPOA010000007.1:23678-36102 GCA_038130705.1 Methanobacteriota archaeon | reverse complement strand
TCTTCTTCTAATATTGCTTCACCGATTGTTACAACGAGGTCGTCGCTTTCTTCTTCGAAGTCTTCCTCAGTTTCAATCAATAATTCAAGGTCATTACTCTCAACAGAAACCTCAACTTCTTCTTCATCAGATTGCCGTCTGAGTACAATAACGACGACAAGGAACAAACCGAATAGGAAAACTCCGATTCCGGATAAGATCCATAACTTTTCGATACCCTCACCTGGTAGTGGAGCCAAAAGATAGTCCAAGAAGCCATTCTTATCATCTGATTCTTCTTTCTGACCAGCGAATAGAAGTTTCTTCGAAGTTACTTGACCAGATGGGTCAACCATGATTACGAATGCGTCGTAACCAATCGAACCCGCTCCTACGACGTATCCTTCAGCAATGTTGTTGGAAAGGCCTATTTCCGAATCTCCTGCCGTGTAACTACCATAACGGGTGTAGGGTTTTGCTCCTGAAGATGAAACACCGATTTCATCATAAAGGAATTTTACCTCTTTGCTTGAGGTTTTGTACATCACTATTTTCGTAGCACCGGGTGCTGAAATATTTACTGCATTTTCATTTGACCATATAGTGTTCTGCACTGCAGCAATAACGCTTGTTGAGCGTCCAATGCCCTCAATCCAACCAGCGACTAATACGTCTTCACCATCGTGCTTTACTACCACCAAATCTTGATTTCTCGCATAATCCCCTGCTGGAGCTTGGAAACCGAATGGAGTTTCAGAGATGTCTCCATGTGCATAGAATAATCCAGTTCTTTCCACGCCATTACCATCAACTCTTATCTGCTGATAGAGAATATGAATATCATCAGAACCAATAGCAACTGCGAGTGCATTCCCTTCACTCGGCTTGATGTCAATGTCGATTAATACATTCATTTTCGTGGTCCAAGCCGCAGAAGAAGAATAGTCATCTTTGTACATCATGAAAATGTTCGTCAAGTCATTCCATGAACCACCGGTTTTGATGTCCCTGTGATATCCTGCTAATACGATTTCATCTCCCTTTGAGTAAAGGTCTAATCCCCAGTATTTACCTTCAGAAGATTTTAACGGATTAAGATGTGATGAAACGCTACCAATTTCTCCCAACATGCCAATGCTTGCCATACCTACGTCGACCATTGTGTAACCAAGTTGGTCTTCAAATCTCTTTGTCCACGCCATGTGAACTCTTTCATCGTCCCTCAAAGTAAATGCGAATTCTCCAGCCCAATTTTCTTCCACTAGTGTGTCACTTGGTGTAGAACCACTTTGAGTAAGAGTCCTCGCATGTAATTCGCCGTTGATTGTTGTAAACAACAGTCCTCCACCGTCTGAAGAATCGCCATCCTTTATCGGAATACCAACGAATCCTAAGATTACTTCTCCATCCGACAATTGAATTGTACTCTTGGAGGAAACACTGTAATCATCAACGATTACTGAAAACCTATATTCAGAATATTGCGCTTCTACTCCGGTTCCTTCTAAGACTACTCTATATCTGTAAATACCTGCCTCGTCTTTACTATCGGAAAATTGACCTTTAGCATATCCAGACGAAATCGATGAACCTGGAACTACCATAATAGTTCTAGACTCCATAGGCACCCAATTATCTTCCCACGAGTATAGAGACATCCTGATATTGGTTGCGTCATTTTGCCCAAGATTATCGACTCTGACACTCATGGTGAATGAGTTAATACTATCTCCGAAGCTTGGCGTTGGAATTAGTGGAGAGACCGTTACCGCACTCGTCATAAATCTAAGCATAGGGTCGATTGGACGTTCGGTAATTGTGAAAGTAAAAGTATACTCGTTGTCAGTTTGGTCATCGTTCATGACTCCATTTGGATCTATTTGTAGAGTCACAGTATGCTCGCCGGGTTCAGTAGCCCACCACCATAATTTGACCTGAATTGTTTCACCCTCTGACAGTTGAGGAAGTTTACCTTCGCTTGGGTAAGTGTTTGATGTTGAGCCTGGCGCATCCAATCTCAGATGCAAATCTGATGCGTCGGCATCACCGGTGTTTACTATTCCAAAATGGACTTCCAAAATTGTTCCAGCCATAGCTGACTGGGCAGGTAAGTCTTGGTCGTAAACCTGTACGGTTCCTTGGAACCTGAGTTCTGGCGCTGCAGGCAAATTGTCAACTGTGAACGTCCTTCTGGTTATGTCAGATTCTGCTCCGCTTTCGTTTACCAACCGGATAGAAATTTTGTGTGAACCATCCGCCACTTCTGTTGAATCCCACGTAAATGACCAATCTTGTGGACCAAAGTCCTCCTTATCGAATGAATACGCATTCAACCATTCTCCACTGTTTACTCTGTAAATTAAGTAATCAGGATCTATACCTTGAGCAGTTCCGCTAAATGTTGTGTAGCCACTTATAGTGGAACCTGACGAGGGAGAACCAAAATTCGCAACCATTTTTCCGATATTACCGTAGCGAATATCGCTTGAAACTAAATCATCAGAGCCGACGGCTTTGACCTCGATAACAACATTCAATTCCTCACTATCATACCACTCGTCCTTGATTAGAACATCGAGATACCAATAATCGTCATCCCCACCTGCTGTGGTCCAATCCATCAGAACAACTTCTTCAAAATCCTCCAAGTATTGCAGAATTCTGATGTTTACATCATTCCAAGGGCCCGTGTTTTCGATAAGATTTCCTTCAATCCTAAGTAGTTCATCGGTTACAAACCATGAGCCATTATTTGGAGACGTTATTTCTACACCTAAGGAAGTGTCGTTATCTGGTGGAACGATTACTCCGCCTCCACCTGTTAAAGGAGAACAATTCCTATCGAGGACAGTATCTACTGCACATGATGCGTCAACTAATCCGAATCCCCACTTATTGTTCCAACGATTAGAAACATCAGGTTCAGTTGGATTTCCTCTCTTCTCACTTGAATTACGCAGTATATCTTTGATTTCTTCAGGAGTTAGTGATGAATCGGCCTGGAGCATCAAAGCCACAACTCCAGATACAAGCGGTGTAGCCATAGATGTTCCATCTTTTGATTCATACCCGTCTTCTGCCATTGGCCTTGGGGTACCTGGCAAAGAAGCACCTGTCGCAGCTGATGCTGAAAACATACCACTTCCGTATGAGGTTACATCGGGCTTCAACTCATCCCAATCATCGTTATCATTATCTCCTTCCCTTGGACCATAATTTGAGTAGGAGGCGACAAAATCATCTGTTCTGTTAATCGTATCTGCGTCGTCTATTGCACCGACGGTTATTGCACCATCAGCACTTCCAGGTGAAGCAATTCGATTACGGCCATCATTACCCGCTGCCACTACACATGTGATCCCATTTTCCGTAGCGTTATTGACTAATCTTGCTTCAGCACCAGTCCCGTTATCGCCACTATCGTTTGGATCCAATACGTTACCTATCGAGCCGAATGACATTTGTCCTATGTGAATGCCTTTTGCTCCGTCACCCCAATTCGTATCCCTGTTATTTATCATCCATTGGATACCATTGAGAGAGTTTTGAGAATTAGTTCCACCACTGTCTGTTAGAACTTTTACGTCAACAAGGTAAGCGCCAGGGGCACCTCCGATATGAACTCTCGAGGAATCTCCTGTCCCAAGAGCGATTCCTGCAACATGGGTACCATGGCCTTGTCCATCATCGGGGTCCTGAGAACCATCAGGATTTGATGCTTGAGATGTAGCATCGAAGCCAGCAACCCACTTTTGGTCGTCATACGAATTTGGATCTAAGTCTGGTTCGTCATCTTGGTCGTCAAAATCGTTTAATGACCTATGCTCATTATCTACACCGCTGTCGAGTACCGCAATGACAATTCCTTCTCCGGTGTATCCCCTGTCGTAAACGGTTCCAGAATAAACATCAGATGGCTGGATTCTGGTTGCGGGATTTGCATTTGCAAGGAAGGGAACCATAACATTCTGCATCTCAACTACAACAACAGATTCGATTGCGTGTATCTCCCACAATGCACTAACTGGGACATGGTCCACAACTATCGAATCGATTGAATCCATAACTTGGAACCAGGAACCCTCAGCTTCCCATCCGTGTTTTTTCAACACAGCAAGTAATTCTTCTACCTCGATTTCAGTTGGGTGCCAAGCAAAGTCGACTACAATAGCGACCGTTTTTCGTCCATCAGGTCCCAATATAGAGGTTGTTGAAATCGACTCATGGGCCCCAGAAATTACTACTTCTAATCGGTCATCCATGCCGTCGAAATTCACATCCGGCCCGTAACTAAACCACCAGCCATAATCTTCTGACGCAAATCTTCCGTCTCTCGATGGAAGTCGGTCTTTGACATCTTCGACTAAATCGTTTTCAATTTGGCTTGCGGTGGCGAATGAACTCATAGTTGAGAGTAGAAATATTGCTACTAATGCAATCGATTTTACACCTTTCACCTAACTCACCCGCCCTACGGGCGGGCATCATATCAAATGAACCTTGGGTGAGTTAGATTACACTTTTTGGCTAAGGCCAGACAAAATGTGATGATGCGGACTTGCATCTTATTCGCATTTTTTTCATTTCAAGTTCAGATTCACAAACCGGACATTTTGCTCGGTCTGCAATTTCCTCAAGCCAAGCCTGTCTTGTCTCTTTTTCATCTCCTTCCTCGATTAATCTCTTGACTAAATCGTCAACTCCCTCAAGAGGGCAATCAGGATTAATCTCAGTAAGTTCAACCTCGGACTCCCATTCAATTCCTCTCTTCAGCACGGGTAAAAAGGCATAAGCTGCTATGAAACCACCGAGATGAGCGATGTGAGCCACGTGAGAAATTTCTGATAACCCATAAACCTGGTATGCCTTTATGATTTCAAGTCCGAAATAGATTAGAGCGATAAATTGCACTGGCCACTTTCTAATCAAAATGAAAGGGAAGAAAACTTCGTCTTTTGGCCAGCCACAAAGGTAGGCACCCAGTATGCCAAAAGCCGCGCCCGATGCTCCTACCGCTGGAGTGTAGGAGCCGGAATTAGCTATTGTCCAGCAAATTGAGCCACCAAGCAGGCCTACCATGTATGAGATTAACCACTTATTCCTTCCCAATCTTTCCTCGAGCGGAATACCAACCAAAGCGATAATGATGATATTACTCAAAACGTGTAACGCATCTCCTGGTGAATGAACGAAACCACTGGTTATCAGAGTGTGAACACTACCTTGCTCAACAAATGCTGGAATCATGATTACGTAACCGTAAAGAATGTAAGCTCCAAAAAAATTCCATATTAGTTGAACGATATATCCAAACAGAAGGGATAGAGTCATAGCCATAGCTATCGATGCTCTGTTGTAATATGCCCAAGCCAAAGGACCTATTATTGCGACTATCCAAATCGCAAATAATACTCCCTCCATGTACAGGCGGAGGAGTAGGTGCTTTGAAGCCAATGCGGTGTTTGGAGTGGAATAATGGGAATTATCCAACTATCCGATGTCACCGTCCGAAGAGGACGTTCAACGGTCTTGGAAAATTGGTCATTAACGGTAGACAGCGGAGAGGTTGTTTGCTTATTTGGAGAAAATGGATGTGGAAAATCTACGGTAATTGAAACCGTCGCCGGTTTAGTGCCGATGGAAAATGGCACTGCCACTATTTCAGGACAATTAATCAGAGACTCCGCTGGAAGAAGAGGTAGAACTCGGTTCGGATTATGCTTACAAAGTGATTGCGTAATGGGCGACGAATTAGTTGGTGAGCGATTGTTTGATGTCGCTGGATCTAAATTCGATGTAGAATCACTTCTCAAACAGTGGGGATTAGATCACAGAATACACGATAGAGTTGCAATGCTATCTGGCGGACAGAGAAGAAAATTAGCAGTTTTGTCAGCCTTAATCCCCGCAATGATCACTGACGATAATACAGCAATTTTACTTGATGAGCCTGATAGTGGATTGGATTCAAAGTCAGTAGACTTGTTGTGCGAAACATTACGCAATTTAGCGGCGGGGGGACATTCAATACTAATCTCAAGTCATAATTCAAAAATACAGCAATGCTCAGATAAAACGGTGTCATTCCCGTTCGAAATTACGGAAAATGATAGCAGAAAGGGCGTATTTGAAAAAATTGAAACTACTTCGCATCATAAGGGCTATATCGGACACCGAATCAATCTAAGAACCCTATCTGGATTAGCCAATAACGGGATATCAGGCCTTTTAGTGCTCGGAGCGATGTTGGCACTGCTTGATCCCGCCAATTTAGACTCAAGAATGGAAATCGCATTCATATTGGCACCTGCATTAGCTTCTGGATTAACCGGAAATCCAATTCACAAATTGACGTTAGAAAATCGCACTTTTGCATGGTGGAAAACGAGATCTTCGATTCCGCCCAACGCTTTATTGCACTCATTTGTTTTATGTGGATTATTGACGATGCTTGCATCAACTATTACTGGAGGATTCAATGCTGAATTAATTGTAATTGGCGCATTCCTTGGTATGATTACCGAGGCAATTGTCGGTTGGATATCTTACTCAACGCTTTCTTTAGCGAGACCAAATGCAGTAATGATAAGGTTGTTAACTCCGATTCTAATCTTACCTTGGGCAATAATCGTCGATACTCTTTCATCGTGAACATTGAATAATGAAACCTTGCGAGGGGTGAATATGAGAAATTGGGGTCAATCCCTTGCTATTATCGGTCTCACCGGTGCAGGGTTGACATTATGGTTAGGATTCATGTGGGCTCCATCGGTATCAATCGACGCCTTCAAAGCGCCAGAAGCACAGCGAATTTTTTACTGGCACGTCCCGAGTGCTTGGGCTGCAATGATTTCTTTCACAATGCTATTCATAGGCTCTATAGTTTGGTTTTTCAAAAGGAGTGAATGGGCTTGGAGAATGCATGTAGCAAGCACAGAAGCAGGCTTGGCTACTGGTCTAATGGCGGTTTGGTCTGGATGTATTTGGGGTGCTGCGGAATGGGGAGTTCCATGGGATTGGACCGACGTAAGATTGAACACTTTTGCCATACTTACTTTACTTTCGCTTTACTTGGTTTTAGGTAGAAAGTCTCAACCTGATGGAATAGAAACCAGAGACACATTTTCCGCATTTGGAATGTATGGATTCATCCTTGTCCCGGTCACATATATCGCTACAAGACTATGGCAAATTCGCCATCCTGGGCCCGTTGTTGCTACTTCAGAAGGTTCCTTGAATTCAGATATGGGTGTAGTTCTGTTCATTGGAGCAATTTCATTTTCAATATTGGTAATTGGACACATTATTTCAGGAATGCATTTGACAAAACTACAAATGCAGGTGGAAGATATTCAGGCTAAGTACGAGGAGGCGATCGAGTGAATGACAAAACATATCTCGCTTTAGCTTACCTTGGTATGGTTGCAGGGTTAGCGATTTGGACGTGGACCGTTTTCGCAAGGTCGAAATCTCTAGAGGATAAGATTCGTTCTTTGGAGAAGGCTATTACCAATGATGAGTCAGAGTAATTCAATCGCAGGTGATTGAATGGACCTTGGTGATGAATTCTGCCTAATTTGTGGAGATACGTCTCCACTATATTCTGGCAGAATGTGTGAAAAATGTACTCGCGAACGGGTGTCGTTAGTTGATGTACCAAAGAATGTTCCTTGGACAAAATGTGCACGTTGCGGGATGATCGATTTCCAGGGGAAATGGACAAATGTTGATTCAGATGACCTGTGGCATGAACTTGTCCAAAGGAATGTAGGATTCCACCCTGAAGTTGAGGACCTTGAGTTAGGCCTGCATGCGCAAGAAGTTGACGGAAGGCACACATTAATTCACTTAGAAATTGAGGGCATTATTGATAATCTGCTATACTCAGAGCAGAAAACCATGCGAGCGAGAATGTCTAACGGAGTCTGTTTAACATGCACACGAAGGGCCGGTAATTACTTTGAAGCAACCGTGCAATTACGCTCATCTGCTAGGAGACTATCTGAAGAAGAATTCAATCAATTGAGAAAAACCCTCGATTCAGTGATAGAAGAAATGGCGGATGATCCAATGTTTTTCATTACAAAAGAAGGGCCAGTCACTGGTGGATACGACGTCATTCTTGGATCCAAGGCATTGGCAAAATCTTGGGGGAAACACCTCGTTTCGAATTACGGAGGACAAATCACCACCACGACCTCTGTCGTTGGCAGAAAGGACGGAGTGGACCTGACGAGATTGACTCTATTGTACAGAAAACCGGGCTATGATTTGGGAGATGTTATTCAGTGGCGTGGAGACCTATGGCGACCAACTACTTGGAGCGGCGATGGCGCTGTTCTAGAAAAAGTCGAGAGAAAAGAGCGATGTGGTGCTACTTGGAGAGACTTGGAAAGTGCCCATGTAAAGGCACGATTAGGGGAATTATTGTATGTGGAACCAATGAACGAAGATTCATCGGTAGGTGAATTCTTGGACCCTAACAACTGGAAAATGACGGCAGTCAGACTGCCTTATGACCACAAATTGGGAAGAAAATTACTCATTGCAAGGATAGAGGGAGAATGGCATGCTCTACCGTATCTGGGAATGGATGGTGATTGATTGGAAGATGGCATCAATAGATTAGCTGCTGCTTTAGACCAAAGCGGGATGATTGAATTCACTCGCTTTTTCATGAACGATTTCGCAGAAGGATACAATTCGATTAACGATGATTTACAACCATGGCTACCTGAACTCGACTATGGATGGGAAGGTGTCCTTTTCATTGGCATGGGTGGCTCCGCTGCAGGAGGTGATTTCATCTCCTCACTTTCAGATAATGCTGGAGGTTTACCAATCAAGTGCCATCGCACTTATGGCTTACCAAATTGGTGGAACCAAAATTGGTTGGTAGTGGCTACTTCATATTCGGGAAACACCGAGGAAACTGTTGAAACAACTGAACAGGTAATTCGCCTCGGAGGAACTGTTGTAGTCATTTCGAGTGGTGGAATTTTATCAGGCCTTTGTGAATTATCAAATTCGGCATACCTGATTTCCTGCCCGTCAGGACAACCACCTAGGTCTGCTTTTGGCCACATATTTTCGCGACAATTGAGTCTCATGAACCAGTTAGGAATACTGCAAACGGAGCTATCTCAGTCTGCGGTGACGAGATTGAAACAAGCGGTCAAGGATTGCGACATTACAGAAAATCCAGAAGGAGATGTTGCAAGTTTAGCACTTAATCTACTTGAAAATCCGATTTCAATTATCGGACCTTCTGAATTATCACCCGCTCTTGCAAGGTTCAAAAATCAAATCAATGAAAACGCTGCAAGATTTGCTCGAGTAGCTGAGGTTCCCGAAATGAATCATAACGAACTTATTGCATGGGGAGGAGTAGGTAAATACCAAGATTTTGAAGCTCCAAATCAGGCTGTGTTAATCGTTTCCTGGCCAGGCATGAATGAAAGAGTAGTACACAGAATGGACTGGTTTGTTGCCAATTGTCCAACCGACTTGGCTTGGAGGATTCAGGGAGAAGGAGAAAGTCTTCTAGAATGTCTTCTTCACATTTGCATAATGATGGATTGGCTTTCCATAGCATTGGCTTTACTCTCTGGAAAGGACCCTACCGCCATAGATTCGATAATTTCACTGAAAGAATTCCTCTCTCAAATCGATTAGTAGATTGGGCCCAAAACGATTCTAGGGTCTGGATATATTCGCAACGCAGAATCTCTATCTTCTATTGAAACCACTCCAGGCATGTCGTTATTTTTTGGTTCAGACCAACTTAACTGGAAATGCAAGTGGGGCTCCCAACCCCCGTTCTCATCTTTTGAACCGACTTTTGCGATAATTTGTCCTTCATCAACGATATCCCCTACTTCTACCATCTCAAGCGAATCATGGGACAAATGCCCGTATAGTGCCCATATTGGTTTTCCTTCCAGTTCATATTGAACGATTATAGTTGGCCCATAAGATCCAGCCTCTGGATTTACTCCTTTTGAAAATACGACTCCCTTGTCGTATGAATGTACAGGCTCACCAACTGGAGCACCTATATCGATACCCACGTGATGATTTCTTACACCAGCAAAGAGATCAAAATCATACATTCCCGGTCTAGTTTCATCATACCTGCCAATTTGGTATGGGAAAGGGCAAACGAATTCGGGGTCAACACCTTTTGTGAAATCGTAAACCCAGTAATCCTCCGGTAGGATGATGACTTCTGCCATATTCATTGCGAAAAGGCTTCAATTCATCATTGTTCGCAAATGGTTTGAAAACTAAAATGCGAACCCCGAAGCATGGTTCTCGGCCTGATAATGGCAATCCTTCCTGGATATGCGATTGCAAGAAGGCTAGACCATAGTGGCGACAACAAAAGGCACTTTTTACTGACTCCAGCCTTGGGATTATTGACTCTGTATGCTATTTCAGGAATTTCTTTTTATCTAGGAATCGGCACTGAATCTATGTCTTCGTTGGTCTTTTTAGCAAATATTTTTGCAATTATGGCGATAAGAACCGAATTGCACCCCGTACTCGAAGATAATTCAGTCAACAGGAGCCCTTGGTTTTGGATATTCACCCTAATTGCGGTGTATATCGCAATAACTCCTCTAACATATTATTCACCGATGGGGGTCGATTGGATAGGATTTACGTTCTTGGCTGAAAGTTACGCTCAATATTCATCCTTTACGATATCAAATCCATCGAGTGGATATTGGTTATATCCTCCCGCATTCCCGGTTTTAGCGGCTTGGTTAGGTGGTGAAATTTACCTGTCCGTATTCATACTCGGCGTCTTTAGTTTTGTCGCACTATTGCTTGGAATTGCAGCGATAGGCGATAAATTGGGCTGTGGCCACTGGACAATTCTAGCCATTTTGCTCGCTCCAGCATTGTTTGCAAAAAATTTAGACTCTGGGTTTCCAACCGTGGCGAGTCAATTAGGCCTAGTCGTTTTATTGTTAATTCACAAAGAAAGACTACGCTGGGGGATTATTTCTATTACTGCCATTTCGGTAATGATGATTCATCCTACGGGACTGGTTTACCTGGTAACGCTGGTTCTTGCTAGAGCCTTGGTTGAAAGGACAAAAAAGGTAAACATGGCGGAAAAAATGCAAATCCAAATTGCATCTATCAGTTTGATTGTGTTAACTTTAATCGCAGCCAGTCAGTTTGATGGCGATGCGATATTCGCTGAATATGGATGGCAAGGCGGCTCGCCAATGATCTTGTACTCGGGATTATTATTGCCTCTTGCAATCTGGGCCGCGTGGACACTGAAAAGCGATTTGAATGCACGTGTTTTCATAATTTGGATTCTGATTAATTGGACAATCACGATGATATATCTGTTCGACGGATATTCTGGTATAGCGATAATTTCTATGGCTTCATTTGTGCTTTATTCAATGAGCATGCATGCTTTCCACATCCCTCTAGCGTTACTGGTAGGCCTAAGACTATCAAAGATAGAAAATGGATTCTCATCAGATGGAGGTAGGGCTGTAATGATTGCAGCATTGGTCATTAGTGGCGTAGCACATAGCGCACTATCTGAGCTTTCAGAACATGGCGAATTGCACGCTATGTCTGAAGGAGATATTACTTTGATTAGCATGTTGGACGAACTACCGCCTGATTCAATAATTTATACTGAAAATGAACATTGGGGGCATATTTTTGCTCATAGTGAATCATTTGGTATAACTGCAATACCTACACTTGGAATACTAAAACAAGACCATTCTATTCAAAATTCTGCTACGACGGCTATTCGTTTCGATGATATTGAAAGAATAGAAAATTTAGGACTTACTCACGCTCTTGCATCACCTAAAGGAATCATGATGCAATATCTTCTCTCCTCTACAAACTGGAAGAAAATATGGGAAAGCGGTGGCTCTATTCTATTTTCGTTTGAAGATGATGGCTTGATTTCTACCTTTTCACCAGTGATTGGAGATAACATGAGAATTGACCCTTGGGCTAAATTACGAACTTATGACCCATTTGAAATTGGAGATTACAAGCATTACATTACTGGAAAAATTACGAACATTGCGGTAAACGAATCCTCAACTTTCATGGTTTGCATAATGCTTGAATTTGTTGGCGACATCACAGTTTCAGTAAATGAAAATTTGTACTCTGGTTCTGGTTGGCATAACGTTTGCAAATACCCAGATGGGCAAGGTTTTGAAATTATTTTGGAAAGCGATTTAGAATATTGGCTCAATCCATTGGGTGCGTCAGGAAGAGGCGATACTTTCGTAGATACCACGGGGATAAGGGTGCACTGGGTCGAAAAGGTGTACTTTGCATGAATTATGCGAAACTCTTGACAACAAAAACAACCACCGGCTAACATGCCAAGTGTTCTCATAACGTTACCCACGTTAGATGAGGAATTGGCTATTGAGAATGTAAT
>JAYPOA010000007.1:0-23668 GCA_038130705.1 Methanobacteriota archaeon | reverse complement strand
AAGATATGGCAATATCGTTAATGTAAATTTGGTAATACCCAAGGGTAAAATTAACCAAATGGGATTTGATACAAGCGTACTTGTTGTCGATGGCGGTTCAACTGATAATACCGTGAATATAGCAAATGAATTAGGTGCTGAAATTATTCATCAATGGGGAGACGGAAAGGGTTTAGCAATTAGGCAAGCATTCAAGTTTTTCTTGGACTCAGATCATGACTACATGATAATGTTAGACTCCGATGGTACTTACTGGCCAGAAGAGATACCAGATATTTTGTCATCAATACCAAAGGGAGGAATTGCAATCGGTGACCGCCTCAGAGGAAATCTTGCGAAGGACGCCATGACGACAACGAATTGGATCGGAAATCATCTTTTGACTTGGTTAGCTGTCGCTTTGCACGGTAGGCCGATTAATGATTTGTGTTCCGGCTTTTGGGGCTTTTCCAGAGGCGCTATTCAGAGATTGGAACTCAACAGTTTACGATTTGAAATCGAAGCCGAGATGTACACGTCTTGCGTAAATAGAAACATCCCGATCTCACATGTTGCGATTAGTTATTCCAAAAGAAAAGGGGAGCCAAAACTTGGAAGCGTCAAAGATGGGGCTTCCATCGCTAGGAAACTCATCATTCGCAAAATCTTCCCAACACCATATGAGGAGATATAATGACGAAATATTCTGTCGCCATCCTTGGAGCAACCGGCTTGGTTGGCCAGAGGCTACAGGAATTACTGTGGAGGCACCCCCTATTCGAAGTGGAAGCAATAGCAGGTTCACCGCGTAATGTCGGACTTATGTTTGAGGAACTCGAGTGGAGGTTAGATTCACCTAAACCCGTCTATGACATTCTCATTTGTTCGATGAGTGATATTCCCGATGTTGATATCGCATTCTCAGCGCTACCAAATAACGTAGCGGAGGTTGTTGAACCATCATTAGTAGCTAGAGGCATTCACGTTTTTTCTAATGCTAGTTCGTTTAGACGGGTTGCTGGCATCCCACTGGTTATTCCCGAAATCAATCCGCAAGCGATGAAACAATATGACGGACATGCGTGTGCTACAAACTGTACTGTTGTACCAGTCGCTACATCCATTGCAGGATTGAAATCCTTAGGAATTAAATCTATCACGATTTTCACTAGACAGGCATTGTCTGGTGCCGGCTGGAGACTTTTGTTTGACGAAAAGGCCCTGTCTGGTGACGTGAATCCCCTGATTCCAGGAGAAGAGGAAAAATTGGTTGCTGAATTGAAACATTTACTCGAAATTGATGTACCAATACTCGCAACTTGTAACAGAGTTGCAGAAAGAGATGGTCATATGGTTACCTGTGGTGTAGAATTAGAAAATGATACTTCGATTGAAGAAGTTAGGGCACTGATGGCGATACCATCTTTGAACCTTCCATCATCACCTACAAACGTAAATCAAATTATTTCCGAGGCTCCATCGAGGGAAAAACACCTTTGGGCAGGCAATGGCATGTCCACAACTATTGGAAACATCCGAGTGGAAAAGAACGTTGTCAGGTTCGATGCGCTATCACACAATACCGTAAGAGGTGCTGCAGGAGGAGTTATTCTATTGGCAGAATTTGCTATCCAAGAAGCATACATCACCAAATAGGTAACCTCTCTTGGCCTACATGGTGGTTGCATGGGCGTCACGGCAATGATTCCAAATATGACATTCCAACAACTTAAGGATGAAGCTACTGCTAAGTGGGGAGAAATATGGGACCCAACGGCAGATAGGTTAGAAATTCTGCTTCTATGTCCTAGAAAAGAAAGGAAGCTATTGGAACTTCACGGGGACATGATCGACCACGGTCAGCCAGTTATGGGGATATTTCACAGACCACGAGGAGCTGAAGAACTACTGGCTGAACAAGGATTTGACCACAGAGATGCTTCTTTCCAATTTGTTAACATTGCAAATTCAGACATGGGAATTTGGATGCAGCAACTAGTTACCCAGGAAGGATGGCTACGGAATACTGTAGAAATACACCCCACACCGTTTGCTGTTGGAATTCCAAACCAGCGGGCATTTGAAAAACATACAATCCTATGTTTTAGACATCCAAGCCTCCCTAATCTTGACAGATATTTCCTCCCATATCCAGTCTTTGCCCTTGTTGGAAAGGCCTTTGTCTCTCTACCAAGAAGGCAGGCCGCAGAACTTGCAAGACAGCAGGCGGAAATTCTTGGAGTTGGGTTAGCAAAGCCTGAACCTGAAATTGTAGAGGTACCTGTCGTAGAACCTGAACCAGTAGTTGAGGAAAGCACTGTTGTCGATGAAATGGAAAAGGCGTTTATTGAAGAGATGAAACCAGAGCCGGAAAGTGTACCTCTTCCTACCTCAACAGTCGTAGATGAAAATACACCAGATGATTCCTCGGTAGAAGAAGTAACCACGGAAGGAGAGGTTGAACCAGTCCCCGCTGTTGAAGAGGAATTAGCAGAGGAATCGATTCCTCTACCAGAACCACAAGCTGAAGATGAAAACATGTCTGATATTGAGAAGGAATTCAGAGCACTAGTTACCAAGTTATTGGAACAAGGAATAGACCCTTCTGAAATGATGACTGACGCACGTATGGAAGATATCAATGAAAGAGCTTTAGCACAGAATTTTGAAACATGGCCAGTGTTTATGCAAATGGTAAGTTGATGCGAGGGTTCAAAGACGAGTTAGTGGTGGGGTTATCATGGCATTCTGTACAACATGCGGACAAATGCAGGCAGACGGTACAAGATTCTGCCGTTTCTGTGGTGGTCAACAACCCAATGACCAATTGATTGCCGCTTTGAGGAGAGAAGCGGAAGCTATTCGATTCCAAATGCAACAAATCCAAGCCCAGCAAATGCAGGCTCAGCAAATGAGACAAATGGGCTATGGAAATCAACAACAGAGACAATGGTGATCGAAATGAAACTTCGCCAACTGGCGATTCAGTTATCGAAATTGCCACCTCATCCTTGTAATAATGTCGATTTAGAACAATACCAAACCGAGGGAGACCTTGCAGCGTTGTGGTTGGCTCGAATTGATGGTTATGATGGTCTGGAAGGAAAGAAAGTCTTAGACTTGGGTGCGGGAAATGGCATTTTAGGGTATGGAGCAAAGTTACTAGGCGCTGATGTTACCTTTGTTGAGTGCGATGTGGATGCTGCTGAATTATGCAAAAAATTAGGAAACACAATCATTGGAAGGGTCGGTGAAGTCGATATTGGCGAAGCCGATATCGTGATTATGAATCCGCCTTGGGGTGTTCAAAAAAAGGCTGCAGACAAACCATTTATCGAAGCCGCATTGATTGCTGCACCGGTAGTACATATTCTTCACAGTGGTAATGCGACTCATCTTCCGGATGGAGAAATTATCCTAGAAGGAGAGTTCAGAATGCCCGCCACATACAGCCATCATACCTCGAAAATGGGCGCTACCAAGATTAAATGCTTGAGAATTACTCGATGAGAGGGGTTCAAGAACAAGGACCAACCGCATCACATCATCCAATTCCATTCACCAGTAGGTGAACCCCAAAAATGCGAGAGTGAGAATATGACGAGCATCGTCACCCCAGGAACAGTAATCGGAAATACAGATGAGTTTTCATCTGGCGAAGGAACAGAAGAGAGAAACGGAGAATTAATCGCCTTATTGACTGGCGTTGTTGTTGAAAACGATGGTGTTATGACTATCCAATCGCACAACGAACTATTGAGATTAGAAGTTGGAGATTACGTCATCGGACAGGTATCAAAACTCCATGAAAAATCTGGAGAAATCCGAGTATTGAGCGTAGAAGATAAGCCAAACCGTTCAGTCATGGAAGACCAAATGTATGCACAAATTCACGTAACTGGAATCTGCGATAGATTCCTACACAATACAGCAGATGCAATGCGTGTAAGAGACATCGTACGTGCCAAGGTTACTGAAACTGGAAACGTCGTCAGAGTAGACATGCGGGAAGAAGAGAACTGCGGAGTTCTTTGGGCTATCTGCCCACCTTGTGGTTCAGAATTCAAAGCAGAGCAAAACGGAGATTGGAATGTCGTTTGCTCAACCTGTGATAATCGAGCCTTCAGGGCAATGGCTGATGACTTCGGGGGTTCAACCGGAATGGCATCATTAAACGGAGGTAACAAAAGATGGAGTGGAGATGCTGAAGCATTATTCGCCAAGGGAAGTGCAGGCAGAGCAACTTACATCGCTGAGGATGTAAGAGAAGACGGAACTCCTCGTGAGTACTTCAGATTCGAAGATTCTGGAGGAAGAGGAGGAGGAAGGCAAAGAGCACCTCCTGGTTGTAAGTTATTTGTCGGAGGATTGCCAAACGATGTTACCGATGATGAAATTAGATCTCTATTCGAGCCTCATGGTGATATTACTGATTTCGCAATCATGAAAGACGATGAAGGCAATAACCGAGGATTTGGATTCATCACATTTGCAACCAAAGAAATGGCCACCACCGCTTCGACAGCACTGGACGGACACAGAATCAAGGGCAGAAGAATTGGGGTTAGAGATGCCGATGCTCCTCGTGATAAAAAGCCAAAGAGAGACAGACCTAAGGGTTGTAGACTTTATGTTGGAAATCTTCCTTTCGATGCAAGTGATGATGATTTGGCAAAATTATTCAAGGACCATTGTGATTCAGTTCACGTTCAATGGGCCACAGATAGAGGTGGGAAAAGAAAGGCTTTCGCCTTCGTAACAATCCAGCCAGAGAATGCTGGTGAAGAAGTTGTTTCAAAGCTTAATGGAACTGATTTCATGTCAAGGAATATCAGGGTCGACATTGCTAAGCCAAGTGAAAAGAAAGGCGGTAAATCAGCTCGAGAACTCAGAGCAATCGCTGAAGAAGAAGCCGCTGGTAAGAAGAAAGGCCGAAGACCGAGAAATTGAGGTGATTGATTGGTAGAGCCAACTCCAAAATGGCTCATTATCGACGGTTACGAGGATGAACCAGCCGCGTTTGGAGTACCTCCTTATGTTGGATTCCATATTCGCTACATTTGTGGAGTTTTGGAAAAGAGAAATATCGATTACGATTATTGTACAATAGATTCGTTCCGAATAAATCCTCCAAGTCTTGAAAACAGACTCGGAGTGGTTATCCTCGCTGGCGCAATAGTGCCCGGAAAATACCTTAGAGGGACCCCAATTTCTCTGAAGGAAACTCGAGAAATTATTTCCAAGACTCCAAGAAACATCCCCTTACTTTGTGGGGGTTGGGCGATTAGGGGATGGAGACACCAAGGATGGAACCCACTTCAAACAAACTTATTTTTAGCTTTACAAGACACAGATGCAACACTGAACTACTACCTTGAAAATGATTCATGGAAGCATCAGAGGAGAAGCCCCGAACAGTGGACAGAGTGGGCACATCACGGGGCTAAATCAAAATCCGTTACCCAAAATCCTGACCTAAACGGCCCACTGACATATGAAGTTGAGGTATACCAGGGATGTGTAAGATACAAACGTGGTTGTAAATTCTGTATAGAGCCAAAGAAGGGAGTCCCAATTTGGAGAACCCCTGAAGACATCATACAGGAAGTGAAAATCGCTCATGATGTGGGTGTTGAACACGTCAGGTTGGGAGGGATGACCGACACCTATACCTACATGGCAGAAGGTGTTGTAGAATTAGAATATCCAGTTCCTAATCCTGAACCTATCGCTAAGTTACTACACGGATTGAGGGAAGATGAACGATTGAAAATCCTACATACCGATAACGGTAACCCATCAATTATTGCAGAAAACCTGGAACCTTCAGAAGAAATTACAAAGACGTTAACTGAAACGCTTTCAGACGGTGCAGTTCTATCTTTTGGTTTGGAATCTGCAGATCCTTCTGTTCATGAAGAAAATTGGCTAAACTGCGACTCAAATCAACTCAAAACGGCTATCTCTCTAATCAATAAATATGGCAAAGAAAGAGGTGAAAGAGGACTACCAAAGTTACTTCCTGGATTGAATTTTATTGCCGGACTAAATGGCGAGACTGACCAAACATATGATGTCAATTTGCAACTGTTAAATGAATTGAAAAATGAAGGCCACATGATTCGCAGAGTAAATATTCGTCAAGTTGAGGGTGAAGGGTTCCAAGAAATAAATAACGAAAAATTCCAACAATTCAAAGCGACGGTTCGAGAGAAATTTGATGCTCCGTTGTTGGAAGAAATGCTCCCCACAGGAACCATATTGAAAGACGTTTATTGGGAATCGCATGAAGGTAGAACTCGTCTGCCTCGTCACCTTTTACCTGAAGCCAAAAATGAAGAAATCAGGGGCAAAGCAGGCATTACATTTGGCAGGCAAATTGGAGCTTATCCGATTTTAGTAGGCATGAATTATCTCGCTCCCTTAGAGTCCTATTCCGAAATTATGGTCACTGGCCACGGGGCTCGCAGCATAACTGGAATCGAGACTGGAATCGATTGGAGTACTGTCTCGGAAAAGCAATTAGCAGCAATTCCAGGAATTTCAGCAAAAGGAGCCTGGAATTTGATTGGAGCTAGGGCGAAAGCTAACTCAAAGGGTAAATTCTTCGACACAATAGAGGATTGGTTCTCAGCTGCAAATCTCCAGTTACCAACCATAGTTGATATCGAGAAAATCTTGGTGTGATTATTCTTCAATCCAAGCATAGGTTCGAAGGCCTTCTTCAATTCCTTCTTCCCCTACATCAACCAGTGCGAATTCGCCTTTTGGTGTAACTACTGATTCTGTAGCAAGTCCTTTGTGAAGTGCCTCATAGGTCAGCTTGTCAATTGCGATTCGGCCTTCCAATCTTTCGAAAAGGTTCCAGCGACTCGCAATCTGTCTCCAGGTAGGTTGAACTTCTGCTTCAAACACCTTTGCTTTCGCTCCAGACCCATACCCACACAGACCAAATACAACATCCTCGATTCTTGCATTCTCTTCATAATCTGCCTCAAAGGTTGACATAAGTGCTAAGAAAATGGATCCTGTATATTGATTACCTATTAGTGAACTTGCTCTCTGGCCCTTCTCAATTCGATCTTCTACGAATTGCTTGAAAGACTCGGTCTTGGAAATTGCTCTCCTGTAAGAATCCATAGCTCTATCCCATTCATCTTCATTCTCGAAATCAGATTCTTCCGGTGCAGGGCCAATCTCATCCTCGATGATTTTCCACTCCTCCATTTCCTGCCTATCGTGCCTGAAAACATCGGGGAACATTCTCTTTGCTTGGAATGCATATGGCAAGTGCATAATAATTCGTGCCCATTGTTCAGTCAAAATTTCATCCATTTCGGGGTCAAATCTTCCTTGCTCAATCGCTTTTTTGCTGAAATGTGTGAAGGCCTGTTTTACAGCTTCTCTGTAACATCTATTCGAAAATTGACCATCAAAAACTGGCTCATCTCTGTGAACCTTTACGCTTTCTTCTCCGTGTGCAAAAATACCGAGTCTTCTAACCGTGGATTCCGGTAGGTGTTTGATCATCGCTTCAGCCATTCCATCTCGAATTGTTGCACCTGCTTCAGCAGCTAATTGCAAAACATTCTCGATTACACTTTGAATAGATACCATTCTTCTTGGTTTGAAGAAATCGTGGACAGGAGTTGTTGAGACCCCCCACCTATCTGGGATTGCTACTAACCTTGGGTTGTGACGGATTAAGAGTGCACCTCCACCCGCTCCTTGCGTGTATTCACCTGATGATTCTAAATCGTACTTTGCATTGTCAGAGAAAACGACAATACCCATTCTGTTTTCATCTTCCCCTCCTCTTGCTACCCAGTCAAGTGTGTTGTGCAAAGCATCAACTGCTCCAATACAAGCGAAAGTCATGTCAACTACGTCACAACCTCTGAAACAATCCTCTCCATAGATGTCACCGTATCTGTGGGTGAGCATGTCTACAATGTAAGTAGCAGTTGGTTTTGCTCCGTCTAGAGCCGATTCGGTTCCAAGATAGATTCTTCCAATGTCCCTCGGATTTAATCCATTTCTATCAATAAGCCTGCACACTGCATTAGCACCCATTGTCGCTGTATCCTCGTGAACGTCTGGAATTGACATTGCTGCAAGACCAAGACCTTTGTTCAGTTTGGAATAATCGGCGCCCCGCATCGCAGCGAAGTCCTCCATATCCATATACAACCGAGGAAAATGAATCGCCATATCGTCGATTCCTACCTTCATTCCCATCCTTCTTTGGTCAAATCGTGGCATATATGATGGATTCGCCTATTTTTGTTTAAAAAATGGTGTTATTGACTACACCGTCTCAATCCGCTGATTTTGTAAAAATCACCCGCAAAAACAATTTTTTTTGTTAAGCAAGATAATCTATATCCAACCACTGCAGAGTACATGGCGACTTGGGTAATTACTGGAGCAAATAGGGGCATTGGTTTAGAGTTTGTCGAAACTTTACTCAACGATGGACATCGTATTTTTGCCGGTATGAGAGATGTTTCTAATTTTGATTTGCGACATGATAACCTTACCGTATTACAATTAGACGTTAGTAATACTGCATCCGCAAAACGTTTCGCTAGCGAAATCACTTCGATTACAGATACAGTAGATGTTCTCGTCAATAACGCGGGGATGATGGATGGAAGATGGCAGAACTTTGAGCAAGTTGACATGGAAGAATCTCTCGAGGTTCTGAATGTAAATACGATTGGCCCTATGAGAGTCACACAATCTCTTTGGCCTATTTTGAAATCTACACCTAACTCAAAGGTTGCAATGATTAC
The DNA here is from genome assembly GCA_038130705.1 of Methanobacteriota archaeon. Classification (GTDB taxonomy): domain Archaea; phylum Thermoplasmatota; class Poseidoniia; order Poseidoniales; family Poseidoniaceae; genus MGIIa-K1. The sequence continues at coordinate 14,894 of JAYPOA010000007.1, read as the reverse complement.
CAGTTTAATGGGATCTATCGATGATTGTGCTAGCGGACGATCTTATGCTTACAGAACGAGCAAGACCGGATTGAATATGATAACAAAAGTCCTATCAATCGAGGGAAGAGATTGTGACATATCTGTAACTTGTTATCACCCTGGTTGGGTCAAGACCGACATGGGTGGAGATATGGCGCCAGTAACAAAAAGTCAATCCGTAGCCGGATTAAGAGATTTAATAGAAAACCAAAATCAAGAAACCTCTGGTCGTTTCTTCGAATATACCGGAGCAGAATTCCCATGGTAAAGCCACTCGTTAGAATCGCACGGACACTTTCTGATGAATGTGACAAACTGATTCCTAAATTATTGAAAATCAAGGTATTACAATACGTTACTAATCCCCTTGATTATGCCAGAGAATATCATGACTCGTACATCGAGCAATACTCCGGACTTGGTGCCAAAACACTACTTCTTGGAATGAATCCTGGACCTTACGGTATGGCTCAGTGTGGCGTTCCATTCGGCGCAACAAGTATCGCGAAAGAATTTCTTGGCATTGAAGGTGAATTTACCGACCCAAAAGGTAGACATCCAAAAAGACCAATTGAAGGATTAGACTTTGAAAGACAGGAAATTAGTGGAACAAGATTGTGGGGTCTTCTAAAAGATCTTTACAAGACTCCTGATGAAATTCATAAAAATGTGTACTTAGTAAATCACTGCCCTTTATTACTCTTAGGTGAAACTGGGAAAAATATCACTCCGGATAATATATCAGGGCCAGCCGTAAAAAAATTGCTTCAAGTCTGCGACGAACACCTAAAACAGGTTGTAACCACTCTTGGAATAGAACGAGTAATAGGAGTAGGAAAATATGCGGAAAAAAGGGCAAATATAGCCCTGAAAGGGCTTGATATCGAGATTACAACCTGTTGGCATCCCTCACCTGCATCGCCGTTGGCGAACAGAAATGATGGAGAAGATTGGCGCAATAATGTCAGGTCTGTATTGCTGAGAGAGAATTATTAGGTCGAGTCGATTCTGAATCAACATGCCCGATATGGCCTGGCCTAAACAACCCACCGACCGACAGTGGATTAAACCCGAAGGAGATGACCCAAGAACGCTTTACCAAATGCTAATGGTAAGTCAGGAAAAATTTGGAGATAACCCTTGTTTCGGATATATTCCTAACCCCGGAATGCCAAGAATGCATATTTCTTACAACGAATTCGGAGAATTGGCAACCTCAGTTGCAAAAGGTCTTCGAGATATTGGAGTTGTAAAAGATGACAGAGTAGCAATCATCGTAGATAATTCTGTTGAATGGGCTGCTTTATCTTATGGCGCAAACGCATTGGGAGCAGCATATACAGCAATGTATACACACCAACACGGCAAAGATTGGGCTTTTATCTTAGCCGATTCCACTCCATCAGTTGTAGCAGTCGCTAATACTGAGGTTTTGGACAAATTGTGTGATGCATTAGGAGAAGAAGGCTGGCCTTCATCCGGAGTTATACTCCTTGGTGATGAACCGGCAAACAAATTACCACCAGAAGGCGTTGAGGTTAGAATGTGGTCTGATTTCGTGGCAATGGGACGCAGTGCGAGTGATTTGGATGGTTTTAATGATGACCATACCTCTCTTTCAACCCTGATTTACACTTCCGGAACGACTGGAAACCCCAAGGGTGTTATGCTTTCAAATTGGAACACACTCTCGAACGTACTTTGTGTTCAGGGAGTATTCGAATTATACCCTGGTGACAAGAACGCTGCGTTCCTTCCATGGGCTCATTCATTCGGTTCGACATTCGACCTACACTGGATGATTAGAATGGGAGTTCACATCAACCTCATCTCCGACCTAACAAGAATCGCTGACGAATGTATCGAGATTCAACCAGCTGCTCTTCTTGCTGTTCCAAGAGTTTGGAATAAGTTCTACGATAGAGTCAACGGACAATTCGAGGCTGCAACTGGACTAAAGGCGAAATTCATCGCTAACGCTCAGAAATCGGCAGAAAAGAGAATCGCAAAGGCAGGCGTACAGTGTGACGCTGTACCTCCAAGTGGCTTCTTTGACAAGCTTTGGGACAAATTGGTTTGGAAGAAAGTTCGAGCCCGATTTGGTGGAAAGATTAGATTCTGTATGTCCGGCGCAGCAGCCCTATCGCCTGATGTTGCAGCTTTCGTTCAAAAAGTAGGATTCAACTGCTATGAAGGGTATGGATTGACCGAAACCAGCCCTCTTGTTTCCGCAAACGGATGGATGGGCAAAGGCAAGTCAAGACTGAACACAGTAGGTATGCCCGCAAACGGCGTACGTGTTGAGATCGACAAGAGCGCGTGGGACGACCCTGACCGCCCTGATGAAGGAGAAATTATCGTTTATGGACCAAACGTTATGCAAGGATACTGGAACCTTCCAGAAGCTACTGCTGAAGTAATGACAGAAGATGGCGGATTCAGAACTGGCGACCTTGGAAAGATGGTCGATGGCTATCTTTCAATCACCGGACGCGTAAAGAGCCAATTCAAGTTGGAAAATGGAAAGTATGTTTCTCCAGCACCTCTTGAAGAGAACCTCAAACTAAGTCCGCTTGTTGAGCAAGCAGTCTTGGATGGCCGTAACATGAAGAATACCTTCCTAATCGTTCACCCATCCGCTGATGCTCTAAGGGCAGAAGCATCGAAGGCAGGAGTTGCAGTTCCTGATGACAATGCAGCAATGTGTAATGATGATGGAGTTAAGTCTTGGCTACTTTCCCACCTGCAAGAAAACAACATGCTTGCTCCAAAGTGGAAAGGATATGAAGTTGCAAGAAATATTATTCTCGACCCAGAAGAGTGGACCGTCGACAACGATATGATGACTCCATCTCTAAAGGTGAAGCTACGAAACCTGTTGGCTCATCACGATGAAGCGATCAAATCCCTTTGAATTATTCAAAGGCTGTAAACGCACTTCCAGCGCGAGCTTTAGAGCGTAGCATTGCCTTTCTCGTTTGTTCAGCAAGCCTTCTTGCCTTCAATTCACTCTTCATACCTGGTGAAGCCAAAAGACAAACGCTAACCCCCAAGAATAAACCTACGAGAACAGAAGGATATAGTGAAATTCCCAAGGCATATGAGTTGATACCTCCAGCTAAAATTCCGATGATTGCGCCTATTCCAAGTGGTTTTTCGGCGATTTTGATTAACGTAGCACTACCTTTGATGACTTCTCTCAGAGGTTTTGACATTACCATATAGTTAGAAAGACGGTAAATAAACTAACCTTTTCATCTCAAACCTTTCCCTGCATTTTGACTGATTGACCACAAACTCGGTTACATTTCTTCAAAATAAAATAAGTTTAAGTGATTATCAATCTTATAGTAATTCATGAGCCCAACAAGGACCATTAACGTAGTGACATTGAGTTTGATTTTGCTTCTAGCCGGATGCTTCGGCCTGGGAGATACAGCAGAGGCAGATGATGGAGATGACTCGCCACCAAATGCTGCGCCTGTAATTTACGGAGAATTAATGTTAGACAATCAAAACGGTGAACTAGAATTTTACCTTGCAGATTGTGACGGCACAAATTGTGCAATAACAGCATACCACGCCGCAGTGGACCCAGATGGAGATAATTTTGATTTAGGTTATGATTTCGACCTAGATGGGAGTATCGACCAAACACTAAACGAAAACATGGGAGTGAATGACCTGTCAGTTCCAGAATCAAATTTTGTCACTGAGACACTACTAGTAGACGAAGTAAGAAATCAATCCGATTGTGTAGATGACCAAATGTTGGTTGTAACAACTACATACACATACAGCATGATGAAGACAAGCATTGCAATAATCGCTACTGATTCCCATGGGGCATCTAATGCGATCATACTTACTACCTCAGACATGTATCACGTAGCCGAATCTGAATCCAGTGATATTGAAACCTGTGATGACTCTTCAGGAGGTCTTGATTTCTATACTTTTAGTGACAGAGATGCAAGTGGAACCATGGGCGAAACTACTGACGACACTCTTGTACACATCGCTCTAACTCAAGGTGAATCCATAAACTGGGCTGTACTAAGAGTTTCCATAATTGTAGATGGTGGAACTTCTATCATCTGCGACGCTGATGAAGGTGACGCTGACTGTCTATTCATGACAGACGGTGACACAACATGGGATGTTGCAGAAGAAATCACCATCAAGGAAAACGGACAAGACCTTTGTGACGGAGCAAACGGCGGATGTAACGTCGAAGTTATCCTAACAAAGATCGGTGTCGGTAACGAAGATGACAAGATCATCGCACAAGTCTCAGCATATGCTGACGGTTCGCAGTAAATTACCAGCCAAAAATTCGCAATTATTGGTTCCAAATTGAGCCCTAGCGGAGTCCGGACAGAACTGTGAAACCCGTGAAAAACCGAGGGTTTTTGAATCCCCTGTGCTGTTTAAACAGCAATAATTTTAGACCGTTAAAATAGAGTGCAAACTCTCAGGGGTGAGAAGAGGAATGGATACATTTGATGAATACGAAGAAACATACAACGAGATTGCTGAAATGAACTACGACATCTTTTTTGATGACGTTGATTTCGAAGTAGATTATGATGAATATCTATTGAAAGTAGATGTTGCATATCGCATCGAATACGGGATTTTTCCAATCGGAGACCCAGAAATAGAAACCAGACTAGATGAAATCTGCGAAAGGGTAGGATACGAATACATTCGCCAAAACGCAATTGCTGATGCGATGGCTGAGGAATTTGAAGAAGAGGATGATGAGGAAGATGAAGATTTATTCGATTCCGTAGAGTACGACATGCTCAAAGAAAAGCTTCTTGATTTAATTGAAATGTTCCTTGCACAAAAGAGCAAGATGCACGACCAAGAATATCCACAAAGTAGAATGTTTAAGCGCAAGGATTTCTGGATGATTCAACATATCGAATACGCTCACGACATGATTGATTCACCCCACTCATACATGGGGATTTTCAAAGACCTAATCAAGGAAGGATATTACGTTCCTAAGGAAACAGGTGGAGACCCAAAACACGACATTTTTTATGCAACATTAGTCTAATTGGAAATTTGAAAATTCAATTGGAATTTACCACGGGAATTTTGTTGACCAAACTATCAAGTCGTTGACGATTACCTGGATGCCAAGGGCAATGGAACCAAGGAGCATCCAACCCGCTCCATCGACTCCATCTTGATATGCACCATATGCTAAGAGCATGAACATTACATTACCAATTGATACAATCGCAAGTATGCCAACTACGAGATATGGTGTCCATGAATAATCATTGTTCATGTGGAATATTGTGCTATCAATCCATAATGCGGACGGTATCAAAAATAGTGCATAAGCCCAGAACAAACGGTTCAAACCTCCCCCGTCTCCAGACTCTTGCCATGGCCATCTAAGAGATTCCAAGGTAGTTACATCGAGCTGGAACAGTGCAATCCACCAGTAAACAAGCCAACCGGCGGCTGCCAAGAACATGAAGGGTGCAATGTATGTGATCCAAGATTGTGGAATCCCTCCCCAAAGAGCCATCTTATCATCCAGACGAGAAAGCGCATACGCGTAACTGATTAACACCAAAGGTCCCGCCACAAACGTAAATGTTCTAATTGCTTCTTTCGTGATTTCCATGTTACTTCCAATCCTACATTATTGATAACATCTTGTTCGATATTTATTCGCTACTAATAATTTGTAAGATAACGTAACTATTCCATTTGAGTGGGATATAATGGATGACAAAATAGTGCCAATAATTTGATAATTTTTCAATTGAAAAATCAAATTTTAAATTAGAAAATTACACCAAGAAATCTATCATTATTCATCTTGATTTGGAAGAGAAGTTTCCTCGGCAGAACCTGAACTCCAGTCATAAATTCCTACCCCTGATTTTCGACCCAAGCGACCTTCGGAAACCAGCTTCTCGAGAAGTGGATGAGGCGTGTAAGAATCGTCTCCGAACGATTCTTTCAAGTTGAGTAAAATATCTCTTCTTACATCCAAACCAACTAAGTCTGTAAGTGCTAACGGCCCCATTGGATGCTTGTATCCAAGAACCATGGCAGTGTCAATATCCTTTGCGGTAGCCACACCATCTGCCAACATCCTGATCGCCTCATTACCGAGAACTACACCAAGGCGTGATGTTGCAAACCCTGGTACGTCTTTTACCAAAATTGTTGTTTTACCCATCAATTCACCTGCTTCTTTTGCTATTGTGATTGTTTCTTCTGAACAATCATCATGTTTGACCAATTCCAGGAGTTTCATAATTGGAACTGGATTAAAGAAATGCATTCCAATGACTTTTTGAGGCCTTCCTGAGGCGTGTGCAATATCCTTTATCGATAAAGAAGAGGTATTGGTACCAAGGACACAATCCTCTTTAGTCAATCTGCCCAATTCAGCGAATATCTTGTGCTTCAAGTCAGGGATTTCTGGCACAGCCTCTATTACTAAGTCTACATTTGACACAGCGACCTCAAGAGATGATTCTGCGAACAAATTTTCACTCCAATTCGCTTTTTGTTCTGGAGTGGTTTTACCCCTTGCTATCCCCTTATCCCAGAAAGCAGAGATTGTGTTCATTCCTTTTTCTAAACCTTCAGGAAATGCATCATATAGATTGGTTTTCCAACCCGCTTGCGCACAAACCTGGGCGATACCAGCACCCATAGTTCCAGCACCGATTACAGCTACTGAACTTATTCGCATGGTGCACTCTAAGCATCAGGAGTTGATGATTGCTTTGACTGTGCAAGATATACACCACCCGCAATCAACAAGAAGGATACGGCTAAAGATAGACCTAATTTCTCATTAAGTAGCAGATATCCACCGAATATTCCAAAGATTGGAACCAGATAAACATAGAATGATGCTCTTGCTGCACCTATTATCTTGATACCGTCCGCAAACCAAACATAGCTCAATACCGTAGAACCAATGGCGAGGAATAAAATCCACAACCAAGCTTCAGTTGATGCATTCATCTCGAACCCAACATAAGCAATCTCAACTAATGCGGCGGGTGTTTGTATAAGCAAACCAACCGTGCTTGTCCAAACGGTAAGATGTAGTGGAGATAATGCATTTTCACCAGTCATAACCTTCTTCATCAATATGGTCGCACTTGCCCAGGATAGAGCGGCTAATCCAATTAGTGCGTCACCGAGTAACCTTTCGTTGTTTGGAATATTTACATTCGGTGAATACCATCCTAATACGGCTACACCGCTGAAAGCCAAAAAAATACCCAAGGCAAGTCTTCTGTCGAATTTCTCTCCAAGAAAAGGAATGGCAAGAATTGCAGTGAATAATGGATTGAATGTTATCATTAGCGATGCATCGCCCGCAGCAGTATATTTCATTCCGTACATGAAAAATGCCTGATATACAAACGTAGATAGAAATCCTATTTGGGCTAATGAATACCACTGTTCTTTGCTTGGCAATTTCCACTGATTTGTGAATTTAAGAAAAGCAAGGAAACACGCAACTGCTAAGATATATCTTATCCATCCTGCAGTAAATGGCGGTATTTCTTGAGCAACTACTCTTCCTGCAACCCAACCAATGCCCCAGATAAAGGCCACGAGCAATAACTTGCCGTGGACAGAGGCGTTTTGCATTAAAATCGCTCCAAACCTAACTGAAGAATTCTTGCTCTTGGCAAACCAATTTCTGGCATTCCATCAGCAGGTGCGTGGATTTTCAATCCTTCTAATCGTTGAACGTAAAGACCATAGGATGCGATATCATCTGGCCTGTAAGGAGTTGGAAGTCCTAATTTTGTTAAGCCTTCACACGCTTTTTCTGAATATATCGGATAAACGTTGGTTTCAAAATGCATCCAAATGGAAACTCTCTTGCAATCGATGTTCTCTAAAGTCAACAGGTGCTCCAAAAGGCCTACATCAGGGTATTTGATGGTCTGAATAGCCATATCAACTTCCATAGCGATTTCTTCTTGCCATGCGAATGGAGTGTGATTTGCCCATGTATCAGAGATTCCAATGTGCTCAATAACATCATCTCCGGTAATCGAAAACAATGTTTCCTGATATGGCCTATCTTCATATGCATCGCTAACTAAACCAGGTAAAGCAGAATAGAACTCCTGTAATCGAGCCTCTTCTGCCCCGTAAAGGGAGACAGGAATCAAGTTCCCACCTCAAGCAGTTGCGCCGATTCCACTCGCAAGTTGTCTTGGCGTCAACGGTTTGTCCTCGATCCATTGTTGCTTGAAGATCTCTTTGAGCGCTTCTTCATCTTCTGGAGTTGGTAGAACTGTTTTCAAATATGCTTGATATTCCTCATCACTACCTTCGAACGCAGTACCGTCTGTGTAGCATTTCTTTCCGGCAAATGCTCCAATGTCTCTGTTGAAGTTTTCGTGGGCAACGAATAGTTTTACTCCGCAATCCTCAGGTAGATATCCGTTGAGCTTCTCTACTTCACGAACGATTTCATCGTGATAGTGACCACGGCTCTCCTCATTCAGTACCTGCTTGTCAACATCGATTCCACCCTCGAGTTTCTTTCTTTCATCCCAGCGACCCTTTACTCCCCAGACGTATGCCCAGTGAGCTGAGGTTGATGAATCGGTTCCAAACAAGTCGTGTGCTGTTGCGACCCACTTGTTCATGTACCTTTGAAGCATATCGAGAGGAATTACTCCTGCTTTGATTATTCTTCTGAGCCCGTTTGAACCAGTTCCAAGGTGGAATGACTCCTCCTTGAGCATGGGCCCCATTGACGCAGCCAGGGGCTTGAATGCAGACGTAGACAACATACCGAGTTGGAATTTGCCATCTCTGTCAACGAACATTGTGTAACAGAAGAAATCTAGCCAGTGAGGCATTGGTCTGTTGAATGCGCCAAGGAGTCTATCTCCGTCTTGTGCGTTCCTTTCGAGTAACTTTTGTGCTTCTCTTCTTCCCTGTTGACCAAAGTAGGTCATCAATAAGTAAGCCATTTGCCAACCGTGTCTTTGCTCTTCAGCCATGATTCTTGCAGCCGCATACCTGTCGTAGTCTGTAGGTGCGCTTGCCAACAGATGTCTTTGTTGTTCAACAGATGCGAATTCTGTATCGCCTTGAACTGTGATCATCGAAATTAATGCATCTCTAATATTTTGATGCGGAACCTGTAATGCTCTTTCCCACTTGGTTCGTCCAGCATAGTCGCCAAATTCAATCACGTCTCCAGCTCTGTCCCAATCGAACAAAATAGAAAGGTCGAAATCGCCTAGCCATTCCCTATCGAAACCGACTCTGTCTTGCCAATCTTCAAAGTTTGAAATCCATTCTTCCCATGTCTTAGGTAGTTCGCCCATGATAGTCGCACGTACACCTACCTAATGTATAATTTGCGAACATGTTCGCACGAACATGTTAGGAGTTTTTCCTAACGTCGTCTGAAAAGGTGTTTATTATCGTCCCCTCTATTTTGTGAAGATGAACAGATAATGTTGATTTACTGATATCGAGTAATTCCGCCAGAGCGCTCAAGGTAATTCTTCTTGGCGTGTCCCAATATCCCTCATTAATTGCCGTATCAAAGATAATTCTCTGACGGGAGGTAAGCATTCTTGAACCGCTTGACCTCGTTGAAACAACCCTGTAAGGTACATCTCCTTCACGAAGTAGTTGAATCAATTCTCTGCTTTTTTCAGCGGAACACTCGATTGTCCAATCAACCCAGCCGTCCCTTACCTCAAAAGGAGATTGTGGAATAACTCCAACTTCACGAATCGGTTTGATGTATCCTCCTCCCCCGGGGGCAATGTCAACTTCAAACCGGTTACCGCCTAGTTCTCGGACTTCGTCTACTCCTGAATGTGCCTCTAATTCTTTTGCAAGATTGGAGGTTGTGGAAAATCTAGCGGTTCCTCTTCCCCTTCCCAGTGGCATGGTTTCTTCTATTCGCAAAACTGCTTCAGGTCTTGCTCGTGAAACATCTCCAGACCAGTGTCCTTCTGGTAGTCGAACCTCGATCCTGATTTGGTTTACCATAATATCACAGTGGGTGTGTCTTATCGTGCCTTGAAACTGTGCCTGCTTGGACATCGATTAATTCCGCAAAGGTCTGAATTGATTGCTCTCCAATTACAACTCCTGGCAAATAGCCATCACAAACACCAGATGCTGCAAATATAGCATCGTCGCTTCTGCACAAATCCTTTGCATCCCAAAGTCTTGTTAAATCATCGTTTACCATCTTTGCAGCTCTCTTTTCTTCTTCATCTGACCTGAAGACGAGACGGCCTTCGAATACCCCTCCTATTCCACGAATTGCAGCAGCCGTAATCACACCTTCTGGCGCCGCACCAATGCCCAGCAACATGTCATACGGTCCTTCTGGCCTCGCCGCCCATAATGCCGCTGAAACGTCGCCATCACCCATGAGATGTAGTTGAGCTCCTGTTTCCTTTACCTCTTTGAAAAGTTGAGCATGCCTCTCTCTGTCAAGGGCTACCACTTTGACTTCTGAAATCGGCTTATCCAAAACTTCAGACGCTTGCTCAAGGTTGTATGCAACTCCCCCATCAAGGCTTACATGGCCTGCTAATTCAGGGCCTGTTGCGATTTTATCCATATAGCAATCTGGAGCATGAAGAAGTGTACCTCGTGGAGCAGCGGCTAATACCGCAATCGAGTTTGGTGAATTACTTGCACAATTATTTGTACATTCGAGTGGGTCAACTGCTATGTCAATTTGCAGTGCGGACTCGACTCCGACTTGATTGCCAAGTTCTTCACCGATGAATAGCATTGGAGCCTCGTCTCTCTCGCCCTCACCGATTGCAACTCTACCGTCGAATGGAACCTTGTCAAATGTCTTCCTCATCGCTTCTACAGCAGCCGCATCAGCAGCGTTCTTGTCGCCTTTGCCACGCCAATAAGCGCTTGCAATGGCAGCTTGGTCTACCGCTTCTAAGAAGTAATTTGCCAACTCTGCGGTTCTCGCCATGTCATTGCCCACCGGTTTTAACTCAATAATAACACAGGTCAATTACCTTTGAATTTCTGAATCACCTTGATGCCAGAGATTACTGTATCTGGATATTGTCCTTGTTCATCCTTTTCGAAAGATTTGACCATATCCAAAGCGCAAAGCAAACCAGCGCTAACTCCTGTCAATGCTTCCATTTCAATTCCAGTTTTGTAATTAGCTTTGACTACTACCGTACAGCGCAAATCATTGCCTTCCCATACCCAATCTACTTTGCATGATTCCAAGGGAATAGGATGACAGTGTGGTCTTATTCTTGGTGTTTCTTTTACAGCTTGTATCACAGCTATCGTTGAAGCCTCTATCACGTTTCCTTTTTTGACATCGTCATCCACTATTGCTTGTTTCGATTTGTCATTCAAAGTGACTATTCCTGTCGCAGTAGCAATTCGCTCAACAACCGGTTTCTCGCTAATATCTACAACGCCCTGTATGCTTTTATCCATTCTATCAACCCAATCCTGCTTTCCATTCTGTACCACTTGCACGCACTTCTTTTTTCCATAATGGTGCCTGTCGCTTTAATTCGTCAATAAGCCATGAACAACTCTCGAATGCTTCCTTCCTGTGTGGACTTGCAACATGGATTGCCACTATGTTTTCTCCAGGCCCTACCGACCCAATGCGGTGAGCCATTGCTACTGAGTGAATTGAGAATTTTTTTATTGCATCTCCGGCTAATCTATGAAGGGTTGCGCCGAGCTTCTCTTGCCAAGCATCAAATTCTAACCGAATAACTTCATCATCTCCTTCCATTCCTCGTGTTATCCCGAGGAATGAGACTATAGCGCCACAATTTTCGGTGTCTAATTCGTTACGTAGAGAATCAACATCAAGATTTTCAATCGCTTCTTTGATGATGATTTTGCCCTCCATGTCGTAGCGCAGAGGTTCCGCATCCTTGAAACCATCTTCGCCCTTGTCTGTTTCATGTCCGAGGTAGGTCCAGTGAAAATCATGGGCGCTGGCTTGTCCGGATTGGCGGCCGCGACGGTACTCGCACGGGCGGGTGTCGAGGTCCACGTACACGACGTTAGAGAAGATTCAGGCAAGCGCTTTGATGGTGATTTTCAAGCCCTTGAAAACTGGTCGATGGATGCTGATTTTTTTGACCAGTTACGCGATTGGGGATTCGACCCTGAAGAATTCAAATACACTGAATTCAAAGAAGTAGATTTGATCCATCCTGATGATGAAATTTCCAAGACTTATTCTCCAAAAGTAGCGTATAGAATAGTTGAGAGGGGAACCTCTGAACATACAATTGACCAAGGATTCAAGCGAATGGCAATTGCAGCAGGTGCTAAATTACATTACAAAAGCAGAGTCAAAGAAGAAGATTGCCAGATTATAGCTTGCGGACCTAAAGGAACCTCAGCGGTAGCATATGGAGAGATATTCAAGACAAAACATGCTAACCATATCGCATTTCAAATGAATGATAAATTAGCTCCCGGCGCTTACTCTTACTTGATTATTATCGATGGAATCGGCTTGATTTGTACCTGCTTGTGGAGAAAGCAGAAAGGGACAGACCGTTTTCTAAACGAGACTATTGCTTGGTATCAAAAACACTACCCTGACATCGATATGGAGCCTATCAAGAGAGTAGGGGGGAAGGGAGACTTTACTATCAACAAAAAGTACTTCCAAGACAACAGATACTATGTCGGAGAATCCGGGGGACTACAAGACTTCATGTGGGGATTCGGTATGAGAATGGCGGTATGGTCAGGCTATCTTGCAGCTCAAGACATATTGGGCAAATGTAGCTATGAAAAAGAGGTACGAAAGCAATTAATGCCGTATGTTAGAACATCAGTCGCAAACAGATTCTTGATGAACAGAGTTGGCGATAAGACCTTCAAATTCATGTGTAAATCATGGATGAAAGACCAAAATAAGAAGGGAGACGGTTCGTTATGGATTGGAAAATTATACCGACCCAAGTTATACAAAACTGCAATCTACTATCTCATCAACCCATTCATCTTGAAAAAAGACCCGAAGGCGCACGGACGGGGCGTACGACGATTACCCTTTAGAAAGGCTCTGAAAAGAGACATATGGACTCAGTCTGAGGAGGCTCAGAAAATTGCTGAGAGATGGGATTTAATACGCAGAGGTGGCGGTACAACATCATTCTCTGAAAACAGCGATTGACTCATTAAGCGAATCTGTTTGGCAGGTGTATGAGCGACCTTTACGGATTAAAACTCGAACCATTGACAAACCGCCTAGTTAACTACGGTACAACAGATAACGGTATCGCAGTTATCGAATTAGCATCTGATTCAGCAGGTGCACCCCTTGAAGGAGACGCCATGGGGCCAAACACGTACACTCACGGTATGATGAGAGATATCGATGAAGCAATTATCAAAGCAAGATTCGATGATGATGTAACCGTGATTGTCATTACAGGAAACGGCTCTAAGTTCTTCTCTGCTGGAGCATCAATTCAAATGCTAAACAGCGTTTCTCCTGGATTCAAGTACAACTTCTGTCTACACGCAAACGAGACCCTGTCTCGCTTCGAACAAACTACCAAATTGGTCATTTGTGCAATTAACGGCCACGCAGTTGGTGGCGGTCTTGAAATCGCAATGGCCGCAGATATTAGAATCGCAAGAAAGAATGCTGGCAAAGTTGGACTACCTGAAATCAATCTCGGTGTATTAGCTGGAACTGGTGGAACCGCAAGACTAACCCGCCTAATCGGCAAAGCAAAGGCGCTTGAGATGATGGTTACTGGAGAATTAATGTCATTCGAAGACGCTCTTGATTGTAACCTAATCAATCACCTATGGGAGGGCGATGCAGACGACTTCAGAAGAGACGTCTTAGATTGGGCAAGCCAATTCACACTACCTAACAAGGCAGTAAAGGCTGTTGGAAACATTAAGAGATCCTGCCAAACTGGACCAGAAATTCCATTCGAGTACCACTTGGCACTCGAGCGTGAACTTCAGGCTGCTCTGTTCAATAGTAGTGATGCCAAGGAAGGAATCGCGGCATACGTAGAGAAGAGAGTTCCAAGCTTCGAAGGGCACTGATCTTCTCTAAGATGTAGGCTAACGAGACTTATTTGGGCATAGTGATTCGTTTTTTACCCAATTAAGGGGGTTTGCAATGGGTATCATCAGACGGTACCCTATGATTTGGATAATAATCTGAGGACAATCTTAAATCAAGTCATTCATTTTCTTAGGAGCATCGTTACCGATTTACTTTGATGGTGTAGGACTCCTACTTCCTCAAAACCAAACCTGTGATGAAAACGCATTGAGCCCGGATTTGGAGGATCTAAGTTAACCTCCGCTGCGACTGGCACTCCGTTTTCTAACGAGTACTGAATAACGTACTCATACAACATTGAACCAATACCAGAATTTCTCTGTGATTGCGCCACTGCAACTCTGTCAACATAAATGAAAGAGTCATAATTTTCATTAAACCACGCATAATTTAAACTTCCATATTCTGTTTTTGGCGATAGACAAATAACGAATCCTAATAGCAAGTCATCCCTATATACACCCATGGATAACTTAGACAAATTTAGCAATGAAGTAATTTCTAGTTGCGAAACCTTTCCTGTTCCTGGAAGTCCTTCCTCGTTTATCTTCCACATTGATTGAACATCGGCATGTGACAACGGCCGGAGTTCCATAGTTTTCTTGAGTTGTAGGTAGTTTATTGAAAGAACGGTATAAATCTCATGAAAGATTTTCGTCTATCTGCTTCGCAAATAACCCCACTATATTGAAGAATAAGTGGTAGTAGGGAGAGGTATGAACCGACCACTGGTAGCGATACTTCTCACATCTATCTT
>JAYPOA010000006.1:0-38960 GCA_038130705.1 Methanobacteriota archaeon | reverse complement strand
TCACAGATTACGCTGTTGAGAAGAATCCTAACGTACGCATCGGTTTGGCCATGCCGTGGAAGGATTTCCCAGGTGAATACGAAAATGCGAGCGAGTATGCAACCAATTCAACGCTCGACCTTTATCCGTATTGGGGCAACCTTTCCGACGATCTAAGTGCAGATTATCCCGGTACAGATGTTTTCACCTTCCATCATGGCGCCCTTGCTTATGAGATGCGAGAAATGTTCGAAGCAGGAGATCTTGATGGAGACGTGGAGCGGCTTCAGGGGCCAAGGGCGACCTCACTCTTCACCGATGACAAGGGGCATGCGGGAGACATTCTCGTCGATACTGGGACACTGATTTGGCTTCACGCAGTTCATGGTATTGACCCAATGGAAATGCCGGAATTCACTCAATATGACGCAGATATTCGTCAAATTGCTAAATCTGTAATTGATGAGCAGTAGTCTAATTTTAGTTTGTTTCTAAGGCTGTATGGCCCTTGCGATAACGATTCTTTGCACTTCTTGTGTTCCTTCATAGATTTGTGTTATCTTTGCGTCTCTGAAGAATCTCTCTACAGGGAACTCCTTAGTGTAACCATATCCTCCTAATACCTGGATTGCTCTCTCAGAAACCCACATTGCTGTATCGCCAGCATACAGCTTTGCCATGCTTGCTTCCTTTGTATGCCTTGGCCCACCGTTCTCGTAATGCTCTTGTTTTGCCCATGACGCTTTGTATACCAATAATCGGGCAGCGTCAATTTTTGTAGCCATGTCTGCCAAGTACGCTGTAATCATTTGGTGATGAGCGATTGGCTTACCGAATGCTTCCCTTTCATGTGAGTACTTCAAAGCCGCTTCGTAAGCTCCTTGGGCAATTCCAAGCCCTTGTGCAGCTATGCCAATCCTTGAGTTATCAAGAGCATTCATTGCGATTGCGAACCCTTTGCCACTTCCTTTCAGTACGTTTTCTACGGGAACTTTACAATTCTCGAGAATTAGAGTACAGGTATCTGAAGACCTTATTCCAAGTTTGTCTTCTTTCTTGCCCACAGTGAATCCATCAAATGATTGCTCTACTATGAACGCTGTCGTCCCTCCATGCTTTTTCACTCCATAATCGGGGTGGTCAACATCTTTTGCAAACAGGACATAGATCTGGGCTTGTGCACCATTTGTGACCCACATCTTTTCACCATTCAAGATGTAGTGTGATCCATCATCTGACAGTTTTGCTTTACAGACCATGGCTGCTGCGTCTGTACCAGCGCCCGCCTCTGAAAGTGAGTAGGCACCTACTTCTCCTGCTGCGAGCCTTGAGAGGTACTTTTGTTTCTGTTCTTCATTTCCGTGTAGTGCGATAGTTTTAGCGCATAATCCGACGTGGACACAAAACATAACGGCGAATGATGGGTCAACTCTTGCTAATTCTTCTACAATTATTGATTCAGAAATATCATCCAGTGGATTCCCACCATACTCTTCTGGAATGGTTACTCCCTGTAAACCATAATCCAAGAACTGCTCCCATTCATCAGAAGGAGGTATCTGATTTGCATCCCTGTGTTCGACTGTTTGAGTCAAAACTGACTCTGCAAAATCTCTGACCATCTCGCGAACCATCTGCTGTTCATCTGTCTCCTCGAATCGCATAAAATCACCCAGAAAGCAATAGCATTTGAGGAATGCCCTATACCGTCTAAACCCTGATTTAGGGCACCGTGTTAAATATTACTTGTTTTACGGCGCCACGAGGTTGTTGACAATGGAAGACGACATCATGGAATTTGGAGTTGCACACGATAGAAAATATTCTCGAGACCATTTGTGGTATCAAGAGAAGGATGAAAGACTCGTGATAGGAATATCAGATTTTCTTGCTTCCGATATTGGAGAAGTTCTGAGAGTTATCCTACCACACGCTGAAACTGAAGTAGATGAAGAGCAAAGCTTGTTCTCAATTTGGACTGCTGAAGAAAAATTAACCTTCCCAAGTCCTTTTGCAGGAGAAATTGCCGAAGTTAATGGAGAAGTAGAAATTAATCCTGAACTGATAAACGACTCAGCATACGACTCTGGTTGGATTATCATATTGGACCCGCATGACCACGATATGGAAATGTTGTTGGATGCTGACGAATATGTTGAGTACCTCGCTGAAAACTGATTGGCATTATCACAAAATGCCTTGAGTGTGTTGAAAATGGACCTTGATAGACACGATTTCCAATTAGATGAATTGGTTGAAAGAATCAAGGCACACGACAATCGACTTGTTGCTCTTCAAATTCCTGAAGGGCTGAAGATGCAAGCGTTAGAGATGATGGATAAAATAGAGGATGAAACCTCTGCGAAGGTCATCTTAGCTGCAGATCCGTGTTACGGAGCATGTGATTTAGTTCATGACAAAATGAAACTAATGGGGGTTGAGTTGGTAGCACACATGGGGCATTCTCAAATGAACATCGATTCAGGAATGCCTACTCAATTCATCGAAGTAACTTACGATGGAGACCCTGCCATTGACCCTGTATTACCGATTTTAGCACAACACAAGGCGATTGCTGAGCATCGTCTAATGCAGTCAAACGACTCAGATTTGAGCGAAGAAGAGGCTCAAGAGAAATTTCTTGATGCTGTTGGACGCGTAGCTCCTTTGAAAGGTTCAAAACTTGGTTTGGTTGCTTCAATACAACATTTACACCTAATTTTCGATTATAAAAAGAAATTCGAAGACGCCGGTTATGAGGTGGAAGTGCCCGTTGGTGGCGCTAGATTGACTTTCCCAGGCCAGGTGCTTGGTTGCAACTATTCAGGAGATGACGACGAAATCGGCCACTATCTTTTCCTAGGGAGTGGTGATTTCCACCCTATCGGACTTGTACTACACACAGGAAAACCTCTTGCAATGCTCGACCCATATACGGGAGACGCTACCGAAATGAGTTTTGAAAGAATTGAACGAATACTTAGGCAGAGATTTGGTTTGATTATGTCTATTCAAGATGCACAAAATTTTGCCATTCTTATTGGAGAAAAGCCGGGACAAATGCGGAGAAGTTTGGCACTAAAACTGAAGAGGACCTTAGAAAAACATGGCAAAAAAGGATACTTGCTCGCTCTCGAACACGTGGGTCCAGAATTAATCGATTTCTATCCAGTCGATGCTTTTGTTAATACTGCTTGTCCAAGAATCGCAATCGATGATGCTGTAAAATACGCAAAGCCGTTGGTTACCCCGTTTGAATTAGAAGTTGCTCTTGGTGAAAAGAAGTGGGAAACCGGATATCAGTTCGATGAAATACCTTGATTGAGGTTTTTTTATTGAAAGTTCAATAACCATAGACGATAACCATCAGTAGTCATGAGCACCTACCTCGACCGTATCGGAGCTGGGCTGATTATCAATCGCCCCGATGTTTTCGGGTTTGATTTTCTGCCCAATGAACTCGTAGGAAGAGAAGATTATCAAGTTCAATTAGCGTCTATATTTAGCAATATTGCGCACCCAAATGGAACCAGTCGAGCCGTCATAACGGGGCCGGTTGGTTCTGGAAAAACTGCTGTTACGAAGTTGTTCTGTCAAGATATTATCAAGCACTTATCTGATAAAAGAAATATCAAATCCGTATATGTAAATTGCAGGAACGCTGCAACTTCTTCTCGAGTAATGCAGACTATAGTACAGAAGTTGGACCCCGGACATCCCGATAGAGGATTGGGCCTTGGAGAGTTGTTGACAAGTCTAAAACGAATAATTAGAGGAAGTAATTCTCACCTAATTGTCACATTGGATGAGGTTGACCACTTGTTGAGGCAATCAGGTGATGGAATAATCTATCAATTGATGAGGATTGACGAAGATGGAGATAATACAGGAACTCTATCGTTGATAATGATCAGTCAAGAACAAGTTCTCGACCTTCTCGAGAATGCTGTCATATCAAGAATTGGAAGGACTAATCATTTACGAATACCGCCTTATGATAAGTCTGGACTGTACAAAATTGCTGAACAAAGAAGAGATCTAGCGCTTGTAAACGGCACGTGTTCTGACGAGATTCTCGAATTAATCTCAGAGGCGGCGGAGCCTTCTGGCGATGCGAGGCACGCAATTGAACTGTTAGAAGGAGCCTCAAAAAGAGCAGAAGCGGCTGGACGTTCCCAAATTGAGCCAAAAGATGTTCAGAAAACCGTTGTTTCGCTACCTGGAAATGTTGATTCAATAAATATCGATAACCTAAGCGCTCATCACATGCTAATTTTGATAGGAATCTGCAGAAGACTGAGGAAAGAGGATTCTATGACAACTGGCGAGGCTGAAAAATTGTACCACGTAGCTTGTGAAGAATACGAGGTGGACCCAAAAGGACATACTACTTTTTGGAAGCATCTTAAGAAATTGGCGCAAGAAAACATCATCTCGACAAAGACTTCGAACGCCGAAGTCGGCAGAGGAAGAACACAATTCATTTCGATGCCACACATGCTTCCAAGTGATGTAGCAAGACGGTTAGAAACGCTAATACCAAGTAAAATTAAGAGATAATCTAGAATTTTAGCCCTCAAAGGGCCTATATACCTGTCCTATGTCGGCGAATTGCTCTAAGGAGTTGACAGCATGGCAGAATCTACTTTTATCGCAGTAGTCAGTGACACAAACCCGGCTAACGGAGGCCGTTCTTACAACATGACCGTTAGTGGAAACAACATGTCCCAATTCTTAGGAAAGAAGATTGGAGACCTCGTGGATGGAATCTTCGTAGGAGAAGGTGACCAAACACTTGCAGGTTACAAATTGCAAATTACCGGAGGTTCAGATAAGACTGGTACTCCAATGAGATCCGATTTGGATGGCGGTTCAAGGCAATCCGTTCTTGTTACCGCTTCAACAGGATTCAAGGGACATTCACTTGTTCAGAAAACCAAGGGTGGAGAGAAAAAGAGATTCCGATACAAGCCAGACGGTATGAGAAAGAGAAGAAACTTCCGTGGAAACACAGTAACTCAAGATACAAGGCAAATCAACCTGAAAGTGGTTGAAGCCGCAACAAAGAGCCTCGAGGATATCCTCGGCTCAAGTGAAAGTGCAGAGGAAAGCAGTGAGTGAAGCCGCGAGGCTTGATTGAGGACAAACGGAGATGGGAAGCATGGCAAGAAAGCTTCCCTCTCAACCAGAAGTAAACATCGGCTTAGTAGGTCATGTCGACCATGGTAAAACCACCCTTACACAGGCGCTATCCGGAATCTGGACAGATACGCATTCTGAGGAAAGGAAGCGAGGAATTTCGATTAAACTTGGTTATGCGGACACGGCCTTCTACAAAACCGACAAGGGAGAATATTACGCAACTGGTAGAAAGCCAGATGGCGGTAATGATGACGTTACTGAACTCCAGAGAGTTATTTCCTTTGTGGACGCCCCAGGTCACGAGACTTTAATGGCAATAATGATCACTGGCGCCAGCATTATGGACGGAGCAATGCTGATGGTTGCTGCTAACGAACAATGCCCTCAACCTCAAACCAGAGAGCATCTAATGGCATTAGAAATAGCGGGAATTGAAAATATTGTTGTAGTTCAAAACAAAATAGACCTCGTAAGTCGAGAGAGAGCAATTGAATCACATGCTGAAATCAAAGAATTCCTTAGTGGTACAATCGCAGAAAATGCACCAATTATTCCAGTTTCAGCACACCATGACGTTAACTTAGACATCTTGATACAAGCTATTGAAGCGACAATTCCAACTCCGGATAGATCCAAGGATAAAAGGTCAATAATGCATGTAGCACGCTCTTTTGACATAAACAAACCTGGAACTCGTCCCGCTAAACTCAGAGGAGGGGTAATCGGAGGAAGTATTGTTGAAGGCACATTCAATGTAGGTGATGAAATAGAGATTGGGCCTGGAAGAAAGATCAAGAAAGGAAATAAGGTCCATTATCAACCTATTATCTCTAAAGTGTCAAGCATGCAAGGCGGAGGATTGAGTTTGGACAGCATGAATGCTGGGGGTTTGTGTGGAATGGCTACTCCATTAGACCCTGCAATCACAACTGCAGACAATCTTACTGGCCAAATAGTTGCTAAAGTAGGTGACCTTCCCGAAGTAAGAGATGTCATTGACATAAATGTCAACCTAATGAAAAACATGGTCGCAGGCGAGGGAGAGGATGCTTCGCCAATAATGCCTCTGAGATCAAATGAGATGCTAATGGTAAATGTAGCAACTGCTACAAGCGTAGGCGTTGTTTCAAACTCTGGGAAAGGAAAAGCAACCTTAACTCTAAGATTACCAATATGTGCAGATTCAGGTCAGAGAGTTTCTCTTTCAAGAAGAGTTGGCTCGAGATGGAGATTAATAGGCCACGGTACTATTGAGTGAGTCTCATGATTATGGTACTGATTGATGCCTGTGGTTGGAAAGCAGTTATTGATGCTGGCATCAATATCGACAAAGCTCTACTTGAAACAGTAGGTGTCACAAATCTAGCAATTTTACCAAATGTGATAAAAGAGATTGAATCTATTGGTGGAAACTTGATGCTTGATATGTTAATCGCTAAATCTACAATTATCGATACGCCTGAAGGATTAGGAAATCATACAGATGACCAACTATTACATTATTCTATAGAGAATAACTGGCCAATTTTAACCGTTGATTCTGAATTAAAAAGAAGGATTTCACAATCAAATTTAACATGGTTAGAAGTGATTGGTAACAAACATTTACGACTTGTAGAATGATTATGGCAGGGTGAATAATTCATCATCCTCATGGCCATCCAATAATCTCAACTTGACACCAGCATCTATCCATGCATGAGCATAATTGATTGCTCCAAACGATCTAACGTAGTCGCCTATCTCCATGAAATGCTTGGCATCGCTAGCATAATCATCAGCCATTCGGAGTAAAATTTGTAGCATCTCATCATCCTTTGTGCCCTTTAGGGGAATAGGAGTAGCCTTCTCCCTTGCTTTCTTAGTCAAATTTAGATAATGTTCAAGCCTTTCTCTAAGTATCGTATTATTTAATTCCAAATTAATCACCTTTGAGACGTGCGATTAATCGATTCACATCTGACGTTCTTCCTAGCGATTGATATAGGTCAATAGCAAGTGATATTCTTCCTTCGTCTTCTGCAGCGCAAGCTCGCTTGAATATCTTTCTTCTCTCCTCCCAATCACTCGCAACCTTTGCTTCAGCAACCATTTTTTGTAATTCAATTCTTCTTAGGTTAGATAATTCAGGAGATTGCCAAATCCTAACAAGACCATCTCTTTTTACAGTAGCCATAGTGTCTGGAGCAAGTCCAATTAAGAAATCTCCCAAGTCACTATTTCCAAGGCTTATTGTAACTTGTTGTGCCATTGAATGAACAGAACCTTCAATTGACAAAATCCACCAACCATCTCCGGCTTTGTGTGCGCTCAATGGTTCGAGTGAACGTGTATCAATTGTATCTAAACTATCCCAACCGTACGGGTGAGGAACTCCTTCCCACAACATGCCATCTGCCGATTGGAGTAGAATCTTACCTCCCTTCATGGTGCTTACCCAAGACCATACTCTATCTTCTAGCAGTCTTTGTGAATCTTCATTTGCTAACCTTGCACACCTTAATTTTCCATTTTCATCCTGCCACATTAAGTGTTCTCTATCAAACCAACCAATTAGTCTCCTAACCCCACCTGCTGATAATCGCTTGATTCCACGTCCTTCTGAGCTGAAAATATGCAAATTGCCTTTCCGACAAGAAAGAACCCACCCCCCGCCAGGACGGGGTAGAATATCGCTAAAACCACCTTCAGTGGAGCGACCTTCATTTATTGGTGAGCCATCACTTACTTGTAGCAAATGGAAGCCGTGTCCGTAAAGTATCCCTATTCTTCCTGAATCATGCGATGCACCATGAACTCTAAACGGCATTGACCTCTTCCATCTAATGTTACATTCTTCATCAAGCAGAATTATCTCTAACCCTGCTGATATTAAGAAATCATTACCTACTTCACAAGTGGTTGAGATTTGATTTGGGGCCTGCCATGACCTGAATACTGACCAACTCATGCTTCCGCCTCCATCATTCCCCATGCTATTAATTGCCCTCTAGCATCATTTGTTAATTTAAACACCCTAGATTTGCCTTTTTGTTGAACAGAAAGGATTCCTGCCCTGTACAATTTGTTGCATATTTGAGACATTCTAGGCCTCTTAATTCCTAATTGGTCCTGAAGACGGGGGTCAGAGGGTGAAAACTCTCTTTGAGTCGATACTTCTACCAGAACTGCTTCGTTTCTACCTAAATTTCGTAAAATGTGAATATTAAGGGGATTGCTTTCTTTTCTCCCAATAACTGGAGTATTCAAATTCATCAACAATTGTGACAAGGTTTCAACTCCTTGATTGTTAGGGTTAGAGAGTATTTTACCAAACAAATCTAACACTACTTGCTCAAGATTACTGTTTGGTTCCCCATTTGTAGAAGATTCAAGCATAGGCTCATAGATGTCTTCATCGATTTGGATTTCTTCATCAAAATCGGACTCTTCTGTAATTTCATCATTTTCTTCTTCCGTTATTAGGACTGCGTCAGTTGCATCTGCCTGCCAAAAATCGGATTCATCCGATTGAATATCCAGTGGATTTCGTTCAGTGTTCTCATCAAATCTTGTATCGACGTGCATATTTACTCTGTTCCTGCTTACAAGGCCTCCAAATCCTCCATATGACATCGCAGGGACTGGTGGTAAATCTGATACCATAGGCCTCTCTATGTCTTTTGTTTGTTCTTGTAGCTTCTCTAAATCTAAATCGAAATCGCTATTTTTGATATTTATCTCCACATCGGAATTTTGTTCTATATCCGTTTCGATTACAATTTTCTTTTCTTCTTCGAATTTAATCTCCCTCGGGTTATCTCTCTCAAAATCCACTATATCTCGCATCGTTCTAATGACCTTGCTCGCTTTCCCAGCGGATGCCTCAAAGACGAAATTTAGTGCTTCATCGGTTATATTCCAAGCAACATTAGAGACCTTATTTATTCTCAACTCACAAATTTCTCTTACTTCCTCTTTTGTAAATGGATCAATAACCTCAAGATGCTCAAATTTTTCAATTAGGTTTTCTTTCCATTGCGCTCTTTGATTTACAGATAGAATGACGACGACCATTGCTTTCAATCTCTCGAGAGCAGGTAATAGATTAGCAATAATATTCGCTAGTTGTTCGCCATCTGCATTAGGGTAGTCGAAGGTAATTAATGGCATACCTTCATTCGATTCTTCTGTAACAGCGACTAATCTATCTACTAATTCTTGACCATTTGAAGGAATTTCAAAGTCAACGAACTTAGTATAAATTTCATCCAAAATTCTAGCGACGTGATTTTCAGTAGGATACATATCAAGATGTAGATATTTCTGAGTCTCAGAAGCTATGCACCTCATCAAAGAGGTCCTACCAGTTCCACTCTCACCAATCAACAAATTCAATCTTGCAGTCCGAGATTTAAGGAATCTAACCCAGGTAGTAGAAAGCTTTGACCTACCAACGAATAGATCCGAATTTCGAGCTTCAAGTGGTCGAGACTGAAACGGATTCTCTCTTATGGCAGGAATGCCCAATATTGGATATTCATCACTCATGGATTTAGTTGATTTTTCCGAGTATATGATGTTTCGGTGAAAAACCTGTCTGCATGTAAGCGTTATTACATGTTAATCAATCAACGGTCTGGTAAAAAAAAGCCCTATTAACGCTACGCTAACGCATTGTTAACGCGTTAATTTTCGCGTTAATTAACCGATTTGTTCATCAAGTACACACTTCTGCATGTTGATAGAGGATAGGCCATGCCGGTAGATGATAGTAGACTTTCAGGCTTCTACAAATTATCTGTCGAAGAGCGTAGAGACATTGTTGCATCGCTATCTGGTTTGTCTTCATCTGAAATTGAAGCGCTAGCCACTCATGGAGAATTATCCGAAGAAGCGGCCGATCACATGATTGAGAACGTAATTGGTACAATGTCGCTACCTGTTGGCATTGCTACTAACTTTGTAATCGATGAAAAAGCCTACTTGATCCCCTTTTGTGTAGAGGAGTCAAGCATAGTTGCAGCCGCAAGCAATATGGCAAAGCGTTGCCTCAAAAATGGAGGATTTAGAACCTACAGCGATGATTCGATAATGATTGCACAAATACAGGTTTTAGACCTGGATGACCCTGAAAAGGCTTCTGAATCAATAAAGACTGCGAAATATGAATTAATTTCAGCCTGCAATTCTGTTGAATCCACCATGATTAGACTGGGAGGGGGATGTAAGGACATAGAAGTAAAGATCATTGATTCTTTGCTGGGTAAAATGTTGGTTATTCACTTGCTTGTCGATACAAAAGATGCAATGGGAGCTAACGCAGTCAATTCTATGGCTGAACGAATAACCTCAAAAGTGGAAGAAATTACATCTGGCCGCGTACATTTACGAATTCTGTCGAATCTTGCATCTCACAGACTGGCTAAAGTTGAGGCCAAATTTACACCTGAAGAAATGTCGGATGACGGGAGTAGAGAAAAAGGGATTAAGGTGATAAAAGGTATTCTCGAAGCGCATCACTTTGCTATGGCAGACCCATATCGTGCGGCAACGCACAATAAAGGTGTAATGAATGCAATAAGCGCTATTGCAATGGCTTGTGGGCAGGATTGGAGAGCAATCGAAGCTGGATGTCATGCCTGGGCATCAGTGGAAACTGGAACATACACCTCTATGACAAGATGGGAGAAAGATGAACATTGGAATTTGATTGGGAAAATTGAGACTCCAATGGCAGTTGGTATTGTTGGAGGCGCATCTAAGGTCCATCCTGCAGCAAAAGCAAATCTCTCTATTTTAGGCGTGGAATCTGCAAAAGAATTGGCAGGAATAATGGCAGCTGCAGGTCTTGCCCAGAATCTAGGTGCAATGCGTGCATTGGCAACAAGTGGCATCCAAGCGGGTCACATGAAATTACATGCCAAGAATATGGCAGTAAGCGCTGGTGCAAAGGGTGATGAAATAGAGAGAGTTGCAAACATCGTAAATTCTTCCAATAAACAAGTAACTCAGCAACTGGTCGAGGACACATTAAAGATGATTAGAAATCAAGGATGAATCTCATTCTTCATCATCAACGTTTAGAGTTGTTTGGATACTACCATCCTCTTCAACTTCCCTCAAGGCAAGGGTATCTTCCATTCCCTTCAACACCCCAGAGTTATGCACCATTTCTCTGAACCATTCTCTTACCTTCTTTCGGTCTGTATGCGGACAACCAAACAATTCTGAAAAACGACGTGTTGTGGTCAACCTCCTAGTATTGCCATCACGTCTACGATTAATTAGGCCTGACTGTGCTAATTCTCGTATGTGGTCATATGCCTTTGGCCCTAAAAGTTCCACTAGCCTCGATTGTGGCATAGGTTGGAGGTAGGCAATCAGCGATGCTGCTTTCAACAATTTTGGTGGTAAATCAGACTTAGTTTCCTTGGGAAGATGATCCGCAATACTCGGCTTCACCTCGATAGCCCATTTACCGCCGATTTCGACAACCTGTAAACTTCCTCCTTTCCTTCTTTTGATAGTTGCTTGCAAATTGTTTAATGATTCCAAGACCTCTTCTTCTTCATATCCTAAAACCTCAGAAAATTCAGTTGGACTAAGAGATTTTCCCGCACTGAACATGGTTGCTTCAAGGAGTGTTTCAAGTGGTATTTCGCTCATGTAATCAACTCCTTACTCGACCAGCCAATCATCAGGATTCTCTGATTCCGATGCTTCTTTAAGCTTTGCAATTTCTTCTTCTTCAGCCGCGATTCTTGCTCGTTCTGCAAGTCTTGCAGCGTGCCTCATTGATTCTGTTTCTTCTGATTTCAATGCCTCTGATTCGTCATCAAACAACTTTGATGCAAATTCCGTGACCTCATCGAATGTTTTTGCATTTGGCCACCTGTCTTCTATGAGGATTGGATCTTCTGGTCCATCTTGACTTATCCAAGCATATCCTCTGTGTGTCAAAAATAATCCCGCAACAAATGATGTTATTTTCGATTCAACTTCATACCCCTCAGGTATTTCACCGAATTCCTCTAGCAGAATTTTGGATAATTTTGAGGTTACTTCACTTATCGGAACTGTGTTAGATTTCATCGAAGACATTACATCTCTCATTGCATTCCAACAACGTCGAATGTCGCCTTCCATGTCTTCATTGTGCATCCTCGCACCGACATTATCAATCATATTCTTCAATTCCTCAGCATGAGATTTTCTATATTCTTCCTTAGCCTTGAATATCTCAGCTTCATCACATGCGTCTTTTAGCGCTGAAAGCAATTCTCCCAATGTAGATGGCCTACCTTCATCCCTTCTCACTCTCTCACCAAAGAAAGACGGTAGAATGCCATCTGCCGCGCCCTCAAGAACTGCAGTTGTGAACATAAATTCTTGATCATCATACTCTGTTTCCCAGCCAAAATCTGAAAATTCATCATACTCTTCATATTCTATCGCTGTTACTTTATCCAACAAAGTCGATGCTTGCTGGTTCAGAACTTCCCATGATAGGCGTATTAGTCGTCCGCAAGCTGGTAAATCTAAGCTCTTAGCCTCTTTTCTCACCCTTTCTGTAAATAGTTTAAGGAATGCAGACAGGTCAATATTCCAGGGATCCATATCTTCCTCTTTTACAAGAGACAATACCAGTGCTACAGACCTATCAAATGGATCAGAAAGGACTTGATGTTCTGCTTCTTCTTCCTGTGCAATCCTCATAACACGGTCAGCGTATCTTTCTGCTTCAGAAATATCTTCATCATTGCTAACCAATTGGTCGAGTATGTCCTGCCTCAGAAACCAATTATCAAGTAAGGATTGTTGCAAATCTAAACCTCCTTATCTTCCTCGATTTCTTCTAATTCTACTTCCACATCATCTTCGAGTAGTTGTGATACTATGTCCTGTCTTTCTTGAATATCCTCAGACAATTCTTCTGCCCTTTCTGCCAAAGATGCGAACGCATTTTCGGATTCATCATCCATTTCGGTTTCTTCCTCTTTGATATGCTTAAGCAGACCCCCTAGACTTTTAGGAGCAGGTAGAGGTTCGGGAACCTCAGGCATATCGACTTCCATAGCCCTTGCTTCTTCAATACGTGAGTGGTTCTTGTCGGCTGCTTCAGATGCTTCTTTCTCTGCTTGCTCTCCTAATTCGATTGCACGTGCCCTATCGAAATCTACAATTCTTCTTGAACATCCATCTCCACCGTGTGTGATACCTATATGGTGGTCGGCTAACTCAAGAGATACTTTTCTCAAAGTCACCATAATGAACTGTGCAGCCTCGCTTCTATTACGGCATTCCTTAGCGATTAATTTTGAATTAGGTACATCCAGGTTCTGGTCTACTTCGTCAAAGTAGTAGAAAGGACTCGGATCGTGGTCCTGTATGGCGAAAATGAGTGACAATGATGCCATTGATTTCTCTCCGCCTGAGAGCGCTTGCAATCTTGACTTATTCGATTTACCACGTGGCTGAGCCCACATATCAAGACCGCCTTTGAATGGTTCGTCTGGATTTTCAAGGAATAATTCACCTCTACCGCCATTTGAAAGTCTGTTATAGACAACCTTGAAGTTTTCATTAACTTCTCTCAATGTTGCTACTAATCTTGCCTTTCTTTGAGATTCGAGTTTCTCTGCAATGTCGATTAATTTCTTTCTTCTGGCTTGCAGTGTTTTGAAGTCATCCTTCATCTCATCCAATCTTTCTTTACAAGCATCATATTGCTCGATTGCAAGCATATTGAAATCTCCAAAAGAATCTAATTTCTTCCTCAATTTGGTCATTGCTCTTTCAGCATCTGAAATATTTGGAAGTTCTGCGTCATCATCGACAACCGGAATATCTTCCTCGGCCATTTCAGCCAATATTTCAACGAGGGCTTGTTCCTTAATCGCTATACTGCGTGTAACATCATCGGCGAGACTTCTTTTATTGATAGCCTCGCTTACACTTGAATTGGTTTTAGCACGAAGTTCTGCTCTTTCGTCAATTAATTCATTTCTCTCAACGTCTAATCCTTTGTGTTCAGCGAGTAGGCTCGAGAATTCTTCTTCCTTCTCTTCCAGTTTCTTAGTATCTATTTCTATAGACTCTCTGCAGGTTTTTATCAACACTTCTCTTCCTGCCATGTCACCTTGTATTTCATCTGCTCTTGCTGTAATTGAATCCAGCATAGAATTGAGCATTTTTGTCTTATCGTCACCACTTTCTATCAAAATAGATGCTTTGTTTGCAATTCCTTCAGCCTCCATTCTCTTTGATTGAGCTTCGAATAATTGCTTTTGGATCGACTCCGGTGATGAGTTTGTAAGTTCTAATTCTGCTTGTTCTTTCGCAGACTCGGCTTCAATTAACTGCTTTTTACAAACTTCATAAGCAGACTGTTTCATTGCGTGCTGAGAATCTAAATCATCCAACCTATTTCGCAATTGATTAGATTTCCCTTTAGCCTTGACGAGAACTTTCTTTGCACCTTCCAATTCTCCTTTCAGTAGTCCTAATTTTTGTGATTCGTCGTTGTTGGCTAAAGCATTGATTTTGCCTCTTATTTCGCTTTGTTGGGTTCTAGCTTCCCTTAGAGCGGCACTTACTGTTTCAGATAACAGAGATAATCGGTTAACTTCGCCTACCAATTTCTCAACTTCGTTTGCCCCCTGGATCTTTCCTCCAAAACCGGTCTTCATCTTCTGCTTGGCTCCACCAACCATTGCGCCACCGGGTTCTGTAACCTCTCCGCGTAATGTAACGAGACGAACTCCGCCCATTAGCGACCTTGCAGTATTCATGTTGTCTACAACAAGGGTGTTTCTAAGAGCATAGGCAACCGCTGTTGATATTCTGGGATCGTAATCTAACAATTCATGGGCAAACCCGAGAACTCCTGGTTTTCTTGAAACCATTGTGGCCTTACCTGATGCTCTGTTGGATTGGATTTTGTTGAGTGGCAAAAATGTTGCACGGCCGAGTTTATTGTTCCTTAGATAAGCCATTGCTTCTACGGCGATTTGATCGTTTTCAACAACAACTGAATTCATGCCGTTTCCTACCGCTGTAACAAGTGCATCCTCATGAGATTGGTCTCTTGGGGCACATAACTCCCCAATTGTCCCCAATATGCCGGATAAATCCCCTCTATCTCTTGCAGCCATAACCGCTGCAGCCCCAGGAGCCATTCCATTATTGCCAGACTTTTTCTCCAATTCGATTCTTGCATCGGATAAGTCCCTATTCGCTTGCTTGAATTTCCTTTCTACCGCATTTGCTTCTTCAAGTAGCTTCTTTTCTGCGGATTGTGCTGCAATCAAGTCTTCAGCGAGTTTGGTTCGGTCGGTAGTTCCTGCTGACCCACCATAATCCTCTATCTGTAATTCTATGTCATCAAGATTGAGTTGAGCATCTGCTTCTTCCTCTTCAGCTTCTGACAATTGCTTTGCGATGATTTCCGCTTCATTTGAGATTTTTTCAACCTCAAGATTTGCGTCATGGAGCGCAGTTTGACATTTTTCAAAGAAGGCTTTTGCTTCACTAACGGCTTTGGACAATTTTGCCGTTTCAGAACCTGATGATTCCAAAGATTCCCTAATCGATTCTTCCTCTTCTTCTAGGGACTTCAAAATAGCAAGACTCTCTTCCAAATCACCTTTTGCAGATTTTAATGACTCTATATGTTGATTTAGATCATTTTTTGCATCACCTATCTTCTCCTCAAGCTCCTCGAGTTGTTCGTTTGCAAACACATCTGCATTTTCAGCAGTCTCGATTTTGTCGCTATTTCGGTCTATTGACAATTGCAATTGCCTAATTTCTTCAGTTAATCCTGAATTTTCCCCTCCCATGACCGCGTCTATTTGAGTTTGTAATTCTCCGATTTTATCATCTAAAGCAAGCAATTCTTTCTCAGCACTCGTAACTGATTCATCTAGCAAAGTCGCTTCTGACAGTAAACGCGTCCTTTCATTTATTTGGAATTCTATTTCGCCTTTAGAAGTCAGGTATTTTGTTTGATAGAGCACGATATTTGCTTCATCGAACGCCTCTTTTGTTGACTTTGCCTGCTCAGCAACCTTCTTTTCTGATTCAAGAGTTTTCAGCCTAGCTTTCTGTTCTTCCTCCACGAGTGATATCCTTTCTATGAAATCTTCAACTTGTAGCCTCTGCTTATCAGCTTTTTTGATTTCGTCATCATAAGAAGTTACACCTGCTACAGAGTCCAAGACCTTTCTTCTTTCTACTGAAGTCATTGAAGATAATCGGGTCACATCGCCCTGTAGAACGATATTGTAGCCATCTGGTCTCGCGTTTGCTTGCCCGAGTAATCTATGGAATGCCTTTTGGTTGGTTTCTTCTCCATTTAGCAAATATGTCGAGTTTACATTGTTTGATTTTGTCAAGCGGACCTCACGTGTCATTCTAACTTCATCTGAATCGATTTGAAGTCTTCTTCTACCATTAGACAATAGTGGATTCGCAAAAACCAATGTCACTTTTGCATTTCTTGCCGGCCTGTTGGATTTGCCTCCATTAAAGATCAAATCTTTTGAATTTTGAGCCCTCAAAACCTTGGAAGAACGTGCACCAAGGACGAATTGGATTGCGTCGCCACAATTCGATTTCCCAGAACCATTTGGCCCAGTTATTGCTGTGAAACCTCTATCGAAAGGTATCACAGCTTCGCCTTTGAACGACTTGAAGTTTTCCACTTCTAATTGTTTTAGATACATCCCTATCCCTCAAATCAAGATACTACGCTCTTGACCTCAAATCGCTCAGGGGACGATAGGGGTCTTGAAGGTTACGAATATCTCAAGAGAAAGATGTCGTTTATTGAATAGTGTAATTCAAGCCGAATACAACGATTAGGCGATGAATCCTTTTCGATTACATCCTGCACATCCTTCTCCGTTACACAAATGACAAGTTCTCTTGTTTTCTCCTGCGAATTCATCACGTGAACCCGCCTCGAACTTATCCTCGTATTGGGACAAACCTTGGTCCTTCCACAAATCACCAATTGTATTGTACTTGTACGATTTTTTCCTGCGCTTTTTCTCGAGATCGCCGAGAGAACCACCGGCGGCGTATGCGGCATCTAATTGGTGATGAGTGACATTCTGATTTCTCTTCGATTGCTTCTTCGCATTATTTTCATAGTCAACACCATACTTCGGGCCTCTAATCAAAAATATTCCAATCGCAAAAATTCCTATTTGAACTGCTATTCCAGGAGCAGGGAAAGGGAGTAAAATTGCTATTTCTTCAGATGAGGTTCCGGGTAATTTATCAAATCTATCTGCGACTGCAAGACCGCAAAGAACAATTCCTGAAACGATTGCTAAACGTCTAATTCTCATCGCCCACCTTCCTTTACGTGGCCATCTTAAAAAGGTAGACAGGAATAGAATTCCACCCTCTGCTAACAATAGCAAATCAGGTCCATCCCACACTCCGATGGAAGTAACGCATTCGTTTATGTTACCGTCATCTAAGTCTTTTTGGATTTCCTCAGAGTTACAACCTGGGTCAGCGGCTCTTGCTAAAATTAATTTTTGAGGAGGGTCTAACTGCATGAGAGCCCCAAATTCTACGTTTGCTATTGCAGCGATTATCATCGCCAACCCTGCAACGGCAGAGAATTTCTTCAATAGCCCCATATCCATACTGAAAGGTAACAATCACTTATTGATGTCGGAATAATAGAGTAGGCACCTTTGAAAATAGATGGCTTCTCGCAAGGCTGACCATAATGTCAAAAGTCGTCATAATTGGAAGTGGCATTGCCGGCCTTTTTGCTGCGTTGAAGCTTAGTGAAGCAGGCCATGATGTGACTATTATTACCAAAGAAAGGTCAGTAGATTCATCCACGAATTGGGCCCAAGGCGGCATTGCTGGGATATTAGACAAAACCGATGGCCCAGGAATGGAATTACACATTAATGATACACTCTCATCGGGAGATGGAATTTGTGATGAATCTGTTGTGAGATGTGTTGTAGAGGAGGCAGGGGATAGAATCAGGGACCTACTTTCATACGGGGTGGATTTCCAAAAAGAAGGAGAAGAATATCATCTCGTGAAAGAAGGTGGCCATTCAGCACGACGTATTTTACATGCTAAAGATGCAACTGGGGCTGAAATCGAAAGAGCCCTTACAAATTCAGTTTTGAATAAATCAAATATTGAGATTAAGGAATATTGCCTCGGAGTAGACTTGATTCAAAGAACACATGGAAATCCAAAGGATGGAATCAAAGGCATTTGGTGTCTCGATTTGGAATCAGGAAATATGATATCACTTTATGCAGATGCTGTCTTGATAGCAACTGGTGGTTGCGGACAACTATGGGAAAAGACAACTAATCCAAAAGTTGCAAGTGGAGATGGGCTCGCTATGGCGGTTCGTGCTGGTGCATGTAGCAAGGACATGGCGTTTTTCCAATTTCATCCTACAGCATTGATGGCCGGTAACGAAAAGCCGTTCCTGATTACTGAAGCCTTGAGGGGAGAGGGCGGAATCATACTTGATGATGAAGGATTAGAAGAGTACAAAAACAAAGGTGGGAACCCAGAAAATTATTCATTTACTTTGAGATATTCAAAACTTGGAAGTTTGGCTACAAGAGATGTAGTCGCACGTTCTTGTGACCAAAGAATGAAAATAACCGGTGCGAAAAACGTGTGGTTGGTCACTGACCATCTATCGAAAGATATGCTACTAAGCAACTTCCCTACAATTGAAAATCGACTTAATAAATTTGGGTTATCATTGGGAGACGACCCACTTCCAGTAGCACCAGCCGCTCACTACATGGTTGGCGGATTGAAGGTAAATATACAAGGCCAAGTAATGATGGAGAATGATGAATCCATTCCTGGATTATACGGAATTGGGGAAGTCGCTTGTACTGGAATGCATGGAGCAAATAGACTTGCATCAAATAGCTTAATCGAAGCCGTAGTATTTGCCAATAGAGCAGCCCTACATTTTATAGAAAATGTAATCGATTCAACTGAAGATATCCCAAAGTGGAGAGCGGATGGGATGCAAGAATTGATTGAGCATGCTCCGCTGGTAAGAGATTTGGAAACCCTGAGAAAAACCATGACTCATGATGTGGGAATAGTGAGATCATTCAGTAGATTAGAAAGAGCAAAAAGAATGCTTGGATTATTGACAAAAGAAGTTGACTTGATTTGGAGAACAAGCATTCCAACAAGAGAACTTGTAGAGATAAGAAACCTCGTTCTTGTTGCAACCCACATCACTGAAGACGCACTGTTGCGAAAAGAAAACAAGGGCTTGCACTACAATATAGACCTCATTTGAGAGATTTTATTTGACTAAGGAGCATAGAATTTAATGGTGTTGGAACACCTAACTTTTCGCCACGTAGAACTACTTGGCCGCATAAGAAATCGATTTCAGTGTCTTTCCCGGATTTTACATCAGATAACATTGAGCATATGTTTTCCGAAGTATCTGAAATAACCTTATGCAAGTTTTCGATTAATTGGATGTCATTTGCCACCATTACACCAGACAGGCGTGCAATATTTGCTGCTTCTAACATTATTGATTCACATTGGGATAATAACGGTTCTTTGGCTAGTTCACCGTTTCTTACTCCACACATTGCTGCTATCGGATTTATTGCAACATTGATTAAAAGTTTGTTCCACAAGATTTCATCCGGCTTTACGAAGAAATCAGGAGAAAGGCAATTGAGTGATGAAACGAATTCCTGACCCGCATTTCCTGAGATTTCCAATTTTCCTTTTGAGACCCAAATAATCCTACCAGGCTCAATTTTAGTAACCGCGTTTGTAGTAACGCCAACCGCAGATTTCTCGAAAAAGTAATCATGAAGGATTTCTAAATTACCTATTCCATTTTGAAGGGATAGAACAGGCCCTTTAGTGAAAAAATTAGCAATTTTACAGAGATTGGAAGTATCTTTTGACTTTCCAGTAATGATTGCTTGGTCGTAATAGTTTTCCAATTCTGGTGGTTTCTCTATTTCATCCAAACTCACAAACCACTCATCAGGAGAAATTATTCTATTCCAGATTCCAGTAATATGTAAGCCATTCAAAGCCATCTCGGCGCCATGCTGGCCTCTAGCATGAATCAAAACTTCATTTCCATCTTCGACGAGTTTCGCAGCAATAAGGCTTCCAATAGCTCCTCCGCCTATTACAGCGATCCTCATTATCACACCTCATGGTTTACCAAATGAAGTATTACATCTCCTTCATCTAATTCAAGCCAAACAAATGACGTACCTGTTTCAGGAGCGATTGCAGATATGTCCTCAGTAGAGTTTGAAGGAATTACAATCGTGTTTGAAATTTGCCACTGTTCTCCATTTCCATCGAATTCTATGTTTATCGTTAAATTGTCATCAGTTGGGTTATTTATCACAATTGAATCATTTTCAACTATTACATTTCCAATCCAATCGTGAGATAGATTACCATCTTTCATCAATAACAATTCAGGTCCTTCACGAACGCGATATACTTCTGGTAAATAATCATCTGAGCACACTGATATCTCGGTATTTGGTTCTACAAGTAGTAGGATAGGTCCTGCTTCATTGTATTCTGCAAATTGTAAAACTCTCATGTCCCAAATTGTAGTATTGTTTACTATTGTGGAGGGAGGAGTTACGACTCCAATATCTTCGCAAGTCCCGTTGTAATTTGAACCCATTACAGAGAATGGGAATAATGATTCAGCCGAATCAAGGATTATTCCGGCCTGAGGGATTGAAACGAAACGAGACGCTTCATAACCGCTTACAAATGTATGATTATCTATCGAAAATTGCAGTTCTGATGCCCATACCATGTTGTCACCTGACAAACCGTCTAAACAGAGTTGATTTACACCTTTAGTAACGGTATAGTTATTGTTGACATCAATATCTCTCCAAGATGAAAATCCGGGAGAGGAACTCAATGAGATAGTGTTGTTTTTTGAATCAACAAAAATGTCAAGACAGACCTTTGGGTCATCGTAGTCATCATTGAATATCCAATTTGATATTGGATAAATATCCAAATTTGGAATTACTGAATTAGTCTCAAAACCTTCACTTGTATGCCACACTAAGTCGAATCCTGCCGAGTTCCATGACTCGAGCCATTGGAAATTAAATTCTACTGTAATCGTGGATAAAGGTTCAATTTCACCACCACATTTGTTCGAAGTAATCTCTTTTCCTGATGAACAGTCAATCGATGACAAATTAATATCTCCAAAGGGTCCTTCATGATAACCGACAAACCATGACTGGGTAATTAGTGATGGATTGGTGATAGTAATTGACTGGTTGAACCATCCTTCATCTATCTCAATTATGTCATCGGAAAGGCTGTAAGATATTTCATCATTCCAACTATTATCCTCCGAAAACGGCAACTGAGATGGTAATGCAAACATGAATATCATAAACAAAATTATTCCCAATCTTCTATGGTCTTTTTCAGGTAAGCCTTTGAAATCATCGAGAACTATTGGCAGAGTTGGATCGCTACCCCTAGTGATTAACAACGAAGCACAAAGGGCGACCACTGGAACCCATATGTTCCACTCAGCAAAAGCTCCGAATAAAAATGCAAATAACAAGACAACTAACAGTAGCATCACTTGTGATGACCCTGACCTTGCTTCGGGGATACCCATTCTCGCAATCAGTATTCTACCACCAGGTAGAGTTGGAATAGGTAATAATGCAATCCAACCAAAGAAAGTGAGAGTCATACCTGCCCTCGTAAATGGATGTGCCCATGCTGTTTTGAGGAAGACCGACCTCTCCCCTTCTAAAATAAGAGCTAATATATTGGCTAAAAATGGTAACTCTACCACGAAAGGCGCGGAGTTTATCACTACTATTTCTGGAGTCAAAAGCAGTCCTACAAAAATTAGCACCATACCGAATAATACCATCACAAAAGGTGCAGAGAGACCGGTATTACCTAGTGAAGATCTATCAGGCCACAAACGTGCATCACTTCGTGGTAATGATGCGAAACCTATCATACCGAAAGGCCACCAAATCATCGCTGGTCCAGGGATAGGGAAAATGTGTGGTAAATGTACGTCGTGATTTTTTGCAACTTTCCTTTGTATGTGTGATGCGATTAGTAGTGTCAAAAATATCGGAAGAGTATATCCAACCATTGCATCTAATGATGCATTCTCAACAAACCACCCACCGACAGGCCTTCCAGAATTCATCCATTTCTCAGCCGCATAGATGGTTGTTATGAGGGATATGAGCCACATCGAGATAACGAATCTTGGAGATGGCCACTGATATCTTGGATCTGGAATTAACTGAATAATCCACGGTTCATCCGGAAAAAGCCTTGCGCTATATCCCAATTTTTTGAGATGATTATTGATTTCTTCCAAGACATCATGAATATCTTGACCTTTTTTTTCTGATATGAGGTATGTGGGACTGCGCCCACCAAGGTCTTCAAGAACAACACAATATCTTGATAAAATCGAGTGAAATAATTCTCTGTTATTCCATGATTTTGCATGGACAGAGATAGTTTCGGCCTCAGTCATATCAATTCCCCGTTACTTGATGGGGTGTTACCCGTCCTCAATGAATCAATCGGGTATAATATCACTTGTTTTTGAAACGCTTGAGACGGAATGTTTCCTCTCTCTCCATTTCTTCTAATCTTAGTTGAATGAATACTCTTGCTTCTTCAAGTTCTGGTATAACCTTGAATTCTAAAGCATTTACACGACGCTTGGTTGCTTCAATTTCAGCTAACAATCTCTTGAGTGTAGCTTCCATTTCAGCGGCTTTTACCATTCTCTCAATTAAATTGCCAAAAGAATCCGCCGCTTCATCGATGTAAGGTGAAGAGCCTGTAAATCCAATTGCCCTTTCACCGAAAGCCTGCTTCAAGTTTGTTCCTGAGACCGAAGGCACTACAACTCCCATGATATTTCTCCTCTCTACCTCAACTTCAGGGCAAGATGAGTTAGCGATTGCGGCAGATTTTACTTTCAATCCTCCTTCAATTGCGTTTGCAAGATCGATACGAGATTTTGCTAGAACATAAGACTCAGTAAGCTCTCTCTTTGCTTGAATCATATCCGATAGAAGGGTCCTAAATTCGTGAAACAAACCGTCTCTCTTCATCTTCAACAGTTTGTAACCGTTTTTGGTCTGCTTGATTCTACGCTTGAGATTAATCAATTCGCTTCGGGTTGGTTTGATATCCAGTGCCATTTGATTACCTCCTAAAATCTCGCAACGGTTTCAAGCTCTGTTGTCTGGGTGGTATTTCTCAATCCATTTCTGGTCAAGTCTTACCAAATACTTGGTGTCGATTTCTGACATCAATGTCCAGCACAGGTCCAGAGTTTCGTCTATAGAACGGTCTTCATCTCTTGATTGTCTCAAGAATTTATCCTCGAATACACCGGAGAAATCAAGCAATTGCTTGTCACGCTCGTTTAGTGCATCTTCACCAACAATTGCAACCAATCCTCTCAATTCTCTTCCCTGAGCGTATGCAGCATACATCTGGTCGGAAACCGATTTGTGATCTTCACGTGTTGTCTTTGCTCCGATACATGATCCCATCAATCTTGATAGAGACGGTAATACGTTAATCGGCGGGTAGATACCAGCTTGGTGTAATTCACGGGAGATAACAATCTGTCCCTCGGTAATATATCCTGACAAATCCGGAATTGGGTGAGTGATATCGTCACCAGGCATTGTTAGAATTGGGAATTGCGTAATGCTTCCCTTCTTACCTTTTACAATTCCAGCACGCTCGTAAAGCATAGCCAAATCAGTGTACATGTAACCAGGATATCCACGCCTTCCAGGTACTTCTTCACGAGCCGCACCAATTTGTCGAAGAGCATCACAGTAATTTGTCATGTCAGTGTAAATAACAAGTACGTGGTAGTCTTTCTCAAAAGCGAGATACTCTGCTGCTGTCAAAGCAAGTCTTGGAGTAATGATTCTTTCAACAGCTGGGTCATCCGCCAGGTTAACGAATAATACAGCGTTTTCAAGTGCTCCTGTTCTTTCTAAGTCACTTCTGAAGAAATTAAATTCTTCAGCAGTAATACCCATAGCACAGAATACTACAATAAATTCCTCATCTGAATCTTTTAGTTTTGCTTGTCTTGCGATTTGCAATGCAATATCGTTGTGTGGAAGACCTGAAGCACTGAAAATTGGAAGCTTCTGTCCTCTAACGAGTGTAGTACAACAATCGATTGCGCTGATTCCAGTTTGAATGAAATCGTGTGGACTCTGCCTTGAGTATGGGTTGATAGCAGCACCGATAATATCGGCGTTTTCTTCTGCGACAATGTCAGGTCCGCCGTCACGTGGCCTTCCTGCACCATCGAGAATTCTACCGATAAGGTCATCTGAAACTGGCAGTTTGAACACATCCCCCATAAATTTGACACCAGTGTTCAAATCTACTCCTGCAGTTCCCTCAAACACCTGTACAACAACAAGGTCTTCTGAGGTATCCAATACCTGACCATTCTTCATTGACCCATCGGTTAATCGTAGTTGTACAATTTCTCCGAAAGCGACCGGTTCAGTTTTGTTAAGGAACACTAGAGGTCCCTTAACATCAGTAATTGTTCGATATTCTTTTCCAGACATTCATATTCCTCCTTAGTTTTCTCCTATTGCAGCTGCAATTTCATCATTCATCTTCTCAACTAATGCATCGATGTCATCCATGTATGTTGATTCGAATCTACCACGCATTAGGTCTGTTCTTGATGGAACATTTACTACGTCTTGCAGGTCTGCGCCTGAAGCCATTGCGGATTTAGCAGATTCTTGGAAAGTTAGGATTGCCTTAGCCATCTTGTAATGCAAGTCTACAGTACAGAATGCGTCAACTTCGTGGAATCCATTTTGCTGAAGGAAGTATTCACGAATCATTCTTGCGACTTCCAATGTTAATTGCTGGTCAACAGGCAATGCATCTGAACCCACCAGTTGCACAATTTCTTGTAATTCGGCTTCAACCTGTAGAAGACCGCTGATTGCGGTTCTGATTTCAGGGTAGTCCTGTGCAATGTTATCTCTGAACCATTGGTCCAAAGATGGAGGATACAGACTGTAAGAACTTAGCCAGTTAATAGCAGGGAAGTGTCTTTGTCTTGCTAATCCTGCATCTAATCCCCAGAATACCTTTACAATACGAAGTGTACCTTGAGAAACTGGTTCTGAGATGTCTCCACCAGGAGGTGATACTGCACCGATTACAGTTACTGAACCATCGTCTCCATTTAGGGTCTGGACACGCCCAGCTCTCTCGTAGAATTCTGCAATCCTACTCGAAAGATATGCAGGGTATCCTTCTTCACCGGGCATTTCTTCCAAACGTGATGAAATTTCACGCATTGCTTCAGCCCAGCGACTTGTTGAGTCAGCCATTAGTGCTACGTCGTATCCCATGTCACGGAAGTATTCCGCAATTGTGATTCCTGTATACACAGATGCTTCACGGGCAGCTACCGGCATGTTTGACGTGTTTGCAATCATTACTGTTCTGTTCATCAGTGGCTTACCAGTGTTTGGATCTATTAGGTGAGGGAACTCGTCTAATACTTCCGTCATTTCGTTCCCACGCTCTCCACAACCGATGTAAACTACAATTTGAGCGTCTGAATACTTTGCAAGTGATTGTTGGGTAACTGTTTTTCCAGAACCGAATGGACCAGGAATACCAGCTGCACCACCCTTAGCAAGAGGGAAGAGGAAATCGAGGATGCGCATACCGGTAATTAGTGGCGTATCTGGAGCATACTTCTGTTGATATGGTCTTGGTGTTCTAACCGGCCACTTCTGCATCATTTGGATAGCAGTGCCATCATCAAGAGTACAAACGTCTTCTGTCACGTTAAATTCTCCTGATGATATAGACTTGACCTTTCCACCTTTTCCGGGTGGAACCATAATCTTGTGTACGATAGTTTCGGTTTCTTGGACAGTGCCAATTACTTGACCACTGACGACATCATCGCCATTTGAAACCGTAGCGTCGAATTGCCACTTCTTTTCCATATCAAAACCATCAGCGTCAACACCTCTTGTAATGAATACACCCATTACTTCTTCCAAGGTAGCCAACGGCCTTTGGATACCGTCGTAAATCTGCGTTAACAGACCTGGACCTAAAGCGACAGATAGTGTTTCACGTGTGTTTAGTACTGGTTCTCCAGGCCTGATACCGCTGGTATCCTCATATACCTGAATAACAGCTTTATCGCCGTGTAATTCAATCACTTCTCCCATTAGACCTTCGTGTCCTACTCGGACAACGTCATACATTCCCGCTTCCATTCCAGTCGCTGTTACAACCGGCCCAGAAATTCGGTAAATTACTCCTTCATTGCTCATTTCTCTTCCTCCTTTTGTTGAATCACTTCCACAAATCGACTCCTATTGCTTTGCGAATTGTTTCACGCAGCGTTGTGTCCTCCTCAGTTCCTATTCCAAGAACTGTAGGAGTGACGCTTTCAGACAGTCTCTCTTTGAGACGGTCTGGAAGGGAAGCAAGAACTGCGGAGTCGACAACCACAATTCCAATCCCTTTTGTTGTAAGTAAATCCCTGAAAACTTTTGACGTTTCATCTTCGCCTTCAGGGTTGTGTAAATTGCTAATTCCAGCCAATTGGAATCCCAATGTGAATTCCGGACTACCAACTACTGCTATATCCATTCATAACACCTCAAAGAACGTGTGCCTCCAGAACCTCGGTTGACAGGCCTGCTAAACGGCCTCTAACGATAAGGCGTAAATCCTCTACTTCTTGCACTTTAGCCGAAACATAGTGAATTATCGGCAATGCAGAAATCGGATGGAGGTAACTCATTCGTTGCATTTGCGCATTTTCGCGTTCTCGCAACCAAGTAATTACTGGATCCAATGTCCTCTCTTCTTCAGATATTGACATGTTATTTTGGAAAGCATCAAAGTCGAAGTTATTTGATTGGCGAAGTAAATCCATCAAACCATCCTTGCTTGAGGACGCTTGAGAAAAACTTCTTTCGTTCAGAATTCTTCCGCCTTTGATTAATGACTGGGTAATTTCCTCTTGAGACAAGCCAAAGGCGTGCCCTTCAAGGATGTTAATGATATTTCGATGGTCGATTTCGGTTGCCAAATAGTTTCTAAGGAATCTTACATCTGGGCTACCACCTGTCAGTTTCTTCATGGAGCTACTGAAATAATGAATATCTAATTCATCTTCGTAGACCTGGAGACCTTTGTCTTCTGGAATAGCTGTTAAAGCCTTACCAAATGGCAGACGTCTCATCTGACCTGCAGCCTCTTGAATAGTTGAGGACTCCTCAATAATCTTTAGCCATGGCACATTCACTTCACTTTCCTCAGGAAGTATAGAATGTGACACTTTACCTACTTCAACCTCATTGAAAACCGCTCTTAGAACTACTTTTGCGTTGTGATATTGGTGCCTGTTAGTGTAAATTTCAACAATGCTCCTCACTCTGCCATTACATAATCCAATAATGCTATTCAGTTCGTTCTGTAAGTTATGGGTTAATGCCGCTTCTACCAGGTCTCCACCACTGAATCGACTTGCGTACAAATCGATTTCAGCCCTGTAACCACTGTCAGCAACTGCTACAGTAAGCTGGTCAGGGGATTGTTGAATTAACTGCCTTAGTCTTGTCCTGTCCATCAAATTGGACTTTCGTGCCTTAGCACGGGAAGCGACGTACGCAGTGTTATTCCCTAATATCGACATTATTTTTCAACTCCATCATCCAAATAATGTTTGGTTAACAGCAGCCCTTTGGTCATTCCATGCATTTTCGAGTAATGTATCGAAACGGAAATCAAAGGACAGTGTACCATCTTCAGCCTCAAGGATAAATCCACCTAAGCCGTCAACTTGAGTTCCCATTTTGAAACTCTTACCGGCGTCTTCAAGAGCCGCTTTATCGATCTTAGTAGGTCTCATAACCATCTTTCCAGAGGACATACCTTCAGCCTTCTTTACGAGACTCTTGAGTAAACTTGCTCTGCCTGATAGGCTTGCGTCTCCCAGTTTCTCCCGAGCACTCGATAGAGTAGCATCCAATTCTTGTCTCCTTGCAACGAGAATCTCTTTTTGATTGGCTTGACGGGCCGATGCAACCAATTCTTTCGAAAGTTGACCAGCGTCTTTTTCTGCCTTCCCTGATGCTTCACTCTTGATTGAGTCCGCTCGAGATTTTGCCTCGTCGATGATAGCTTTTGCTTCATCCTCTGCCGCCTTAATGGTAGCTTTTGCCTCTGCTTTCGCTGAAGCAGAAATATCATTCTTTAATTGTTCTAGCGTCATTAGTTCACCTCCGGTTCATCTTGGAGATTGACTCCAAGTTGAACAAAACTGCTCATAGGAACAGTGGTAGCGCACCTAGAATAACGATAGATTCTGGTAATGCAGTAAAGATAAGAGCTGGTCCGAATTTTGATCCGTCTTCAGCAAGCATGCCGACTGCTGCGCTTCCGATACTTCCTTGGGAGTA
Organism: Methanobacteriota archaeon; assembly: GCA_038130705.1. Lineage (GTDB taxonomy): Archaea > Thermoplasmatota > Poseidoniia > Poseidoniales > Poseidoniaceae > MGIIa-K1. The sequence goes on along the minus strand of JAYPOA010000006.1, from coordinate 10,293 downwards.
TCCTGCACCAATAGCAGCCAGACCCAGTGCAATACCGGATCCCATGTACTTACCCCATCCATCATAGGCCTCTGGTGCTGCTAGTACTCCTTGTGCTAGCATAGAGATACCCATAAGGATGATCAATGCTCTTAGGCTCATCTTCACAATTTTTGCGTTCATATTTTTTTACCTCCTGTTTGTCCAATTTGGGACTGTGATATTAGTAACCCTCCACGTGTAGAGGACGGCCACCCAATGGTTTGAACTCCTCGCCGGAGCCGTCGTGGAACTTGCCCATCCACTCAACGAAGTGTAGACGGACTGCGTGAATGCTTGGTGAAAGTAGTCCAAGTGCTAAGGCAAATACTTGAACTCCAATCCATAATAGGAATAGTGGTATGACAAGTAGGTAATCTCCAGCTGTAATTGCATCGGCCATACCGTGGAAGCCCATTTCATTGACAATTTCTGCAATCTTGACGCCCGCTACTCCAACAGCCATTATTCTGAGATAAGATAGAGTATTTGCCAAGAGACCGAATGTCTCTATTGGGCCCATGATTAGCCCACCAAGCCATCCAAAGCCTTCGTAAACTGCCAATCCGATGATTAGACAGATTACACCAACGATTACAGTGATAGACCATCCTGACAACTCGAAAGTTCCATAGCTATCATCGGTTATGAATCTGAGAATGTGTGCAGACCCACCAATTAGGATTAGTAGCCAGGACCCTTTTTCAAAGAATGCCGCTACGAATCCGTGGTTCTTCAATACGTTCACGAAACCTATGATGAAACCGAGCAATAGGTGGGCACACCCAAGATAAATTGAGAGTAATATGTAATCAGGAAGAGCGCCTCCTGCTCGATGGAACGGAAGATACGTATGTGACAATCCAAACCATTCAATGAATACAGTGCCTTCTAAAGCGTGATGTGTAGCGCTGTACATCGGCTCATACAACCACGTGAAAATCGCCCACTTTTCTATAACGAATCCGAATGCTTCGGCCGTAAGCATACCAACTATGAACGTCGCAATTCCCATGTTCATTAGAATTCTTGCAGCAATCTTTCCTGATGGGTCATGACCTATCTTTGATTTGAGCAGAAGCGCAAGAAGCATGATAACAAGGCCATAGCCTGCATCTCCAAGAATTAATCCATAGAAAATTGGGAATGTGAAAGCGATAAGGCTTGTAGGATCGATTGTCCCATACTTTGGCCTACCCACTAAATTTGTCAAAAGTGATGCGTGCCTTGTTGACGGAAGTGTATCATATTCAATTGGAGGATATTCTGTGTGATGGTGGTCATCATGATGGCCGTGGTGGTCATCCACAAATTCTTCGATAGTAACATGAGATGCGTGTTTTGTAAGAATGCTTCGTGCTTTGTCTGCTTTGTTTGCAGGAAGCCATGCTTCCAAAGCAAAGGCATGTTCACTGGTAGCACAAAGAGTGTGACCTGTGAGGATTTCTACTTCTCGTTCTAAGTATTCCTGAACTGCTAAAAGAGTGCGACCGTTTTCATTTGCCCAAGAATCGCATTTGTCTTGGCACTCATCTATTTTTGACTGGTTGATATCTATGTCTTTTCTTGCTTGAGCGTAAAGAGAACTAGGCTTTCCTTTCCCGGTTGGAATCTGGATTGGTTTAACACCGATTTCGCCCAAAGCCATCTGAACTTCAGCAGCATCTTTTCCAGCGCATGCAACGGCAATCAAATTGTTAACGACGTGAATTTCAACCCTGTTTGCCAATTCTCCAAATACTTGTTTTGCTCTTTCAGTCTTGCTTGTTTCGCCAAGATATACTTCTACTGATTCAATTTGAGTCATCAATTCAAGAGGAATGTCCAGAGGTGAAATCTTTTCCAAAATCGATGCCTTCTCTTTGAGCCTGATAATGGATGCTTCCGCTTCGTTCATTTCAGCAATGTATTCTGAAACAGAATCGATTTTTCCTGAGAAGCCTCTTTCCAAAACTTTCTCAACATCGATTTTCGATAGCGGTCCTTGTTTGTTTGAACATGATAGAACTGAATTGACCGACCTAACTTTTGAAAGTAGGCTGGACTTTGAATCTGCTGAAGGATGAGGAGTACCGACCGTAATGCCATCAGTATCACCCGAATAAGGAGTGATGTGGATGTATCCAAGGTCCGCGCATATTCTCAAAACATCGTCCAAGTTGTCATTTGACCCGGCCATAGTTAGACGAACCATTTCGACAGTGCTCAGCAAATTATCACCTCAGTTTGACATCAATGAATCTATGATTATTTGAACAGCGGCATCTCTTTTGTCACCTGCGGATGAATGAATAGATTCAACCGCTTTGGCGCCTTCTGCTTGGACTCCTTCAGCTTCCTTTCCGGCCTCTTGTTTTGCTGAATCGATGGTTGCTACAGTTGACGAAACAGCTCCATCCTGAGCGTTTTGCAAAATTTCAGAAGCTTCTTTGCGAGCATCTGCGACAATCTTGGTTGCTTTTTCTTTGGCATCAGCCAAGGTTTCTTTTGCAGATTCTTCAGCATTTTTTATGTGTTGAAGTACATCGGACATACCCATAAAAATCACCCTGTAGTCCCTGCCAACTACAACGGGTTCATAACCCTCTTGGTTGGAATTTTACTTTATTGGATTCGATTCAATTGGAATTCTACCCCAAATGGTCAAAACCACATTACTAACCGCCCCATTATGGCAGACCGTTCAAGCACAGGCGGATTTGACCCTTCAGGGATTGATGATGATGCTTGGACAGAACTTGAAAGGCAACTTGAAGCAACGATTCCAGTTTATGACAGAGTGAATAAAATTATGACTTTGGGATTTGACAAAGGAATGAGAAAGCATGTCCGAAGTCATGCAAAACCCGGGATGAATGTTCTTGAAATTGGGTGCGGCCCCGGTTCTTTTGCCGTAGATTTGAGAGATACCGAACTAACTTGCCTTGACCCGAGTGCTGAAATGTTGAAAGTTTGTAAAAAGAGAGTAGATGCGGCAAGAAGTCAAAATGGAGACTCTAAAGCAGCTTATGTAGAAGCAATCGCAGAAGAAATCCCGCTTCCTGACAACACTTTTGACAGAGTTTTTTGCTTGTTCTCTTTCCGTGATTTTAAGGACAAGAAAAAGGGATTAGAAGAAATTCACAGAGTTCTAAAGCCAGGAGGTCAGTTAGTAATATGCGATGCGGGGAAAGCCAACTGGTTGCACGGTATCTTCGGGCGCATCTACATGGCAACCTTCGTTCAGTGGGTTGCACGGATTGTAACAAAAGATCCGAATCATCCATGGAAGTGGTTAGCGCGCACTTACACACACTATGGAACACATTCATATTACAAGAAAATCATGAAAGAAATTGGATTTACAGATGTTAAAGCAAGATTGCTATTCCCTGGCATGTCTAGCAGATTTAAGGCGAGAAAAAATAGTGATTGAGACTTATTATCTTCACTTGAATAGTTCATTCACGTCAATATTTCCATTGTAAATCAAAAACCCACAAACCAATACTGTAACCGTAGCAAAGAGCAATACTCTGTTAATGATACCTTTGATAAAATCAAAAACAGTTTGTGTTATATTCACTATTCCCTCACCAACATTTTCAAACGCTGGCATCTCTACATTTGTTGATTTTGAAACATTAGTTGTGTGGATATTATTGTGAACATCTCCAACATGTAGATCTCCACCAACTACCGAGTCTTGTAAGACTGCTTCGTCTTCTGACACAGGGGTTGCTTATGGTGTTTTTATTTGAACTCAATGTTCAAAGTTTTTCAACCTATACAGAAACACTAAGCAATACGCTCCACGGTTTCTGGAGTTATTCCTTCTTCTGGCGTAACTCTGTATACCATGATAGACAGATTTTCAGGTGCGTTTCTAAACTTTGTAACCGTCATCGATGTTTCGAAATCCGAACCGATTGTTCTGACTTTGAAGTCACATACCATGTCGGCAATTGCAGCCATTTCTTGCTTTATTGCAGGCGTGATTGTGTCCTTTGAAACTGTAATGAATAAGATTCCTCTATGGATTTGAGTATGTGCTTGCATCATTCTCAACATTGCGACAACTCTGCTCGGATCTTCTCTTTGCATGAAAAAGTCAAGAGAATCTATTACAGCTCTGAAATATGGCCCCATAGCCATTATTTCATTGGTCATCTCGGTAAGGAAATCCTGAGTGTCATCATCTACAAATCTCGTTTGGGCCAATCTCTGAATATCTGGGAGCTTGAATCCTTCCAATCTGTATCGACTGGCCAGTAGTTCCTTTTCTAGAACCCTTGCATTGTATTCTTCACCAAGAGTTCTCACGCCGATATCTGTTGGCCATCTATATTTGTTGAATACACGAGCAATTTCCAACTGACTTTCATTCGTTGAAATCAGAATTGTATTATCAGGTTCCTCTGCAGGTGATGTAAATTGCTTGGCAAACAATTCTGAACCGGAACCAACGTCGGTGAATCCAACAACGAGGAATCCTCTTGGGACACCTCCGTGCATGGCATTGTCGAACTTTGGAACACCAAAGCTTCCTACAGAACCGAAGAATTCTTCATCATCCTTACTGAATTGAATCTGCTTATCCATAATATCACCACTTAGTGAATAACCACCTGTCCACGGTCGATTAAGTCGGTACAATATAGGTCTAAATTTGATAAAACCGTTGGGGGAACCTGGTCAGGTACATTCAAAATTACCGACAATACTTCTCTTTGCCTGAATGTGTTGATAAAAGTGTGAAGATACTCTGCTAGCATCTTTTCTTCATTGTAAATCGCTAACGCATTTACAGAATCAATCAAGACAAAGTTTCTCTCTGTTGGAATAATCCTTAGGGTGTAAAGCGTTCGTAAGAGTACGCTTTCCAACATAATGGGGCTGTCTACAAATGTGATGTTGTTGTATTCAACATCAGTTCCTCCAAGTATTCCTGAAGAAACTAAATCAATGAATTGGATATTTGAAACGTCAACTCCAATTGAATTAAACGCATCAATAATTTCAACCGCACCTCTTGTAGCACAAATGTAAACTCCGCCCATCTCAAACATTTGCATAAGTGGAATTACAGTAGATGCTGTCACCATAAAGGCGTTAGTAGTACCACATCTCACCTGCACTGATGAGGAAAGACTCACTTCTGTAAGTTGTTCAGCAATCCTTTGGTCTAATTCAAACATGATTACTGCCCCCACCTACTTGTTTTATCGCTAACAGCACCCCATTTTAGCATTGGAGTCAACATAACCCCAAGCGGAGTTAGCTCAATACAATGTTTAGCACGGCTGTGTGATGTACCTCGCATTTTGACCACTTGTAAAAACCTCAGCAAGTGCCCCATTCTTTCAACATCTCCCATCACGATAATGCCGTCTGCAATCGCTTCTTCAACACCGAAGGATGACCAGTGAGCATTCTCAGTCGCAGAAGTTATTTCTGAAATTAAGATAGTCGTGCAACCTAATGTTGCGAGTTTTTTACCCAGAGTAAACAAAAAGTCTCGAATCAACTGCTCACTTTTGATTTTGTAACAGAGAGTTGTAACCGAATCTATAACCAGTCTTGTTACACCTATTGTATTGACAATATCTACAATTGCTTTAATTAAAGCGTGAACGTCATCCAAATCGAACGATGCTTTGTCCAAGCCTAACCATGAATACAATACATCCATATCAAAAACGTTGATCAAACCTGAGTCGATCATGTTCATATCGAAAAACGCATATTGCCTGATGTTCTCCAACAACTTCACACTTGGCTCTGTAGCTGTAAAGTGCGCACAAGCTTCTCCTGCTAGCGCACCTCTAACCAAAAATTCCATTCCCATTGTGGTCTTTCCTGAACCACATGTGCCAGCAGCTAAAACTGTTGACCCATAAGGGATTCCACCTCTAAGGATTTCATCCATTCCATGGATACCAGTGATGCACCGGTCTCGGCTGTAAACTGCTGATGGTTGCATGGGGAACAGACAACCGAATACATCACACTAAATGAACGATACGCCAAATTACTCAGACTTCGCCCGGGGTAGGAGATGTTGAAACAAACCATGATGATGGTGATGAAGGGGGCCCCCCATTCCAAACTACTGTACTGTTCGCAAGTATACCCGTGCTTGGATTCCACTGCATCTGGGAAACTATTGTGCCCACTCCTTCATCCTCTTCAGCAAATAGTAACCGAAGCCTACCGCTTGAATCATCTAGCCCATTGATTGAGCCAACGCCAAGGAAACCTGTTGTTCCCAAATCATAAACAACAGATGCATTTCCTGTTATCTGCGAATTAGGGTCTCCAGTGAATAACCCGATTTGGCCACCAGGGATAACACCCTCTTTGTAGAGATAGTCAGTAGTGCCAGAAGTTCCGCTCCTTTCAAAGGACCAACCCTTCATGGACAGGGCAAATCCATTCTGATTTTGAATTTCAATCCATTCAGGGCCACCATTAGTTGGACGAGGAGAGAATTCTGTAATTCTCAACAACTTAGGTGTAGATGCTCCATCATGGACTTCGAGACTTACAGAAATGATATCTTCTCCATTGATGAATTTTCTGTTAGCTACGGAAGATGTGTCGGATGTTGACCGATCGGAGCCTCCGGAGAAAAGTACCTCTCCGATTTTAGATGAATTTGAAGAGGATTCAATAACTATCTGAAGGCGTAACTGCAACCCCTTTGCTAAACCAAGACCATTCGCCATGGCCTCAATACTAACATTAGGCAGAGCATTTATCCTATTGAAATCAAGTGTTCCGTTATTGACAATACCTGGTTGAAGTAGACCTTCATACAGATCAAGCACAGGAACAAGATGCCAGTCTTTCGTGGCATTATTTTGGTCCCTAACGCCATCAATGTAAGGAACAAAATAGCCCTCTGCGCTTGTTAATCTGTCTAATCCATCTATTGCGGATCTGTCGATTAGGTCTGTATACGGGTCGTTACTGCCTAATTCGAGTTGAGCAAGAGACATGAATGCTGTTAAAATCATCAAAAACAGAGTAAAAGCACTCAAAAACTCAACAACTGCTACAACGCCTTCATTTTCAGGCGCTTGACGACTAATCAAAGCACCTTCCTGCATGAACCTCCGAATACGAGCCGTTTCAAGAGGGTCGCCTGTTTCTCGATGCAGGTATCAAAATGACAGATTTAGGGCATCATACACCGATTGATATTTGAGGGGCGAGCGTTACGACTACATGATGTCCAGGGCGTATGCTGTCACTGAAACCGATTCGACAAGAAAAAGTCTGAGTTTGGTAGCAGTATTGATTTTGTCACTTTTCACGGGCATCACGTTCACCCCGAGCGCCGCTGCAACAGTCAGTGGGGACTATGAAATTACAACCTCCATATCCCCGAGACCTGACGATTACATGACCTCGTGGGACCCGATAACTCTAACTGTGCAGGTCTCAAATCCAGGGTTTTTCTACAATGTAAACCTTAGAACGATTGAATGGTTTATTTGCGAAGGAATTCAGGATGTCAACTCCTGTTTCTTGGACAAGGAAGACAGAGGGCAAGGTGATATAGAATCAATCCCAATTGGGCAAACTACCGTATTCACATTTACTCAAGGATTCAACCCCAATGGGGAAGAAGGTGCTTTTACTCTAGTTTATCGGTTCGTGGATGAGGACAATAATGCAACAAATGATGCAAAATCATTTACAATAAATTTCACTCGTAGTTTAGTCGATATACGATTTGATTCACAAGATCTAACTTCGCAACTTACAGATGTAGCAATGTATGATGGGGAGCCCGTCATGAACACAAACACTAGTTATCAAATGACAGTTAGTGGAGATGTCACCTCTTGTGGAAGTTGTGGTTTAGTCGCAGGATTAGGTTGGAATTTAGTCGATGATAACGGAATTGAAGTGGCCAGTTCAGTGCAAAACTACACAGACCTACCCTCATGGTCAGATGCATCATTCACTCGAAATTTACCACCTCTAAATTATACTGAAGAAGGCCGTTACACCATGTACTTTGGTTTACTTTCATCAAGTGGGACACCTAATGGCGACATGAATTCATATAACAATATACAATCAATTGAAGTTGTATTCGACAATACTGTCGACATAGAAATAACCTCAATGGAACCTGCCTTTACCATCAACGAATCAGACCCAACATACTTCTTCGGGAACGATAGTCTTCTCGTAAAGATTTCAAACAACGGCAACATGACAGTTGAAAATCCAAGTGTAAGGTTCCTAATCTTAGATGCTTTTGACGTTACGGAGTATGATGAAACTTGCACGCCGGAGGTAATTGCAACAGGAGATGAAGTAGAATGTTACTTTGACATAAAGAAACTGGGCGATAAGAAATTCAAGGTTTACATAGACCAAAATCTCAACGAGGGCGTCGATGCCAAACCATCAGACAACATGATTGACCAAAATGTACTTGTCGAGCGCGGTGCAATGAATCCAATTATCGACCAAAGTAACGAAAATGGAATCTACAAAACCGCTGATACGATTACATTTAGCGCCAGAGTGATGGGTAACGCAGCTCAACCCGTCACATATTCATGGAGCCTATACGGACTCATGGACCCAATCGAAGGCTCCGAAATTGAAGTCAATGCTGCAGATATCGGTTTGGGGGACCACTATTTCCAATTAACTGCCAGGGATTCAATGATTCCATACTCTATAACAGAATATGCATATGCGAACTTCACGATTTTCAACAGTACTAGTGTCATAGAAGGCGACTGGCTAAACGGTACTGCCGTAACACGAACACATGCAGAAAGCGTGGTTAATCTTGACTACCCTATTGCTGGTCTAAATTACCGAGTCGGAAATGAACTATCTCCATTATTGAGATTATCTATTGATGTAGTTCCAACTGGAGGTGAATTAGATGCCGGTATGGATTGGATGGATTTCGATTTGAATCTAACCAATATCATCCCTGATACCATACCGCGTGATTCGATTGCAGTATATCAATTAGAAAACTTTGAATCAACGAGTTGGGGCCAGTTCTTCGGCGATGATTCTTTCGAATTAATCGATAATGATACTCTAAACGTACACCTAACTCAAAATATGGATATTTTAATTGTCGGAATTTTGCCAACGCCAGAAGTGGATGCTGGAAATGTCACACTCACCAAGAAACCTGATGGTGAAATGTTAGTTGAGTGGGAACCAACCGGCGACTTGGAAAACCCGTACTTCGGAGGATGGAAAATTTTCAGAATCGCATCTCCAATTACTGCTTCTTCTTACTTCCCAGATCCCAATGAAGTTTCAAGTGAATTCGTTTGGAGTGGATTGATGGCAGATACTCTGTCTACCTCACTACCAGGGACCTACAACTCTTGGCATGATGAAAGAAGATTGGAAATAGGCACATGTGCATCATATGCAGTAATACCAACTGACAGAGCAGGAGAGGCAAAGTATACAGAAGCACAGGTTTCCAAAGTCAACGGCGTCCCTGGACTGACTTGTGGAGACTCAATTGACCCGAATTCTGAAGTCTCTAATTTCAAATCCAGCATAGTTTATACCAATAGTACTGATTGTTATGATATGTTCATAGATTGGAGTCGATGTTATGTGCTGACACTTACTTGGGATTGGCCAAATCATGAACCTGATGGTAACATTAGCTGGAACCTCTACAGAGTGGAATTCCGTCCAGATGAAGTTGACCTTCGATATATTGAACCGATAGAAACAGGATTGAAGAATAACCCTGGAGAAAGTGGAATGTATGTTCAGAACGGCACTGATTTTGACGGAATAAAGCCATATCGAACATACTACTACATCTTGACACCTTTGGATTACGTTGGTAACGAATTAACGTTCATTGACTATCCATCTCCGAATGTAGAAAGAGTCTATGTTGATGACCAATATTGGGATTTCAATCAAGATAGAATTCCTATTCCACCACCTCCCCCAGAACCTCCATACGGAGTGGACTGGTTAGGAGTCTTAGTAGATGATATGCAACAAACTAATTTCCAAATATCAGGCATAATCATGATTTTCTCCATTATGATTAATTTCATAGGTTTGCCATTGATTATAAAGAAAAGGAAACGACTCAAGAGAGTCTTAGAAAAGCGAGGATCCAAGCAAAATATAGACGATAATGAATTTGACGACTTCTTTAGTTGAGACCGTCTAATTTAATTCAAGGTCGTTTGTGCCGAGACCGTTGCGGTGATCGCATAGCCTGGCCATTGCGTCGGATTGCTAATCCGATGGGTCTTCCCACGG